>CAZZDZ010000479.1:0-4404 GCA_964652675.1 uncultured Pirellulaceae bacterium
TAATCGAAGAGTATCACAAAGTGATCAAGAGCGGATGCAGCATTGAAAAACACGCGTTGCGAACGGCTGATCGTCTGGAGCCCCTGATTGGTTTGATAAGCGTGATTGGGATCCGATTGTTTGAGTTGAAGCTTTTGGGACGCAATGAAACAGAGACGAAAGCTCGGGGGCATGTTCCGTCATCGTAGCTGAAGTGTGTTGGATTGCTGCGACCACAACTGAAGATGAAAGACTTGACGGTTTACGAATTCTTCCGCGAACTGGCAAAGCTGGGCGGCTTCCTTGGTCGCAAGAGCGATGGCGAACCTGGCTGGCAAACAATTTGGCGTGGTTATCGAAAAATGCAGTCGCTCCTTGACTCACTTAAGCTAACCGGCCAACTTTGATTCAACATTTCGTGGGTAAAGACAAGGCTGACGCATGGGGCTATATGCTGTCGCTGCTACGCAGCTGGTTTTCCGGTTGTTTCACCGAATCGATCGATCGAATCTGAATACATTTTTGCAAAAGCGCAACTCCAAAACTTACGCGTTGGGTTACATCCGAAGATTCGCAGCGGTTGGCCGAAAGTCTTGACGACTTTCGCTACGCGGTTGGCGAAGGTTAAGTGACCGTGGTTATTTGCCAAGTGACTGTTGTTTGCCGACGCGAAATGCGTCCAAACTGACGGCTGGCTTTTTGCCTAACATCAAGTCGGCCATCGCAACTGCCGTGGCTGGCGACAAATGCAGCCCGCTGCGGTAATGACCTGATGCGACATACACGTTTGCACTCTCGGGCACTCGCCCGATGATGGGAAACCCGTCGAACGTCATGGGACGTAGCCCCGACCATGCTTGGACTTCATCGGCGCCCGATAATTCGGGGCAAAGATCCAACGCAAACTCTTTCAAACTAGCCAACATCTCTGCAGTCGTACCAAGTTGCAAGCCAACTTCTTCTTCGCAAGACCCAACCAGTGTGTGTCCGTCGTCGCGCGCGACCAAGTACCGATGACCAACATTGACGACGCCTTTGAACAAGGGAATGTCGCTTTTCAGTAGCAGTATCTGGCCGCGAATAGGAACCAATGCTCGTTGTAGGCGTAACATCGGAGCGACCAAACCGGTTCGCGCGCCCGCACAGACGACGACCGAATCCGTTTCGAGGTGTTTGGATTCTTCTGTCAACGAATTTGTCGCCGACACTTTCACTCGCGAGTCGGACTCGTCGATGTCGAACACATTTGCGTGCGGAACCAACTGCACGTTTTCTTTTTGGCAAGCGGCGGTCAAGGCTTTTAAATAGTCGGGGCTGCGGATCTGACATTCGTCTTCGGTCCACCACGCTGAAGCGTTGGGCGATCGTCTGAACCAGTCGGCAAGATGGGGCTCGCGTGTTACGACATCTTGGCTGGCAATTTGTTCGCAGCGAATGTTCATCTCGCGCCAGTACTCGGTCATGCCGACCATGGACGCTCGCTCGCCCGGCGTGTTGGCCAAGTACCATCCGCCGCAACGTCGGAATCCGGTGTCGATGCCGGTGGTTTGTTTTAGATGGTCGGTCCAATCAGGAAACATGCGATGGCTCAAGCCACGAAGTTGATCGATTGCGTCGGTAGCCGATTCGAAATTTGCGGGTGGCAAAATACCGGCGGCTGCCCAAGACGTTGCCTTGCCGATTTCGCCGCGATCGATCAACGTGACCTGAACGTCGCGGCGCGCAAGTTCCCAAGCCAGGGATAGCCCAATCGCACCGCCGCCAATGATGATCGTACGATGGTTCACGGGTGCGGTTCATCTGGGTTGTCGGCCAAGATCGAATCGATCCCTTGTAGCAAGCGTTGGCTATCTGGATCGCTTGCAGCCCGATCGCTCAAATCACTTCGCAGGCGATCAAGTACTTCGACGGTGTCAACGTCTTCGCGCGGTTGCAGTAACGCGACTTTGATACCCGCATCGCTAGCCCGTTGTTGCGTGATCGCCAGAACATCATCGGTGCTCCAGGTCATGTTGGCAAACAACGTCTCGAATTCTTTACGCCATGGTCCACGCAACGCGATCAAGTAGTACCCACCATCGACTGCGGGGCCGAGTACCAATTCGTGGTCGTCCAGCAACTGTGTCGCATTGAAAATCACGTCGGTATCAATGGTGGGGCAATCGGCTCCGATTAGGATTGCTTTGTCAGAAAACTGATCAGATTTTTCGGCAGAGCTATCCGTTTCGTATCGCAACGTATCAAGAAACCACTGCTGCATCCGATTTCCCAGATCGCCGTCGGCCTGGAGTTGAGTCGTCCAGGTTGGATCGATTGCGGATTGAAAAGCGGCCTGCTTGTCGTCGGGGGTGACAACGGCGACAAGCCGTATTGGCTGGGAATGTGACCAGCGACCGAGCGAACGCGCTAACGTCATCACAAACAGCTCGTGCAGCCGAGCTGACTTTTCCAGGCCGATCGATGCCCCGAGTCGAGTTTTTACGGTTCCAGGGGTCCAGTACTTTGCCATCATACCGATTGATGCAATTGAATTCCGGTTAGCTTTTTCCACGGCAGATTGGGGGCCAGAGGTAGTGTTTTGCGTTATAGAAACAGCGTTTTGCGTAATACAGTGACGTAAAGAAGGAATTGTTAAGGTCTCGTCGGTGGTCATGGGCCGAAATGATTTTGGATTCAGCGGTGTAAACCGATGGCGTTGGCGGCATTCGTAGTTAACATGAACTTTAGCGCGGGCGGTCCTAGTTTGGGGGGATCGAAACAATGGACTCTTAACTGATTCATTCCTTGTTGGTATCTTCTCACACGTCTCGTTTACTCTCCATGGGGTCACCGTCTGCAATTGCCCATGTCGCAGCAGCTCACGTCTGAAAAGCTTCTCAAGCTGATCGCCAAAAGTCGACTTGTCGATCCGGTGAAGGCTGATCGCATGGAAGCAAAAATCCGCAAGAAGCACTCCGGCGAATTGCCAGAAGATCCCGCCAAGGTGGCAAGGTACTTTGAGAAGGCGGATTTGATCTCGAAGTGGCACAGCGACAAATTGCTGGCTGGCAAATATAAGGGCTTCTTTTTAGGCAAATACAAATTGCTTGGTCACATCGGTACCGGTGGTATGAGCAGTGTGTATCTGGCCGAGCATACCGGATTGCAAGACCGGCGAGCGATCAAGGTGCTGCCCAAAAAGCGGGTCAAAGATGCTTCGTACCTGGCCAGATTTCAGTTGGAAGCCAAAGCGATCGCTTCGCTGAACCACCCCAATATTGTTTTGGCCTACGACATCGACAACGAAGGCGACGTTCACTTCATCGTCATGGAGTACGTCGACGGCGTCGATTTGCAGGTCTTAGTCAAACGTGATGGTGCACTGGACCCTTCGACAGCAGCCGAGTTGATTGCACAGAGTGCGCGTGGATTGGATCACGCTCACAACAACGGTGTCATCCACCGCGACGTCAAACCCGCCAACTTGCTGATCGATCAAGACGGTGTTGTTCGCTTGCTGGACATGGGACTGGCATTGGTTTCGGCCGACGACGACGAATCACTTACGGTCGCGAATAACGAAAATGTTTTGGGCACCGCTGATTACTTGGCGCCCGAACAAGCTCTCAACAGCCACACGGTTGACCATCGCGCCGACATCTACGGGCTCGGATGCACATTGTACTTTCTACTGACCGGCAAGCCGCCGTTTAGTGATGGAACATTAGCGCAGCGAATTGCCAAACACCAAAAAGAAATGCCCACAACGATTCGACAATTACGTCCAGACGTGCCTGGCGAATTGGAAGGCATCTGCGTCAAGATGATTCAGAAGGACCCTGCTTACCGGTACCAAACAGCAGCCGATTGCGCAGCGGTGTTGGAAAAATTTGTTGAAGCCGTTCCAAAGGGCCAACGCGTCACGGCAGGCTTGGGAGCAGCGCCCGAATACGATGACGATGGATCATCGATTTCTTTGGATGACGCCAGTCACTTGTCGTCAATCAAGGGCGACACTGTTTCTGCAAAAGACGGTGATACTTTGGCCAGCAGTCGCAGCAAAGTGATCCGCGGCAAAGGCCTCAGTGCCAGCGACAGTGGGCGACTTGTCAATGTCCAGCGTCGTGCAATCGAATTCGATGAAGACGACAGTAAAGTGGATCTGCAAGCCGAATCGGGCTACAAAGGCGCTGAGACGAAGACAAAGACGAGCGGTGACAGTTCTGGTCGTTACGAGGTTCCGCGTGCATCGGCCGGGCGTTCTAGCGTACACATCGGCGACGAATCGGATGTGTACCGAAATCGACAGGGGTCCCAGTCTCGGATCAATGGTCGCAAACCAATGGACCCTGTGTTACTGGGGGCTCTGATCTTGACACTCGTGATTGTCGCTGGGGCAATTGGTTTCATGGCTGCCGTTTTGACGCGGTAGAAACGTCAGCGAAC
>CAZZDZ010000480.1:0-4398 GCA_964652675.1 uncultured Pirellulaceae bacterium
GAGCTGACCCCCTCGACCTTTTCCAATGGGCGGATGCTTTGCCAGAGCCACCGCTTCGAGCAGCCGCGTTTGCAGGATTCTCACGCCAAGAGTTGACCCTAGCAACGCCGAAGCCAGGCATCAAAGACGATCTCATCTCGCTGAGTGTTCCTGATCTTAATCAGCCTCGAACCTTTGTAGAAACTGCCCAAGAGATTGCTGAGCATATTGAAGATCCTCTGGAAGCCGCATTCGCATGGCTACACATCGCGCAAACTTGGGGCAAGCTTCGCAAGGTAGCGAGCTATCAACGAGCGGTTGATGCGATGGACGCAAACTGCATGAGAGCATGGGAAAGCGTTTGGGCTAGGCAAAAGCGACCAAAGAAATCGTTTGACGGCACTTACTCTCGTCCCAGCTATGACAGGATGGAGGATCGCGAGAAGTTGACGGTGCAATTGATTCTGGCATGCCGAAGGCAAACGATGGACATGCAAGTGAAACTTGGCGATGTCAACGGGGCTGCTACCACGGGTGTTACCTTGGCGCGAGAGGCGGGGATTTTTGGTGACAATGACCAACTGTTCCAGTGGAATTATTTGCATTTGCAAGCAATGACGCTCTGCATTCTTGATCGCCTACCCGAAGGTCAACATCTCTACCGAATCACATCTTGGGATTCTTCCACGTATTTTGATGCCTTGCGAGCAGTTTGGTCGGAAGATCTTCCGCAACTGAGGCAAACAGCGGAGAAACTCAAGAATGCCCGCAATCCAAGGCATACGGCGCGAGCTTTTGCCGAACTCGCTGTTCTCGAAGCTCGCTTGGGGAATCGAGAAGGCTATCGCAATGCAAGGCGAACAACGACTGCCTTGATTTCAGCGAGTTCTTCATGCAAACCTCTTGGTTCCGTTCTTGCAACAGCCGACATTGAGGTGGGCGAGTTTGCACTTGCGAGAGAAACTCTCTCTGCTGGAGCCGTTGATTGGTTCGGCACTGCCGACCGATCGCGAACGGCGCTATGTATCGCACTGGCTGAAAAAGGACGAATTGCCGATGCGGAAACACTTGCCAACAAGATCCCCAAGCGGTATCCGATCTATCAGTGCAATGCATACAACGCCCTTGTCCAAGCCAAGGTTCGCCAAGGAGTCCCAGTCTCAGAACTCGCCACCCAATCAACTGAAGATCTCAGCCAAACGATGAAGTCAATCGCGGAACTTTGCGGCCTTTCGCTGGCGATTGAAAATAGTCGCTAGCCGACGTGACGAACCCCTCTCTGACCTCACCAAAGTAAGCAGACGGGAATCAGTGCGGTGAACACGGGTTGTCGTGAATTCTGCGTCCATCTGCGCCGGTCATCGTCGGGGGCGGAGCGGGTGAACCCCAACGATGACCGGCTCCGATGGAAGCAGACGCAACACACAGCTAGAGCAAATAGAGCTTTGCCAAGTCGGCGCAAATCATGGTACTTATGAACCATGAGTAATTCATGGATCGGAATCGCATCGGGTAAAGGGTTGATGCGGCTAGCACCGGAGCGATCGCATACGCTTCACTTTCTCACCCGACACGCTCGGCGCGAAAACAGTCAGTGTTTCTGGGCTGTTCTGGAGGATCGGCACGCCCGCGTGATCTGTTGGTTGGTCGACGCAGGCGAACCACAAATCGCCTTGGACTTCCTCAACCAAACCGCACTCGACTCGGGAAGTATCCTGCCCAACGTCGCTGTTTACGGTCAGTGTGCCGGGATGCGTGACTTATCTTGAGAAACGTGCTAGGAAATGGAAACAGCTTCTTCCTGATCCTTCAATTTGCTGTGTAGTAGTCGATTGACGCTGAATCTCTCAGTCCACCACGCCCACTGGGCTGCGTTGGCCTGAGAGGTCGGTGGTCTCGTAGGTTTTTCACAATCTGCTGAGTAACCGTGTGGTTACCAGTCCAGCGATGCCTCATGGGGCGTTCTTGATGCTGGGCTGCGTAGCCCTGCAATCTTCTTTTCACTTAAAGAAAGGTATTCAGCAATGGCCACACTCACCAAGGCCCACGAAGAGTTGTTTCGCCGAAGTCCAGACGAGGTCTTCGCCACTTACGATGACTTGTACGCCCACTGCGATCAGCAGCGGCATCAGTCACGTGATGTCTGGAAAAGTCCCGGCGAATTTTCGTTGTCTCACGATCTGACAATCTTGAACGGCGAAGACGGTTCGGAATCCTCCATGATTGATTGGTCGTTCTCGCAACTTTGCCGCATGGCGAATGTCAGCAAGGACACAATCAATCGGCTGTCGCGTAAAACGGCCAGTCGCGCGTTGGAGGAAACTCTGCCAACGTCCGGAAAGCCGCTTCAGTTCCTGCAAACCGGTGACAAGGTGCGTTCCATACACGGAGTGTCCTACACTCGGTTGTGGAATGCGGAGTTGTTGGATGTCGTCAATGAGTTCGCCTCGGACTTCTCGCCACCGCAAACCGCGATGGACGGAGCTGGCAGCGGACTGTATTGCGGCGAGCAGGATATGTTCGCTTTCCTGATCGACCCGACCGGCTGGGCTGAGATCGAAGGCGAAGCATTCGCTCCGGGCTTCTTTGTCTGGAATAGCGAAGTCGGCAAGCGTTCGTTGGGTGTCCAGACATTCTGGTTCCAACGCATCTGCCAGAACCATATCGTTTGGGATGCGACCGAAGTCGTCGAGTTCAGCCGCAAGCACACCGTGAACGTGCGTGACGGATTGAATGAAATTCGCTCGATCTTGGAACGACTGATCGAACGCCGTGATGAGCGTCGTGATTCGTTTGCGACGGTGATGCAGAAAGCGATGACGCAGCGACTCGGCAGCGACGCCGATGATGTGACAAAGGTGCTTTCGGCGGAAAACATCCCTCGCGGACTGATCAAAGAGGCAATGGAGATTGCCAGTCAGAAGGGTGCATTCACGATCTTTGCGTTGGTGGACGCTCTGACGAAACTCAGTCAGAAAGTCACCTACGCCGGTGATCGTACCGAGCTGGACGCCAAGATCGGGCAACTACTCGCTTTGGCGACATAGTCATGGACCCGCAAGCAACATGGAATGCTCTGCTCGAAGAGTGGTCGCAGGGGAATTGGCTTGATGTCCATGAACTTGCTGAGACCCTGCTTGAGTGGCTTCAAAAGGATGGATTCGCACCCGAAACCATGGGTGCCCTACGGCTCGGTGCCGACTGGAATCGAACACTCGCCACAACCATGGCGACGTTCGCTCTCCGGCGTGCCAACGAAGTTCTCGACAATCCCGCTGGGATTCCTGCCACGATTCCGTTCACGCTTTCTTGTGCGACATGCAACAACGAAGGTCCGTCAACCGTTGGTGGGGCAATCAACGCGGGTTGGTCGCACTTTCAGTACGTTCCTGCGGGATCGTCTGAGAATTTTCTTGGTTACTGTCCAATCTGTCGCAAGAGAGATATGGAGGCGTGACCTGTCTGACGACGTTCGTCAGCGAATCCACTTGGCTCCCTTTCAGGAGAAGTATGTTATGGCTACTGCCACCCAACGCAAGCAGTCGAAGAATTCGCCCGTCCGCCCAGTTCACGAAATTCGTTTGGGACGAATTCGAGCCGCAATTTGGGAGAACGAAACGACCAACGGAACACGCTACAACGTGACCGTGAGTCGACTCTACAAGGACGACGACACTTGGAAGGACTCTACTTCGTTCGGACGTGATGACTTGCCATTGGTCGCGAAGATTGTTGACCAGTGCCACACTTGGATTTTCTCTGAGAGTAGCGGCAACAACGAATCCAACGAAGAGGATGGCGGAAACGGATCTTTCTAGGAAGCGTCACATTGTAGTTAGGCAATATGAGAAACGCGTTCCAACAGCCTAGGCTGAAAGAACGGATGGTGACCACGGTTCAACTTCAGGTTTTCAAGACCGCTGGCCACCACAGAATTCGCTTTGTTCTTTCGCATTCCAACCACGCACATACCTCGCGCGTCTCAGTTTGGCACTACCGTGTCACGCGGAGGTGATGCGATGCCGAAAGGTTTTACGTTGTTTTCGATTCCGATTCGCCTTGCGAACCTGACTGCCTCGAGTCGTATCCGACGACTGTCAGGCAAGACGGCCCGGAAGGCCAACGGGGAATAGTGGGTCTACTGACATTCTTGACATTGTGAGCCGATTCACCCACTGAAATCTAACGAACGGGTTGAAACATGTTGTCCGGTCGCGATCACCCTGCAATCCGGCATCATCAGCCAAGGTTTGTCATACCGCATCGCTTCCGGTCACATCTACTTTCGACGCTTGCCATCAGCGGCAAACTGTCGTACGTTTGGCTACATGGAAGAACCTGTGCCGATCAAAGCTTCTCAGTGGCGGCTGCCCGCCAGTGTCACCGTAGCAGGATGTCTGCTTTCGGTGGGTGTAGGTT
>CAZZDZ010000481.1:0-4386 GCA_964652675.1 uncultured Pirellulaceae bacterium
GCGATCAAGAACAACGAAAACGCAATCGACTTCGCCACCGCAGAACTCGAACTTGAATACGACCAACTCATCGAAAAGCAAATCGGCGTCGGCGACCGAACACTTGGCAAGCTCATCCCACACAGCCGCATCAAACAGGGCCGTGAACTGCGCGAGCTACTTCGTGAAGTCGGCATCTACAAAGCCAACGGACGCGAAACAATGCGCGGACGAGTCACCGAACCAATCCTGAACGAAGCTGGCAACATCATCGGCCTGCGCGGTCACAAGATCGATCGTCACGGCGAAGGCCCCGCCATGGTTGTCATTGGCGCAGAGGAACCAACCACGAAAGAGACGCACGACACGAAAGAGGAAACTGCGAAAACAGAAACCGACGACAACCTCATCATCGATGAAAGCCAAATCACCTTCACCCGCGACGATCGTCGCTACCGAATTCGCGGACTCGAAAAGAACAAGTCAACTTGCACGTTAAAAGTCTCCATGATGGTCAGCCGCGATTCACTCGTTCATCTCGACTCACTCGACCTGGTCAAAGCCCGCTCCCGCGCCTCGTTCATCAAAGCAACAGCAACGGAACTATTCACCGATGCCGACGTGATCAAGAAAGACATCGGCCAGTTGCTACTCAAACTCGAAACGATCCAAGCCGAACGAATCGACGCACTGAAAAAGCCAAAGGCGAAAGTGGTCGAACTCTCCGAGGTCGAAACCGAGCAGGCGTTACAACTCTTAAAAGATCCAAACCTACTCGAGCGAATCGTCGCCGATATGGACGCTTGCGGAATGGTCGGCGAAAGCACCAACAAACTGGCCGGATACCTCGCCGTCACCAGTCGCAAACTCGACAAGCCGTTAGCCGTGGTGATTCAATCATCTTCATCGGCCGGTAAAACATCTTTGATGGACGCAGTCCTTTCAATGATGCCCGACGAAGACAAGCTTCACTTCTCTGGCATGACCGGCCAATCGTTGTTTTATCTCGACAGCGAACAAGTCCGTCACAAAACACTCGCGATCAGCGAAGAAGAAGGCATCGCGCAGGCGGGCTACGCCTTAAAACTTCTGCAAAGCGAAGGCGAGCTGCGACACGCAACGGTCGGACGTGGCGCAGACGGCCGCAGCGAAACGCAAATCCATCACGTCGAAGGCCCCGTGCAAGTCTTCTTCACAACAACAGCAATGGACATCGACGAAGAGCTCGTCAATCGCTGCCTCGTTCTTTCAGTCGATGAAAGCCGCGATCAAACAGGCGCGATTCAAACCATCCAACGCGGCGCACGAACATTCACCGAAATTCAAAACAAGAACGCCAGCACTTGCGTTCGTACACTTCATCGAAACGCACAGCGACTGATCGCGCCGCTCACCGTCTGCAATCCTTACGCGCCGCAGCTCACTTTCGCCAATACCAAAACCAGACTCCGTCGCGATCACGTCAAATATCTCACGCATGTTGGCACAGAGGGGGTATCTCGTGCTGCTGTCCTTGTCGTGTTTCCAGAGCCCAATGCTGTTAGAATGCGATGCTGTAAGAAGACTTGGCTTTTTGCAGCCACTGAACGTGATATCGCAAACCCTTCGTTTCTCACTTTTTCCTTGCCCATCACCATGCCCCATCGAGACGTATCTATGAAGCCGATCGCTGCTTTTTGTTTTTCAATGTTGATTGTCATCAGCCCCAACTTTGCTCAGTCCGAAAACTGGGGATCTTGGCGGGGCCCAACCAGCAATGGAATCTCAACAGAAAAGAATGTTCCGATCGAGTGGTCGAAAGATAAAAACGTAGCGTGGCGAGTTGAATTGCCGGGACCGGCTGGTGCCACACCAGCGGTTTGGGGAGACCAGATTTTTCTGACTTCGATCGAAGGCAACAAGTTGTTGCTGTTGTGTTTCGGCACCGATGGCAAAGAACAATGGCGTCAGCAAATCGCTCAAGGCAACAAGAACGCTCGAGGCGATGAGGGCAACTCCGCTTCGCCGTCGCCGATCACAGACGGAAAGCACGTTTGGGCATTCATGGGCACCGGGCATCTTGCTTGTTTCACTGTCTCGGGCGATCCGGTCTGGAACGCCAACCTTCAAAAGCGATACGGAAAGTTCGACATTGCGTTTGGCATGTCCGCCACCCCAGTGATGCACGATGGGCGACTGTTTGTGCAACTAATCCACGGGGATGGAAAACCATCTACCCAGGAAGCAATCGTTGTGGCCATGGACGCCCAGACAGGCAAACCTTTATGGAAAGTTGACCGAGTCACCGGGGCGGCCAAAGAGAACGAGCATTCGTACGCATCACCGATGATCTACGATTTTGGCGACACAACGTATTTGATCACACACGGAGCCGATTACACGATCGCATATGCGCTCGAAGACGGAAAAGAAATCTGGCGACTTGGTGGCCTGAACCCGCAAGGCGCAAGCTATCACCCAACACTACGGTTTGTTTCGTCACCAGCGTCGGCCGAAGGCATCGTGGTTTGTCCAACTGCAAAGAAAGGGCCCGTGTTTGCGATTCGTCCTGACAAACTGGGTGACTTGACTGACAGCAAAGACGCAATTTTGTGGATTCGAGACGAACATACCCCCGATGTTCCTTCACCACTGATTCACGAAGACTTGGTGTATCTATGTCGAGAAAATGGAATACTGCTTGTGCTTGATCGCAAGACCGGCGAAGAAGTTTACATGGAACGTACGCACGGCCACCGACATCGTGCTTCGCCCGTCTACGCCGACGGCCACATCTACCTGACCGCTCGCGACGGCAAGATCACGATCGTCAAGACAGGTCGCAAATTCGAGATCGTAAAACAAAACGATACCGGAGAACTCATGTCAGCCTCGCCCGTCATTTCCGGCGGAACGATCTACCTGCGAACCTTTGACGCGTTGTGGGCAATCCGCAACGAATGATCCTTTTCGATTCGCGGCTAAATGCGGCTCACAAGACCCACCACTGGAAAATCTCGATAGAGCAGTTTTCCATCACCTTCCAACCACGTTCCCACCTCACTTTGAAGGCTCACCTGATGAACACGCCACGACTTGCTTCTGCTTTTCTCATTTTGCCCCTGCTGCTGGCCACAACGAATTCGCTCTTGGGGCAAGACTCTCAGCCACTTCCTGATCCCGACGGCAAACCGGCCGACATGACCAAGAAGGTAAAAGTTTTCATCATCATGGGGCAATCCAACACGCTGGAGATGGGCAAGGTCAAAGGCGACAAGGAAGGCTCGCTTGAGTACGCCACGAAGACCGAAAAGCTGTATCCGTTCATGGTAGATGACGCGGGCAAATGGACGATTCGCAAAGACGTTCGCAACCTGCACGTGATGGGTAGCGGCGGTCCTGGAAAGTCCAGTGTCAAACGCAACGATTGGTTGACGGTCTCTGGCGGTAAGATCGGTATCGAGACGGGCATCGGACATCACCTCGGCCACGCGCTTGATGAACCCGTTCTGATTCTTAAAAGTTCAATCGGCAACCGCAGTCTTGGCTGGGACCTATTGCCGCCCGGCAGCCCGTCTTACGAATATGAGATGGAAGTGAAAAACAAAAAGACGAAACAAATGGAAAGCAAGACGATGGTTTACGCTGGCTACGGTCAGAGTCCATTGAGCTGGGAAAAAGGAACAGAGCCAAAACCAATCGGTTGGAAAGCGGGTTTGCAGTATGACGGCGACGTCGCTCGTGCAAAAGCGGTTCTGGCGGACCTTGAGAAATTCTACCCTGGTGCAAATGGTTTTGAGGTCGCTGGATTCCTTTGGTGGCAAGGCGACAAAGACCGCTACAACGCGGGGCACGCTGCAAAGTACGAGCAAAACTTGAAGAACCTGATCGCGTCACTGCGAAAGGATTTCAACGCCCCGGAAGCAAAGTTTGTCTGCGCAACGCTGGGCCAAACCAACAAGGAAAACGCCAAGGGCAATGAAAAGATGATCCTGGACGCGATGCTTGCGATCAGCGATCCATCAAAGTACCCCAAGCTAAAAGGGGATGTCGCCACGGTCTATACCAACCCGATCAGCATGGGCGGCGCATCGAACGGCCATTACAGCGGCAACGCAAAGACCTACATGAACGTAGGCGAAGCAATGGGCAAGGCAATGGTTGGACTACTGAAACAGTAGACGTTCACCAGATGCGCTCGGGCCTTTCGCGCGTTGGCTACCAGTTAAATAGGGCGGTTCATTCCTACCGGCCAAAATGAGATTACCGCCAAACTCCTAAGTAATATGTGATTGCAGTTGGGCACAAGACGCAGGCGCCGGTGGGAACCCGCCTACTCAAACTACGTTCACAGCGTTAGTATCGCGGGACAAATGGTTTCGATCATTAGAGAGATGTTACGTCATGAAGAAATGCTCGCGGAATGAC
>CAZZDZ010000482.1:0-4369 GCA_964652675.1 uncultured Pirellulaceae bacterium
TCCAGGATCTTCATCGCTTCGGCCTTCTCGGTGATACCTTGAGCCTCTGAGCGGAACTTTTCCAATTCCACGTTGGCTTCGGCAAGACCTTGTTTTTCGATCGCTTCGGCTTTTGCGGAGATGCCTTTTGCTTCGGCAACCGCTTTGCTTTGCAAAACATTCGCTTCCGCGACGCCTTCTTTTTCCAAGCTGACCGCTCGAGCTTCTTGTACCGTCGCTTCGGCCAAACCTGACGCGGCCTTGGTAGCAGCTTCGCCTTCTGCCAACATCTTCAATGCAGACGCTTCCTTTTCGGCAGCATCCCGTTTGGCTTCTGCGTCGACGCGAATTTTCTCGGCCAACAGTGCTGCGGCTTCTTTCTCTGCTTGTGCTTGCTGAGTCTGGCGAATCAGTTCTTCTTGAGCTTTCATTTCGGCAGCGGTCACTTGGACTTTCTTTAAACGTTCTGCAGCCGCAAACTCTTCGGTGTCCTTGATGCGCTCCTGCTCTTCGACAACCGCACGTTCCACCGCGACACGTTCGCGAATCACTTCTTGAATGTTTCGTTTTTCGGTTTCGATCGCTTTCTCTTTTTCGACTTCGGCAACACCAACGACTCGCAGACGTTCGGTCATTTCCAAATCGCGGTCACGGTTGACACGCTCCAGTTCGACGGCGTCTGTTTTCTCTTTGCTACGCTGAGCGACCAGGACTTGGCGTAATTTGTTTTCTTCGGCCACTCCGAGTTCTTCTTCGGTGGCAATGCGAGCACGTTCGGCCTCCAATCGCTGCTCTTCCTGGACCTTTTTTGCCGAAGCCGTTTCGCGTGCAGAAATCTCAGCGATTTCACGCTTTTGTTTTTCAACCGCTTCGACTCGCTGGCGTTCCAACGAAAGGATGGTTTCTTCGGCTTCGACATCCTGCTTCTTCAGCGTCTTTTCTTTGTCACGTGTGAACTGGTTCTCTTTGACTTTCTCGTTAGACGTCAGTTCGGTGATTTTCTTGATACCTTCGGCGTCCAGAATGTTCGTTGGCGAGAGCATTTCCAGCGGAGTCTGCTCCAGGTAGTCAATCGCCGCATCGTCCAATTGGTAACCGTTTAGGTCGGTGCCAATGACCTTTAGGATTTCTTCTTTGAACTTGTCACGTTGGTCGTACAGGTCGACAAAATCGAATTGTTTACCAACGGTTTTCAGGGCTTCGGAGAACTTGGCGTCGAACAATTCGCGAAGCGTTTCCAATTCGCTACAGCGACGAGCTCCGATTGACTGGGCGACTTCTTTCATCTGGCTTTCGTCGCTATCAACACGGATGAAAAACGCGACTTTGATGTCGGCACGAATGTTGTCTTTACAGATCAGCCCTTCACTGCCTTGACGACTAATCTCAAACGATTTCAGTGTCAGGTCCATGTATTCGACTTTGTTGATCACTGGAAAGACCAGCATGCCGCCAGCTGTGGTGACGTCCATGGCGCCCCAACCGGTTTTGACAATGGCTTTGTCAGGACCAACGACCAAATAACAGCTCTTGATGACCGAGACAATAATCACCAACAACACGATGGCTGCGATAATGATGCCGACGAAGAACAACATGCCGGTGGGGATTTGTGCGAGCAGGGAAATCACGATGAACTCTCCGAAGTGATATTGGTGACTGTGTAGATGCGTTTGTGCGGGTTGAAATCCACGACACGGACTTCTGTTCCGCGTGGAATCGTTGCGCCGTCAGTTTGAACGTTCAGCAGCAATGGAGCGGCATTCGTACGAAACTTAGCTTGCCCGAATGAGGGGGTTGCCTCAATCGACGAAATTTCGCAGGTGGATCCCACTATTCGCTTGGAATCGTATCCAGGTTCCTTGTCAAACTTGCCAACCAAGGGTTGTGTAACCACTTTTGTTATTGCAATCGCTACAACCATGTTGCGGATGCTTAGCAAGATCGACGGGATCAATGTTGGTGAATACCGATCAACGTCGTAGCCATGCCACAAGCTGTACGCGATGGCCCAAAGCGCCAGCGTGAATACTCCGCCCCAAATCGCGATTGGAATGCGACCAAAGTTCGACCAGCGAACCGTCATCGCGCCCAATGAACCCATCAGGCCAGTTCCGTGGATTTCGGCGCCGTCGATTCCGCCTGCGTCCAAATCGGGGACGTCGGCACCATCAAGGTCCAAGTCGACATCGACCCCCAGATCGAAATCCGCCAGCCCGATCGCTGCAACGGCAGAGTAAAGGATCATTAAGACGAGCAATACCGAAGCAGGCCAAACGGGGCCAACCAAGAAACTCTCACTAAATTTGACAAGAAGCTCGGACACCGGAAAACCCTACCCAAGTTGGAACGGGAAGCCACTAAAACGAATAGCTTACTCTCTAGGGCGTAGCAGGCTTTGATTGGGGGCGCGGAATCGGGCCAAGAATAGGAATTCAAGGCGAATCGCGGCCTAAACCCAACCGTAACAGGCGTTTAGTTCTTTTGCTGTACGAGTTTGACCACAAGAAACAGTTATCTCGTTACCAGGCATTTCGTTACAGTGGGCAAGGCTATCGCCTGACTGATGTGGGCGGTCACGTTGTGGACGACCTGTTGGCTTAAGAGGAACAATTCAAATGCTAAAGTCTTGGGGCAACGTCTTTTGCTACGGCATAGCGTCGTGTTTGCTGTTGGTCATTGTGATTGTTTTGGTCCAGTGGTTTCGACCGAATAGCCAAATACGAATCAGTAAATCGACGACGGTGATCACGACTCCGATTGCTCGTGACGGCATGCCGGACTATCAATCGGAATTGCAAACGCGCGAAGGCTGGGCTTGTCCGCTTGCAGACAACGGTGCCGTTGAGTTTTGGTCCGCGATGGGACAAGGCAGCATTGAAAACGAACTCTGGGGTGCGATGTGTCGCTATCTGAAAATCCCCTACGCGGATGAAAAGGAAGGGATCGACATCGCCTACACTCAGTTGGAAACCAACCTGAAACGCTGGTCGGAACATCAAGGCATTGATGTTGGTACAGATGAAATGTTCGCGTGGACTCCGACGTATGCACTTTCGGTGATGCCTTGGAAAGATGCCGATTGCCCGCCACTCGCACGTTTTTTGACTGAGAACAAGGACCATATCGACCTGCTTGTTGCGGCTGGTCAGAAACGCCGATTTTATTCACCGGATGAACGAGCGTTTGGGTCGTCCGATGATTCGACGAGTGTCGATGTCAACCTGCCGATGGCGATTGGTACCGCGATAGAAGTGTTGCAACTGCGCGCTACCAATCGAATGGGACAAGGACGGTTGGATGAAGCGTGGCAAGACCTGCATGCCGCAATGAAAGTGGCCACGTTGCCGAAAGATAACTTTGTAGGTTTTCTGATTGTGACAGCGAGGCTTGGCGGCCCTTTGCAGATGTTGTCCCAATTGCTCGGCCACGAAAAAGTCGATTTGCGGCTATTGGAAAAAATCCGAGCGGACTTTGCAGCGTTTCCCAAACCGAAAGACAGAATCAAACGCTGCGTCTATGCCGAGCGACTGTTTTCGATTTCTTATTTGGTTGGCTGCAGCAACAAAGCGGATCCGTTTTCGGAAGAGGAATACTCGCTGCGGAGTCCCGAGTTAGGATTTTTGTGCGAAGGCGCCGTCGATTGGAACGTGTTGTTGCAGCGAGCCAATGAGGTGTTTGATGAAATGGATGCCGCCGCGGTTGCCCCCAGTTTTACCGCTCGGCAAAACACGGTTGCTTGGCTTAAAAATTTGCAGGTCGAACACGAGCGGCACATCGGCGATCGTGTTAGCAGAACGCTCGGGTATCTGAGTATGCAAAAGCGAAGCCAGTTGATCGCGGATGAAAGTTGTCTGGCAACGTTCGACGCTTTCTTTTATGTGATGGAAAGATATGAGTGGTGGCTTGTCCAAAACGAACTCTTGAAAATGCAACTTGCCCTGGCGGCGCACTGGGCCGAACATGGAACGTATCCCGATCGATTGCAAAAATTGGCCCCGAATTCGATTGACTTCGTTGATCCGTACTCTGGAAATCTTCCTCGTTATCGCAAAATCAAAGACGGATACCTGATCTATAGTGTTGGGCCAAACGAAGTGGACGAACAAGGATCAGGCGGAATGCTATTTCGTGGTGTGAGCCTGGAAGAGATCGAAGACGACAGTGACCCTAAACAGGTCGAAGCATTCCTGCGTCGGATAGGTGAAGTCGATTGCATTCGTAAAGACGGCGACTACTCAGACATTCTCTACAGTTTTGGTGCAGACGACATTTCCACACGTGTGATAGCCCCACAGAAAACGTTTGCTGAGATCATCAAAGAAAAAGTAGGTCAGCAGTAGTTGACCGTGATTGAAAGACCGCAAAAACGCGTAGCGGAAGTCGTCAA
>CAZZDZ010000483.1:0-4367 GCA_964652675.1 uncultured Pirellulaceae bacterium
ATCGAAATCATTGAAAGAACAGTGATCGCAATCGCGGCCACTAGCACATTACGCCCCGTCAACATGCGCTCGCCTTTTGATTTGCGTCATGATTTCGTAATACGCGTCACGGCACTTGGAGGCGCTTTCGTTGTCACATTTTTCGGCGCCGTACCAAGTCCGATCCATCAAATCAACGATAAAACGCATCGGTTCAAAGATGCTAGAACGAGCGTAGCGTCGTAGATGTTCACGGTTTGTCATCCCGGGTCGAAAACGCGTTTCGTGTGCCTGTTCCAGCCTTGCCAGTGTCGCCATCAAATACAGCCGAACTGCGATGACATAATCGTGCGACTGCAGAGAGTCGTTGGCAAGAGATTCCAAGTGAGCTGCATCGCGTTTTTCGGTTGCCATCGATTGGTCAACCGCGATGGGGCTAAGTCGTTTTAGATTCGCAAGGCGAGAGAGAAACAGGAACAACAAAACGACGAAAGTGGTGATGACGATTCCGAATACCATGTATGCAAAAACCGTCGACACCCCCGAAAGCAGATTGAAAACGTATAAAAGCGGTTCCAAAATCCAGGTCAAAAAACGAATCAACATCGACAGCAAGTCGGCCGATTCGCTGGGCGTGGTTTGAAAATGCGGCTCCGACAGCACCTTGCGGGCAGTTTCACGAATCGCATCGGGCGCAACGGTGGACAGCAAAAACACAATTGGGATCTATCGAAAATCGTCGGCAAAAGGTTGATCGTCAGGGCTAGGGGAATCGACATCCGAACCAATCGATTCGGCAAGCAATTCCAGGTCAAAATTGTCTGCTTTGCAACGGCACGAAAAATAGAATATCGCAAAGGCGGCCGCACCAAATGTTTGCAGTATCGCCTGCAAAAGAACGGTAACAACAATCTTTATGTGGGGCTGAGGAATCAGCCCGCCGACGAAACCGGTCGCAAATCCAACCACCCCAAGCAAAATCCAAAGCAAGACGAGAGTGTTATAGTTTTTTGAACGATCATGCAGCATCAGTTCGGAACTTCGCTGAAGCGCCGAGCGCCCCGAATAATCCTCCAGCATGACCGCATGGCTTGACAGCGTGTTCCGAATTAAGAAGTAGAGTCCAGGGATGATGCACATTATTATCCCAACGTAAACCGTTAAGAACATTAATATGGATGTCCACAGCAAAGGGAAAAACTTCTTGAACGCAGCACCGATTGACGCTCCAACGGACGTTTCATTTCCCAAGTACTCGCTCGACACGGCATGAATCATCGCGCCGGTTGTTAAAGGGTAAACGAAAATCGAAACCAGCATGGAGATCAGCCCGAGTGGCAAGATCTTGGACGCCATTTCTTGCTGGAAAACCAGTATGTCTTCAGGTGTTGGATTGGGCGGCACAGCTGGAAGCATCGCCAGCGACAAAAAATTCAGTGCCAAGCCAGCGGGGATGGCAATGCAAGCAGCAATGCCAAAGAAAAGCCAAAAGCGAGTCTTGATAAGATTGACTGCTTGATCCAAAATTCCGCCCACGCCGAGCGGCTTGATATCGTAATTCACTGCCCAAAATCTCCCCTTGCAAGATCCGCTTATGTAAACGTCTCCGAAAGTCTAGATCAGTGAATAACAGCAATCAACAACCCGATCATGTAGGCATTGTTGGATTGAGAAAAAAGCGTCAAACAACCGACGGATGGTATCTTCATGTTGCGATAGGCATTGGAGTCGTTGTGGCAGGAATCGTGCTAGACGTAGGCGACAGCAAGCAGGTCGACTCCATTTTTGGCGTCGATTGGGTCTTTCCCGAAATCTGCATCGCCAAAAGGTATTTTCAAACGCCCTGTCCCGCTTGCGGACTGACTCGTAGCGTCATTTCAATTTTGCACGGAAGATGGTCGGACGCCTTTGACTTTCACTCTGTTGGTCCGCTTGTCTTTGTTGCGATCGTTTTGCAAATTCCTTATGGCTTGCAGCTTCGATTCGCAAAAAACCCGTGGCTGCCCGATAGAAATTTCGTTCGATTTCTATGGGGCGCACTCCTGGCGATCTTATTACTTAGGTGGGCGTTGTAAGTAAGCGTGGTCTCGTTTTTGAGGGGTCACTTTTCCAAGATCGGGTTACCCCAGACAGCATGGGCGGCTCCGCTGCTGCCTGTGGGGCACTGAACGATCAGCAACAGGTTGTTTACACCCGTCACGTTGACCGTCAGGTTGTCCGCAATACCAGATGACTGCACCTTATTGACGTTTGCCAATTGCTTGCCGTCACCATAGATGCTGAATCGCAGCTTGGATTTTGACTTGAAACGCTTTTTACCAGGTGAATCTTCAGCAATCCCCGGTTGGACTGTCAGTGTCTTGTAGATCCCGTCCAATCGGTACAGCACATGTGCGGATCCGTAAGAATGCGGGTGCATACTGAGAGCATGCTGGACCGGGCGTTGACCCAAGTAGACTTGCCCCCGTCCACCATGGCCTTTGCGCCCCCGTTTTCCAAGTGTGCCTATTGCGACTGTAAAGGCGGCTTCTGGTATTTCATCCAAAAACACCTTTCGTGCGTTCGCGATCCGGGACGGGATGGAGGCGTTTCCAAAACGCGAAAACACCTTAGATTCGACCGACTGCCGTCGCGAGCCAGACAATTCATCGGTAAAGGATTTCAGAATCATCGAATGAATTTCGATGGCACTGTCATAGGCACCAATCAGTGGCACCATATCCAACTTGTCGAACCAAGTGCTAGCAACCCTGTCACTCAAAACATCTTGCGGGCCGCTGTATTGGATGATGTTTTTTCCATCCACGTTGACTGCGATGTGCGTCCGGCGAACGGAAACGTGAATACGGCTGGGGCGTCCGTTTTGCAACACGTCTCCTTTATAGCGTGTGAGGTTGGCCTTTGCATTTTTTCCTTCGATGGTTTCCAAACCGCTGGTTTGATATTCTGGTAGGTAAGCATCCAATTGCAGGACGAATCGATGCCCAATCGACGTCGGCAGAGAAAACACCAAATTCGTTGCTCCGGAAACCGGTTTGCATTTGACGAACAAGTCGTATTGTTCCGGAAATACAAATGGGGTGCGAATGCGAATGAATTTGCCCCTGCTAGACGTCAGAACGTTTGCGTTCTTGCTCCATTTTGAGCGGATTGCATGACGCTCGACGTCGATTGCCTTTAGCACATCAATGGAATCGAATTCCGCCCATCGCAGATCCACGATATCGTCCATGATCAAGCCCGCACCAGTGATTGGCTTGCTAACAACCGGTTCTGCAGCGACAACCTTTGGCGGCGTTTTGCTAACGAGTGGGGTATTCGCCATTTTTGCTGGCCTATCCTGCGTTGGCTGAACAGGCGGGTCAGCCTTGATTCCGGCCTTTTCCAAAGCATCGATCTCTTTTTTAACAACGATCAGCGAAAGTCCTTTCAGGCTGGTTCGTGCATCGCGAAACACGGTCAACGCATGGCTCCTTAGAATCGAATTCAGCATTGGATCTTGGTTGGTGTTCGCAATCGCCAACCAAGCTTTGCCCGCATCCAATTTGTTTTTGCCCGACGTAGCGTTCAATTCAGATTGTGCAGCCGAAGCGATGCTGGCCGTGGCCGCTTTTGCCAACAGCGGTAACGCTTCGTTCCAGTTTTGCGTGGACGCTAACGTGTGACGCCCAACCAATTCGTTCGAAGCGGGATCGTTGGGCGATTGTTCAAGCACGATGCGAGCTTTTGCAACCGCCTGTTGTTCCTTCATGGCAAAATCGATCTTCTGCATTTGATCCTGCAAAGAATTCACCACTGTTGTGTTGCCAAATTTCTTTGCAATCGACTGCAGAACCTTGCCAAGTTCCTTTGCTCTTGGGAAATCACCTGCGGCAAAGTACTGGCGCATCAATTCTCTGCCTTTGGTCAAAACGCCCACCGAACGGCGCGCATTTAAGTTAGATGATTTACCAGCTTGGCGGATCGAATGCAGTTGCGCGGCAAAGGAATCGATCGCAAATTTTGTTTCTAAGTCATCAATCGTCGCCAACGCTGTGTCGATGTCGCCAATATCCGCCGCTGTTTCTCGAGCGATATTCAACAAGACAAACCTAGCGGCAGGATCCAAGTCAAGTTGCTTGGCGGCAGCCAGCAACTCCGTGATCAACGCCCGCTTCTGCACGACACTGCGTTGTTTGTCGAGATCAAAGATCTCATTGACCTCTGCGCGAGCTTTTGTGCGTGCGTTGTTATCTGGCATCGCAAGCTTGGTTGAATCTTGTGCCCAAGTTTGACAGCCCAAGGTTACGATCAACGATGTGGCTAACAGTCGCATCAACAATGCCCGCATAATTGCACCTGATCTGAGTTGGAGGCTCGTTGGTCACACAAGCCAAAGGTTCTGTTCA
>CAZZDZ010000484.1:0-2323 GCA_964652675.1 uncultured Pirellulaceae bacterium
CACAGAGCAACCACGCTCAACCGTCTTGTTGCGTGGGGAATTGGGTATAGCGGGCGCACAAGAGTGCTATACACAGGCCTAGGATCGTGATCGTGAACAACAAAAAGAGATGAACGTAGGTCGGTTCGGTGCCGATGAACGTCAGGCCTTGGCGTGTTTTGTCATCCAAGTCGGTCCACGTCAGAAGCAAACTGCGCAGTCGGTAGTTGACTGTAAATTTGTTGGCGACGGCTGGCACCA
Source organism: uncultured Pirellulaceae bacterium (assembly GCA_964652675.1). Taxonomy (GTDB): domain Bacteria; phylum Planctomycetota; class Planctomycetia; order Pirellulales; family Pirellulaceae; genus K23-9. The sequence goes on from CAZZDZ010000484.1 coordinate 241, forward strand.
ACGAGATCGCGTATTCGATTAACAGAGTGTAGAGCACGGCGCTGACCATCGCCCGACGCGGTACGAGCATTCCGATCGCCAAGAAAATGGCCGCGTGAGCGATACAAGAGAACGTTGCCAGTACAGCAAGCACACACCACAAGTATCCGCTTCCGATGATTGGGATCACAGTCATGCACAGCGTCATCGACACCAATGCGGCGGAAAGGGTCCAAAGGATCGCCGTTAAATATTTACCCAGAAACACAACCGATCGACCACTTTGCCGCATCGCCAGATAGATCCACGTCTGATTTTCGATTTCGGTGCTGATCACTGGGGTGGCCCACAGCAGCAGACCAAGTTGGCAAATGATTTCTACGATGAACATGTACTGGAAGTAAGTCCAGCTTTCTGCGGGCATCGTAGCGCCGGTTAGATCTAGCAAGTAGAACAAAAAGACAGGAAAGCAAGTCAGCAGGCACCAGATCCCTATTCTGCCTCGTGTCATAGAACGGGCGAATTCAAATCGAACGACATCGATGATCAAACCAAGGTTGACTAGAATTCTGTTCATTTAAATTTCTCCCCGGTGTCGGCGCAAGAGAGATTCAAACAGGGCGGTTAGATCGCCGTCAGCGGTTTTGAATTGATAAATACGAAGCGCGTCTTGGCTGATCCACCTTGCGAGCTGTTCATAGATTTTTGGCGGATCCAGCAAGGCAACTCTCAGACGACTGCGACTGTCAGAGAGTTTCAACGACTGGACACTCGGTTCGTCGGCCAAGTACTTGATTAGCCGACCTACATCGGGCCCAACCAACGTTACTTCTTGTGGAGTGTCAGCCAAAATCGATTCGATTTCTTCGGCCGTTCCCGACGCCAAGCATCGTCCCCCGTTGATCAACAAAAACGATGACGTGATCGCTTCGATTTCGTGTAAAACATGGCTCGCGAACAACACGCTACGTCCTTTGGCTGTCCATTGCTTCAACATCTGCGTCATCGCAAAGCGGCCGACCGGATCCAACCCATTGTAGGGTTCATCCAAAATCAACAGCTCTGGTTCGTGCGCGATCGCTTGTGCAATCTTCGTTCGTTGACGCATTCCCAATGAATAGGTGCCAATGGGGCGATGCATGTTTTCTTTCATGCCGACAAATTCCAGTGACTCGTTCGCGCGTCGTTTACTTTCGCTGCGACTGAATCCGTGCAATCGAACTTGGTAACGCACCCATTCGATCGCCGAAACGTTTGGGAACAGCACATCCGTTGCCGGACACAACCCAATCCGCCGCAAAATCGATCGATCAAGCCAAGGGTTTTTGCCGAACACGCGGACTTGCCCGAGCGTTGGATGCAATTGCCCAATCAACAAATTGATAAAGGTTGTTTTCCCCGATCCGTTTGGGCCAACCAATCCGTAGGCACCACTTTCCAAACGCAAATTCAGATCGTTGACGCCAACAACTTTGCCATAGAATTTTGACACGCCAGATAGTTCAATCATGCGTCAAATCCTCAGCCTGGAAACGATACGGTGACGGATCACGCAAAGGCAGATGAGCGTGATTGCAGTCAGCAGGCAGATGAACGGCCAAACGCTTGCAGGAGTAGTATCGAGTCCAAAAACCCACGCTTCGACTTTGCCAAGCGTATGGTAGGGAGAAAGAAAACGCCATTTGTCGTAATCAATATTGTCTGGACCAAACGCGTCGACAAATTCTTCGACGGGGCCCGGATCAAAACCTTGGCCACGACCACCGCGGTCGCCACGTGAAGAGCCCGCAAATTGCGCGAAGTGTTCGGCTTGTGAACTATCAAAATACTCCACCCTCGGAGGGCGTCGTCCTTCGCGTTGGTGCCGGAAACCGGGATCGTGTCCAGCAGCGCCAGCACCCGTCAAGAAAAGGTACGAAATGCTTCCCAGAACCCAGGTTGCAAACCAGGAAAACGTCGCGTAGCGGCTCTCCGAAGTGAATGACGAATAACAAAGCGCGAGTGCTGTGGTCGGGACCACCAACACAACGGTGGCTCCCAAGATCCGTAGAGGAATGTCCCAAGTATCAAAAAACGTCGATAGCCCCGGAGACAAGAGGATGCC
>CAZZDZ010000484.1:2423-4366 GCA_964652675.1 uncultured Pirellulaceae bacterium
GTGATCGTAAGCGGCTGTTAACGCCAGTTCGGGGTTTTGCGATGCCTGAGCGATGAAGCCGACAATCATTCGTTTCGAGAACGGATTGGTGGGCGCGTACTCGAAAGCAAAAATCAAGATGGCAAAAGCGATGATTGGCAACCAGGCAAAGATCAGCATCATCCGCAACCACTTGCGTCTCCATACCAACGCCACGCCACTTTGCGCGACCACCAATGGTCGCAAAATGCGCGGCATTCGCTTGCCAAGCCAGGCTCGATATCCAAGGTCATGAACAGGCATTAAGTTCTTGCCCCATCGGTTTTGTCTAAAGCGGCTTCTACGAAGATGTCTTCCAAGCTTTTCTTTGCCCGTTCGTATTTTCGAATCGACGTATTCGTTTCTGCTGCCCATTGCCACAGCAGCGGCATTTTCTGATCGTCGACACCACCGATTAGTAGTGAACCGGCGTCTTGGTTTTCGACAATCAATCCGTTTTCGCGGCAACGGTCTGCGAATGCCGTCGAATCGCCGAAAATGCTGATGGTAATCGAAGGACGTTCCAGTGCGGAAAGAGATTCCAGCGTGTCTTGTACTCGTACGATTCCATTGGACAGAATGATGACTTGATCACATACCGATTGAACATCTGGCAAGATGTGCGTCGACAAGATCACGGACTTGCCATGTTTTCGCGACAGTGTGCGAATTCGATTCAACATGCTTTGGCGCTGATCGGGATCTAAACCGGTGGTTGGTTCGTCCAAGATCAGCAGTGGTGGGTCGTGCACGAGTGCTTGGGCAAATTTCAATTTTTGGCGCATTCCGGTCGAGTAAGTTTCGACCGCTCGATAACGTTCTTCGCCGATGTCGCAGAAATCCATGATCTCGTGCGCGCGACGTAAGCCTTCCGTGCCAGGCAAACCAGATAACTGGGCCATGAACGTGACCGATTCGATCCCGGCCAGTCCGGCAATGTAGCAATCGTCTTCGGGCAAGTAACCGACTTGGTCGCGAATGGCTCGTACGTCACGGGGCCAATGTTGGCCCAGAACTTGGCCTGTCCCGCTTTGTGCTTTGGCTAATCCCAATATCGCTTTGATCAGTGTGCTCTTGCCACTTCCATTGGGACCAAGCAACCCGGTCACGCCCGCTCGTACGTGTATCGAAACGTCTTTCAGCGCAAGCGTTTTGCCATAGTTTTTGTTGACGTTTTGGATGTTAATGACGTCGCTGGGCAGGCTGCCCGACGCAGTAAGATCGCTAGGCTGAATTGAATTCTTCAATGTTTTGCATCTCTGAGCATGACCGACATGATACTCGCAAGACACAGTGACGTAAGACGCAGTGAATTGCATACACTCAGTTGCATAGGTTGCCGATTCGCCCCGTCATTTTTCATTCTTGGCTTTGCATTGGTGAAAGGCTTTGCGTTCAGTAAAAACGCTCTGTGTTAGACGCACGGTTTTAAGTATTCGTTCGCGCGGGGGAGATCTTGGCACAGATTTTGGCAAAGAGGTTTTGCCATTTCTCAAAAGAGACTCTTTCACGGTTGTTTTGGGACCGAATAGCCCTTTGGCGCATCATCAAAAACCGCTGAATGAACCAGGCGCTTCAAAGTGTCGCGTTCAGATGAAATGCCGCGGAAAATGCTTGGTTGTGGACGCGAACGTGGATGGTTAGGGAAAATTAGGGTAGATGACAGGAAAACGCGTAAATTTTCGAAGTCGTTTGTAAGTAGCCACTCCCTTTTTAGAGGGGCGAACGTTAAGCTTGCATGAAAGGCAACGCTCGGCAGTTTCGGGCACGCCATTTTAAAGATCCTTCATCCCGGAAATCAGAATGAGAAGTTTGTTTGTAGTAGCCTTGTTGGCTTTCACTTTCACTGTCGTTGGTTGTGATGCAGCCAAAGACGCGGCTAACGCAACAAAGAACGCTGCGGGCGACGCAGCTAGTGCTGTTGG
>CAZZDZ010000485.1:0-4353 GCA_964652675.1 uncultured Pirellulaceae bacterium
TCCTGATGACCGAAGACGGTCCGGAGATTCTCACCATGACCGAACACGGACCAAAGCAAGGCCACACGTTCTAACCGAGGTCAAGGCATTGGGTGGCCGCTTTTTACGATCGGAATCACGGTAATTGGGGGCGTGTTCGGTCGGGCTGCGTCGCTCGGAGATCGACGGCTACTTTGGATCAAGTCCGAAGGTATACGACACACTTGTGCAGCGCGAAAATTTACGCCCGTTCGCAGAATTTGAGTCGCGAGTTCGGTCAAGGCTTTGGGCGGCCGCTTTTTACGATCGGAATCACGGTAATTGGGGGCGTGTTCGGTCGGGCTGCGTCGCTCGGAGATCGACGGCTACATTTTGCTACTAACTGCTGGCCATTTTGACTCGTGCGATTGATGCATCCATGTCCTCGAACATTTTTTGCGCATCGTCGTTGAAAATGCGACCGATCAACACGTCGGTTAGACAACTACGATGCTCCGGATGCTCTTTCATAAAGCGTCCGATGCTGAATTCTTCGGTGTAGAACGCATGCACCAACTTGCGGACCCATTGTGCCCCGGTGTTGAATGAGCCCGTCCACGAACTGAGTTGCTTTGCACTCAGATCATTCTTTGCGAAACCCTCAACGACCGCATCGCCAGCCCGCACGCCCATCTCCAATGCAAAATATACGCCTGATGAATAGACAGGATCGATGAACCCGTATGCATCTCCAACCAATACCCAACCGTCGCCCGCAGGTTGCTTTGTCTTGTAGGAAAATTCTTTGGCGGTTTTCAATTCACCCAAGCGGGTCGCGTCCATCAATCGCGAACTAAGCCCAGGACACTGAGCGAGCTCTTCGTCGTAAGTTTCTGTGGGTGTGCCACGCCCTTTTAACAAGTAGTCGTTGTCGGCGACGCAACCGATGCTAGTGATTCCTCGTGACATGGGGATAAACCAAAACCACGATTTGCGATTGGCGGTATTCATGATGATCGTCGCGCCCGCGTTGTCGCCGTCGCCGCGCTTAGCGTCACGGTAGTAACCCCAGATCGCAGCCTTTTTCAGATCCGCGTCGACTTCCTTCAATCCCAGTTTGTTTGCGATAAACGATTGCTGTCCACTGGCATCGATCACGACTTTACAATCGATTTCGCGAGTGTCCCCAGATTGGTCTCGGACGACAACGCCTGTGGTCTTATTGGCTGCGTCGAAACGGACGTCCAGCAATCGCGTTTGGTCGTAGCAATCCGCACCGCATTCCGCAGCGCGGTCGAACAGCATTTTGTCAAACTCGCTTCGTTCGACTTGCCATGTATTGCTGCTCTCGCGATCATCGTGCTGCTGGAAAAAGAACGGTTCCGATTCGGTGCCTCGATGTGTGATGAACTGAACACTCTTTTTTTGTTGCCAACCAGCCGCGCGGATCCGATCGGTTAAACCAAGTCGCTGTAGCGGCCAGAATGTTTCCGGCATGAGCGATTCGCCGACGTGAAACCTGGGAAGTGGTTCTCGTTCGATCAGTAGAGTCCGCAAGCCGCTCTCAGCAACGATGGACGCAGCCGAACCACCGCCGGGTCCCGCACCCACAACAACACAGTCATAACTCGATTTCATTTTTACCTCAGGTCTCTCCAAATCGCCCGGATCTGCCATCCATGAAAATTGCAGCCCGGCTTCTGATACAGGATAGACACTTGGGAAGCCCTCCCCAATACCCGAAACATGCACCTATTCGGCCTCTTTTGACATAACCAAGTTGGCAACTACGTGGGTTTCCCGCTTCTGACCAAGGGAGCTACACTGCCGCCATCGATGGTCGTTGTCTATCAGTTGGTTTGGTTGTGATCACACAGGGGAGCCCCAGAGTTGGCCAAAGAAGGATCGTTGCAAGATCGCTACTTATCACGATTCAAAATGGGCATTGTCCTGCTGGTCGTGCTTGCGGTGCCGGCTGTCATCCACTCGCATTATGCGATCGAAAGCCTGTTGAACCAGCCGTCCGAATGGGTTCCCGACTCGCTTCCAGAGAAAGCTGAGTTCAACCGATTCACAGAACGATTCTCTGCTTCTGACATCGTCATGTTGTCGTGGCCGGGTGCCAATCTGGATTCGCAATCATTGACCAGCGTCACCAATGCTCTTCGGCCACTGGGCGCGAAAAGCTACGACGCAGCGACCGACGCGGACAAAATCGCGGAACTGCCTGCCGAAACTCAATTGCAGATCGCGACGATCCGTCATTTCTGCGACAGCCCAACTCCGCTGCGTTGGGTCCGCGACGGCACCGAAACGCTTACCAAGATGACTGCCGCGCCAGCAAGGCTTCCGCGGACGACAGCGATCAATCGGTTGCGTGGATCTCTGGTGGGACCGGATCGAAAACAAACATGCGTTGTTTTTTCTCTTGGAGAACAAGGCACGTTGAATCGTCGGATGCTGTTTCCACAACTCCGCGCGATGATCAGCGAATTGTTAGAACTGCCCGCAGATCAGATCGCTGTGGTGGGTGGTCCCAAAGACGGAGCGAAAATCGACAACGCCAGTATCAGCAGCATTCAACTTTTCTCACCGCCGTGCGCTCTGTTGGCGGCCGCACTTTGCTTTTTGTGCCTTCGATCGCTTTGGTTGACCGTCGTCATCACGGCCATCGCAATGATCGGCCAAGGTCTCGTCTTGGCGTTGGTGTTTTACACCGGGACACCAATGAACGCGGTGTTGATCGTATTGCCTCCGCTGGTATTTGTGTTGACGGTTTCGTCAGGAATCCACTTGAGTAATTACTATCTGGATGCCAAGCGTGAGTTTGCGGATTTGAATTCAGTGGGAGCCGCAAAAAGAGCGATGCGTGCCGGCTTGGTACCGTGCCTGTTAGCTTCCGGCACAACCGTCATCGGTCTCAGTTCACTGATGCTGGTACGCCTGGAACCCATTCGGATCTTTGGCTTCGTCGCTTCGGTGGGAGTTTTGACAACCCTATCGCTTTTGTTGCTGATGCTGCCCGGCGCAATGGTGCTGACCAAAGTTCCAGACAGGGGAATCGCTAGGAACGGTGAAGTCAGTTTGTGGCGAAAGTGGTTGCGCACACAAATGCGCCAACGATTGACACGACCGTGGCCGCTGATCGTCTGTTTTTTGCTTCTCTCGAGCGTTTTCGCGTCTGGCCTGTTCCGTTTGGAAACATCCGTCAATGTCCCAAGAATGTTTCAACCCGATAGCGATATCCGCAATCAATACCGATGGTTTGAAGAAAACATAGGTCCCACCGTTACCGGTGACCTGTTGCTGACTTTCCCCACTTCCGCTGCCCAAGGCGACCCGTTGGAGCGGCTGAACTTGGTCAAGCGAGCTCATTTGTGTGCTCACAAAATGGAGATGGTCCAAGGCGTTTTGTCGGCGATGAGTTTCGTGCCAGCGATTCCCAAGAAGCGTTCGTTCGCATCGACTGCAAAACGCAGCGTGATTCGAAGCCTGATCCGTGATCCGAAATCATCTCTTGGGACACTCGGTTTTATTTCTCGCGACGATTCCGCCGAAGTGTGGCGGATCAACGTAAGGTTACCGCAAAAAGAATCCGTCGATATTGCAACGGAGATCGCGACGATCCGCGAAGGCGTCCGTAGCGAGTTGGCTGACAGCAAAATCCCCGTCGAAGTTTCATTTACGGGTCACATCGCGATCGTCTACAAAGCTCAAGAGGTTTTGCTTCTCGATTTGTTCCGTAGTTTTCTGACTGCGTTCGCGATCGTCGGCGTGGTGATGATGATTTTGCTGCGCAGTCCCATCGGCGGCTTGTTGGCGATGTTGCCAAACTTGTTTCCCACGGTTGCTTTGTTCGGGTTCATGGGATTATTGAGAGTCCCTCTGGACATTGGATCGGTGATGACCGCCAGTGTCGCGTTGGGGATCGCCGTAGACGGCACCATTCACTTGCTCAGCCGGTATGGTTCGCGGCGCGAACGGGGATTCGGCCAGATCCGAGCCACCTTTGGCGCGTTGGGCCAATGTGGTTGGGCAATGTTTCAGACGACGTTGGTGTGCGGTTTGGCGTTGATGGTCTACTGGTTCAGTGACTTTGTGCCGACCAGCCGATTTGCACTGTTGATGTTCGGTTTGTTGACAGCGGCGTTGGTTGGTGATGTGCTACTGTTGCCAGCGATGATGGCCAGCCCGCTGGGACGTTGGTTGTCCAAAACAGTCGGGATCGACTCGGGCGCCAAACTTTCAGCAGATAAACCAGGACAGTCCCCAGTGGACACCAGACGCATTCCTTAAACTTGCTTTAGTTTGGGGGTAGCGAAAATCGTCAACGGCTTGTCGATTTAGTCGAATATCTCGGCCATTTTATCTTTACCTCCCTGAGGGGAGGTCGGA
>CAZZDZ010000486.1:0-2682 GCA_964652675.1 uncultured Pirellulaceae bacterium
CCCAATGGCTTGATCGTAACTCCGGACAAGCGTTTTTTGCTGGTCGTTGATGCGATGGGCCATTACATCTGGTCATACCGAATCGGCAAAGACGGCAAACTGCAACACGGTCAGCCTTACTCCTACGTGCAAAAACCGCAGGATGAATTAAACACCGGTGGCGATGGTTGCACGATGACAGTCGACGGATCACTTTTGGTTGCCACCAAGCTTGGCGTACAAATTTTTGATCAGCCAGGACGCGTTCACACGATTTTGTCGCGTCCAGTAAGAACGGGAAGGTTGTCCAACTGCGTCTTTGCGGGCGACGACATGAAAACGTTGTACGTCACGAGCGGAAAATACGTTTATCGACGCAAAACGAAAATGCAGGGCATCGCTCCTTGGCAGCCAAGCGTCGTGCCAAAGAAACCGCGTTTGTGAGCGGAGACGATTGCAAGCGGAGGCATTGAGTCATAAAAAAAGAGCCGGTCGAGCGTCATGCTCAACCGGCTCTTCTTGTTCTACCACAGTCGGCTTCAAGTCACTGGAATCCGTTCCAGTAAGACAAAATTGGACCAACGAAAGAAGGAGAATTTCCTGTGAGTAAACTCTCATGCTTTCGGTGAAGCGGTAAAAAAAGGGAGTAACATCCGTGTAGGCAGCTTTCGAAAAAACTACTGGCTGTGTCCATCGGTACCAACTCCCAAGTCTCGAATTCGCGTCTTGCGATTCGTCAGGCAAAACTGAATCATTCAGTCTGCCCGAAAGACAGGTGTTTTTAGTGGTTGCCCCGAGTGGCAACGTTTTGCTCAGGAGATAAGCGAGCTTTGCGGAGCAAAAGCAGTGTTCATGTAACACCTGCAACGTGAAGGTTGCTGAGGTGTTGGGGACCCGCCAAAAGAAACAAGCGTGCTTGTGTCGTTCGGATGTCGCATATGAACAGGCTCCAGAATAATTTTGTTGTGCGAAAAAATCAGAAAGCGATTTGTTCGCGTGTCTGCGTTTCCTATGGCGTCAGAATTTGGCGATGTTCACCACAGATGTCAACAACAAAGTGCGCATACTTTTTTAAATCAAATTTCTTGTCCATCAAAAGCTAGACAAAACGCGGGCTTATGTGCGTAAAGTTTTTTTAGTCGACGATTTTTTTCGCGATCTGTTGCTTGCGCTGTTGAATTCAGTTCGCAGAATTGTTAGCCCAGCATGTTTGCCTTGGTTCGACCTAGGTCTCTCAAAAAGTAAGCCCTTCCTTTGGCGTCATGACCGAAACAATCGCGGTTAATTCATGCAGATTTTCGATTGCATTGCGACATGCTTGTCGACGCGATCAACACTGCAGGAGTAAACTAAGACCCCGGGGGAATCGCAACATTTTTCGCGATCTGCTTTACAACATGAATCATCATTATGAATCATCATCCAGATCAATCCGACTGCGACACAAACGATCTGGATCCTAAACGGCTTTGGACTCGTTCATACGTTGCCGAAATGGAATCTTTGCTCGGCAAAAGTGTGTGCCGAAAAATGGGGATCTATCCGTTGCCTGATGGGTTTGTGCTGACCGTCATCGTGCCTGTTTATAACGAAGCGAAAACGGTTTCCAGTGTCGTCGATCGCCTTTGCGAAACCGGCATGCCAATGCAAATTGTAATGGTCGACGATGGCAGTACCGATGGTACGGGCGAATCCATGGACCTTTTGTCCGATCAAGAAAACATTGTGGTATGCAAGCATGAAAAAAATCGCGGAAAAGGGGCCGCAATTCAAACCGGTATCGCAGCGGCGACCGGTGATGTGATCGTGATCCAAGATGCGGATCGAGAGTACGACCCAAGCGACTTTCGTTACTTGCTCCAGCCAATCCTGGCCAAAGAAGCTGATGTGGCGTACGGGACTCGCTACGGGCACTGCGATCGGCAACTTTCGCCTTGGTGGCACCAAGCGGTCAATAGTTTCCTTTCGTTTCTCTCCAGCCTTGCGATCGGCATCCGGTTAAGTGACGTGGAAACTTGCTACAAAATGGCACCCACCGAACACTGGAAAGCGATTTTGCCCTCATTGAAAGAGTCTCGATTTGGGATCGAGATCGAGTTGACGGCGCGTTGGATTCGTCGCGATCTAAGATTCACCGAGCGCCCCATTCGCTATCAGCATCGCTGGTACGACGAAGGGAAAAAAATTGGGTGGCGCGACGGAGTCAGGGCCCTGTGGTGTATCGCCAAGTACGGTCTTTTTCGGCGCTAACCAACTGGCGACTTTTCATTGGTACGTGGCAGCAATTGGCGGTCAGAAGCTTTAGGCCGTGGCGATCTTTAGCCACATTTCCTATCTTTTGCTTTGATTGGCAGCATAAACCGAGTGCTCCTTTCGCAAAAAATTTGACTTCGCCCCCGGTCAAACAGTACGCTGGCACGCCTCGTCAATGGAAATCGCGCTGGTCTGTGTTGTTGAATGTTGTTGTTTTTGAATCTCATTCACATCCCAAAACCGAGTCGCGAACTGGATTCTTATCGTTAGGAAAGGGAGTGATTTCGATGGCTGCAGTAACCACTTCGTCAACAAGCCCAGACGCATCACAAAGTCCAGACGCATCACAAAGTCCAGACGCATCAACGAAAACGTTGGTCGTTAATCCCGCTTTCTTGCAGGAGATGAAAGACAGCAACCAGGAAGTGTGGCAAACCCAACACGCAATGC
>CAZZDZ010000486.1:2782-4340 GCA_964652675.1 uncultured Pirellulaceae bacterium
TTGCAGGAGATGAAAGACAGCAACCAGGAAGTGTGGCAAACCCAACACGCAATGCGCCAAATTTGCCACAGTGATTTGCAGCCCAATGATTTGTTAAAACAACTTGTTGAATTGCTGGATGATTTCCGCGGTCAGATCGCGCTGCAGTTCGCACTCGAGGAAGCCTACGGCTATCAAAGCGTACGCACCGACAGTTTGCCTCACAGTTCCCGTTGCATTCGACTGGCCCAAACGGCGCACAATCAGCACTGCGGACTTTATCTGCAGTTAAGTGGTCTATCCGAACAAGCCGAAGAGTTGCAGTATCGCGGCATCGAACGCGAGCCGTTGATTGAGTTAATCGGTCGGGTCATGGAGTTCGACCAAGCTCTTCGCGATCACGAGTTGCTGGAAGGCGATCTGATCGACCAATCATTTGACGTCACCACAAAACATGAGGTGTGATTTAGACTTCACCCATTTGAAGATTCGCTCCGAACACTACCCACCAGATGGACCTAAGAGATGCTAAGCAACACGCGAACCAAACCAATGGAGGTCTTGTTGGTCGAAGACGGCCTGATGGATGCCAGGGTGACGATCCACGCGTTACGGCGAAGCGGAGTCCATCATCGACTTACTCTGGTACGTCGAATCGACGAGGCCATTCAGTTTTTGAATCGCGAAACCATCTTTGCCAGAGCCCCACGTCCTGACTTACTGCTATTGGACGTCAATCTTCCTGATGGCACGGGCATCGATGTACTGGATGCCATCGGTTCGCTGCAACTAAAAATCACCACCGTGATGCTGTCTGCGTCAGACAATGCGGATATTCGACAGCGTTGCGAAGAATACGACGTCAACGACTTTATCACCAAGCCGGTTGACGAAGATAAGTTTTTACGCGTCGTCCGCGAACACAAACGTCTGATGATTCACAGCACGCCGCTGCTGGCACAGACGATTTCATCTTGATCCGACAGCTGTTTTAGCTGCCCGCGTAAGACTTAGATTTAGATTCAGACGAGTCAGAATCGACAACCGAAGACGACGAAGTTTCTTTTTGAGACTGCTCTTGTTTGCGCAACTGTTCGACTGCAAACCGAGCTTGCCTTAGTTCGGCTTTGGAGAACCACGAGACATTGCCCGTGTACTTGCTCTCCACTTTGTTCTTTGCGGCCAACTCTTCCCATGACATGTCGTCCATCAAATGCCATGCAACTGCTTGAGCCACGTTCTGGCTGAGCTGCTTGTTGCCAAGGCCTTTGCACAACAGGTGAACCGAAGCATTTTTGGTCACCGTATCAAGTGGAACGATTTTGTACTCCATTTTTGGCTGGGGATCGGGTTTACCGTGCTCCAAGCAAACGGTCTGCACGGCAACCTTTCGCTGACGTTCTGGTGCGACACGCAGGAATCCTCCTCCGCCGCCACCCTGGCCGCCACCGCCAAAGCCACCGCCACCCTGGCCGCCACCGCCACCGAGTGCTTGACCTCCTCCTCCGCCGCCCTGGCCGCCACCCTGGCCGCCAAAGCCACCACCGCCACCTTGGCCACCAAAGCCTTGGCCTAGGAT
>CAZZDZ010000487.1:0-4330 GCA_964652675.1 uncultured Pirellulaceae bacterium
TTTCTTGAGCGAACAGGTTTTTTTCGAGTCGACATTTTGGAGGTCCGATCTTTCGGCAATAGTTGGTAGTTGTTTTCGATAGGGAACATTCTAGTACAGGATCTTTTCAGATGGGGAGGGCGTGACCCCGCTTCCCGTCAGTCTCGCCAACATCGGTTACTTCGTCAGAAACGGCTTGCTCAATACGACTTGCTGGATCAGCCGTTTCATTCCCCAGCCATTGGCCTTCACATCTTTCAGGATGTCATCGACGTGGGGACGATCGTGAACGGTGATGGGGCGACCCATTGCATAGGCGAGTAACTTTTCGGTCAGCGCCTTTGCGAACAGTCCTTTTTGTTGCATCAAAACTCGCTTCAATCCGATGATGTCGTCGAATCGTTTTCCGTTGGGTAACTGGCCCGACGCGTCGATCTTCGTCTTGCGGCCATAGCTTTCGCGCCAGCGACCAATCGGATCAAAATTTTCGAGAGCAAAACCAAGCGGATCGATCTTGCGATGACACTCATTGCAACTCGCCACATTACGGTGCTTTGACAATTGATCGCGAATCGTTTTTGCGCCGCGAGTATCTGGATCAAGTGGTTCGATATCCGGCGGTGGCGGAGACGGCGGCGTGCCCAAGAAATTTTCCAGGACCCAGACTCCTCGAACAACTGGCGATGTGTCGATGCCGTTAGCCGTCACGGTCAAGACGCTTGCTTGCCCAAACAAACCGCCGCGTCGTTTGTCCTTGAATCGGACAAGTTGAAACCCCGTTCCCTTTGGCGGGTCAAAACCGTACATCTTCGCCAGCGGCTTATTCACAAAAGTAAAATCGCTGTCGATAAAGTTCAGCAGGCTTTTATCGTGGTCGATCAAATGTCGCGTAAACAAACGTGTCTCAACACGCATCGCAGTGCCCAGATCGTACTGATAGAAATCGCGAAAGCTGCCACGTTCCGGCGGAGCGCTGCCCAGATCACGCAGAGTCAACCAGCTGTTCACAAAGCCGTCAACGAACATGTCCGATTTCGAATCAGCCAGCATCCGATCGACTTCGGCAATCAACACGGACGGATCGGTCAGTTGCCCATTGGCCGCCAGCTTCATCAGGCGATCGTCCGGTGAAGTGGACCACAAAAAGTACGACAGTCGAGATGCCAAGGCATACGGCGACAACGTTCCCGAGTCGCCTTCGTCCAGGTACAGAAAACTTGGAGAACACAACACCGCTTTCAAGCCGTCCCCGAACGCTTCCAGCTGAGTCCGACCATCTTTATGTCGTTGAACGATCAGGTTTACAATCCGTTGTACTTCTTGGTCAGTGGCTGGTCGACGGTACGCTCGGCTCGCAAACGCACTTACTTGTTTGCGGACTTGGTTGGCTGTCAGTTTGCCTGTCGCAAGGATTTTTTCGCAGTCCTCGCCAAGCAACGCTCGTTGGCTATCGGTTGGCCACTGGTCGTAGATCGGCCCGCGAATTTCAACTGCGTGAATGTGAATTTGTGGCAACTTGCCGTGTTTGATTGCGTTGAACCTGGTCGAAACGATGCCTTTGCTGATGTCTTTGGGAAACTTGTCACGGTACTTTTTGATCAGCTTGGTCCATAATCCTCTGGCGTCCATCAACCCATTGCGAAACGTAAATCGTGGTGTGTATCCCTGATCCAACCAAATCTTGACGGTGTACCATTTCTTTTTGTCTGCCAGTTCGATCTCGGCCAACAGCGGTTCAATCGGCTGTGGAAGATGCAGTTTTCCGACCGTATGATCGCCAGGGCGGATCCCCAGACGCAGCGGTTCGTTACGATCACGTCCCAGAAAGGCATCGTCGTAAGGATGCAGCCGATTGACAGCTTCCGCTTCGATTTTGATTTCATAGTAGCCGTCCATCGGTACGCCTTTGGCGAATTTATGAATCGGCCCGTACGCGCCTTCGTGTTTGTCCGCACCGATAACGTCGTACAACGTCATGTGGCGATATTTGTTTGTCTTGCGATGAACCTGGTCTATTTCTGGTTGCTGCTTAAACCCATCATCGAATTTCCACGTTTGAACTTTGGGTTTGGTGGTTGTTGACATCGCTTTGGTGATCGACTCATCCGCAGCTTCCAAATATCTCGCCAGCAGATAACCCGACGTTACGAGTGTTTCACCGACGTTATCGAGATGTTCTCGCGTTTCGTCTTTGGGAAACATCTCCGTGGGGTCAAACATCTGCGTGTTTAGATGCAGCAAATCGCGGATCGTATTGCGATACTCTCTCGCGTTCAATCGGCGCAGTACTGTGTGGTCACTGCCATTGCTTTTCGCGTGATGTTGTCCAATCCGATCGGTCAGCCAGCGAATGACCCTTTTTCGATCTGAATCCTTCGGTTGTCGTGCATCGCTTGGCGGCATCTCGCTCAGATTCAGTTGATCCAAGATGTCTTGGTAATCGACCAGCGAGTTCTCATCAGCAATGCTGGCATCCAAAGAATCAAACCGGCGATCACCTTTCTGATTTTCCGCACCATGGCACTTGCCGCAGTAGTTAGCCAAGAACGGCGCAACTGTTTTTTTGAATGAATCTTGCGTTGTGGGTTGCTGTGCATCACTTGGGAGTGAATAGATCGCAAAAACGATCACGACAAAAGGGAACCACTTGATCATGCGGTTTCTAATCCTCGTAACGTTCCGGTGCTATTTCCAAAGCGATCCGTTTCAACGCCAAACTGTTGCAGCATCGACGCGTACAAATTACAGAGTGGAACACGTTTTGATTTTTCTTTGGGATACTGTTTGTGTTCTCCGTGTTTGAATCCGCCACCAGCCAAAACAATCGGCAAATCGTTGTTGGTATGCGAATTCGCATTCCCCATTCCACTACCAAACAACGCCATCGTGTTGTCCAACAGGCTCGTGTCCGTGCCGGTGTCTTTCAGCGAGCTTAATTTGTCTAAGAACCGTGCAAACTGTTCGACTTGATACCGTTCGATTTGCACAAGTAAATCGATGCTGGCTTGCACTTTGCCGTGGTGCGATAAGCTGTGATAGCCTTTGCGAATGCCAAGATCCGATGCCGCAAAACTACCGCCGACTTCCAGTGTTGCGACGCGTGTCGAATCAGTCTGCAGCGCGATGGCGATCAAGTCATAAAGTTTCGGCAGGTCTTTTGTCAGCCCTTCGTCTTCAGGTCGGTCGATGGATGGTTTTGGTTTAGGGATGTTTTGCCAATGTTGATCCAACTCCAGTTTCGATTCGACCTCGCGAACCGAGTTTAGATATTCATCCAGTTTTCGCCCGTCGTCTTTGTTGACACGTCGCGAAAGAGATTTTGCGTCACCGAGCACGGCGTCCAAGATCGAACCTTTCATCGCGATCGAATCAATCGCTTTTAGCTTTTCCGACGCACTGCCGTCGATAAACAATTGCCGAAACAGTTCGCGCGGGCCAGTAATCGGTGGAACACGTGTTCCCGTTCGCGTCCAACTGATTCGGCAACCGCCATGCAATCCGTCTTCGCTTCCGATTGTTAGCGAAGGAAACCGCGTTCGAGACCCAACGAATTCTGCCGCGCGCTGATCCAGACTGATGCCTCCATCGGGCAACCCGCGAGCTTCTGAAGATTTGACGCCGGTCAAAAAAGTATGAACTGCAAAGTGGCCGCCTTTTTGGTCGTGATCTAAATGAGAAAAAAGCGTGAACGCATCTTGGTGTTCAGCCAGCGGCTGAAGCAACGGACTTAGTTTGTAATTGCGCCCGGTCTTAGCAGGCCAGAACGATTCGGGGTACATACCGAATTCGTTGCCAATGCAGACCATTCGTTTGGGTGGATCCGATGATTTTTCGCTGCCGCCAGCGCGAACCGATTCCAAAGCAGGGATTGCGACGGAGATGCCAGCGGCTTTCAAAAACAAGCGGCGGCGCGAATGAATGTCAGGCATGCAAACACGAACGGAGGAAGGGTAAGTAGCGTCAAGGGGATGACGGCGGCGGGACCTCTATTCTAACAAGCTTCCCTCGCAAGACAGCACTAAAATCACCCGCCATGTCGCCAGCCTTCAAAAACTCGCTAAATTGCGCACAAACTGGTCAAGCTTCGCCAGCGGTAGAAACTATTGGTCAAGGTAGGCTTTCAATTTGGCGTGATCGATGCCCCTGTGAGTCAACATTTTGTCGGTTTCTATGAACTGGCGACCGAGCATTTCCAGCAAAAAGAATTCAAGCGTGACCGAACTGCGTTCTTCCTTGTAAGTTCGTATCAAGACGCTTTGAATAAGGTCCCGGCATTCATCCGATTGAGCAATTTTTCCGCACCAGGCACGTTCTTCGCCCTTTGGATGAAATGAATAAATCGCTTCGCAAA
>CAZZDZ010000488.1:0-4307 GCA_964652675.1 uncultured Pirellulaceae bacterium
GCAATGGAATGCTCCAGCAAATCACTCTACGCTTCAAACAACGGTTGTGACGTTCAAATGCCCTTCGAACCCACACACCGACGACGTTGACCTTTCAGTTGCTGGCGGCGCGGCAACAACAGACTTTGCTCCGGTTGGAAACATATCGGAAGAATTTAATGATTCGGGCCACATCAGGCCACGGAGTACCAGAGAGGGCCTCTTCGGAATGCTGTCGACTAGGTATCGAATGGAAGACGTAAAGGACGGTCTTTCAACTACTATTTTGCTCGTCGAATCTGCCGGCCGACCTGCGTACTACGTAAACGGTCGCTTTGGGCCTCCGACCAACAACAATGGATGTGCCAATGCCGATGTCACTAACTCGACCACCATGCTGGGAAGCTGGGGCGACCCAAGCAACTATATTCCGGCGCACGGTTTTTCGGACGACGGACTTAGCTGCAGCGGTCCATGGCTGATCAACAAAACGAATAACAACGAAGCCTATTCTTTTCACCCTGGCGGATTGCACATCGTTCTTGCCGACGGAAGCACGCAATTCATCTCCCAACTAATCGATGCCGAGATTTACGCATCTTTGATCACGATTGAAGGGAAAGAAGTGATCGACGAGTTTTAGATGCGAGTCTCAAAACGCATGATTTTTGGCTCAGCATCAAAACTCATTTTTCGTAGCGGACGTCGTGCTTGAGCCACAGAGCTCGCACACGACGTTCACTACCGAAATTATCAGTCTCGCCTTGGAGACTACTCTTTGACTTCAAAGTCGGCGTCGATTGCATCGTCGTCAGCATCTCCTGCTGGTGCACTTGCACCGGCTGGGTCGCCTTCCGCTCCGCCAGCAGCTTCGGTCTTTTCGTACAAGACCTTGCTGAAAGCTTGCGATGCGGCGTCCAGTTCGTCCGTCGCTTGCTTGATCGCAGCAACGTCTTCTCCTTCGGCAGCCTCTTTGACTTTTGCAATCGCCATGTTCATTGGCTCTTTGTCTTCGTCGCTCAACTTGTCTGCGTTTTCGCTCATCAGTTTTTCTAACTGGTGAACTTGCTGACTGGCTTTGTTTTTTGCTTCTGCGATCTCGAACTGCTTGCGGTCCTGCTCCGCGTTTGCTTCCGCGTCCTTTCGCATTTGTTCGATTTCGTCGTCGCTCAAACCGCCAGCTTCTTTGATTTCAACCGAAGCTTCTTTTCCGGTTTTCAGCTCTTTCGCTGAAACAGACAAAATTCCATTTTGGTCGATATCAAATTTGACTTCGATTTGGGGAACCCCACGCGGTTGCGGCGGAATGCCTTCCAAGTTGAATTCGCCCAGCAATCGGTTTCCGGTGGCCATTTTCCGTTCGCCTTGGAAAACGCGAACCGTCACAGCACTTTGGTTATCGGCTGCCGTGCTGAATACGTTTTTCTTTTCAACGGGAACCGTCGTGTTACGCTCGACCAACGCCGTCATCACGCCG
This sequence comes from uncultured Pirellulaceae bacterium, assembly GCA_964652675.1. Classification (GTDB taxonomy): domain Bacteria; phylum Planctomycetota; class Planctomycetia; order Pirellulales; family Pirellulaceae; genus K23-9. Next base: position 1,457 of record CAZZDZ010000488.1, read on the forward strand.
CCTTCGGTTTCGATGCCCAGCGTCAATGGTGTCACATCCAACAACAAGACATCCGTTCGCTCGCCGGCCAAGACGCTACCTTGAATGGCAGCACCGACTGCGACGACTTCGTCTGGGTTGACGCCCTGGTGTGGGTCTTTGCCAAAGATGCCTTTGACGACTTCACGTACTTTGGGAACACGTGTGCTACCACCGACCAAGACAACTTCGTCAATATCGCTCGGCGACATGCCAGCATCTTTGAGGGCTTGCAAGACAGGTCCTCGGCAACGTTCGACCAAATCGTCGATCAATTCCTCGAATGTCGAACGAGAGATCTTCATCGTCAAGTGTTTGGGGCCGGACTGGTCCATCGTGATAAATGGCAAGTTCAAATCCGTCTCGGGCAACGTGCTCAACTCTTTCTTTGCTTTCTCGCACGCTTCCTGCAAACGCTGGAGCGCCATCGGGTCGTTTCGCAAATCGATCGCGTTATCTTTTTTGAACTCGTCCGCAACGTAGTTGATCAAGGCTGCGTCAAAGTCATCGCCGCCGAGGTGCGTGTCGCCCGAAGTACTGATGACTTGGAAGACACGACTTTCGCCGTCTTCGTCGCCAGCATCGGCTACTTCCAAAACGGACACGTCGAACGTACCCCCACCGAGGTCAAAGACGATGATTTTCTCGTCCGCTTTTTTATCCAATCCATACGCCAAAGCGGCTGCGGTTGGTTCGTTGATGATTCGAGCGACTTCGAGGCCCGCGATCACGCCAGCGTCTTTGGTGGCTTGTCGCTGAGCATCGTTAAAATACGCTGGGACGGTAATGACAGCCTTGTTTACCGTGTGCCCAAGATAAGACTCGGCGGATTCTTTCAGCTTTCGCAGAACCTTTGCCGAAATTTCTTGGGGAGTAAATTCGTTGTCACCGACTTGAATTTTGACGTACTCGCCTGCGCTGCCGGTGACTCCATAAGGAACCATTTTTTCTTCGGACTCGACTTCGTTGTGCCGACGTCCCATGAATCGCTTGGCCGAATAAACGGTGCGTTTGGGGTTCGTCACGGCTTGGCGGCGTGCAGGTTCGCCGACAATCGCTTCTTCTTTGTCGGTAAACGCGACGACGCTTGGCGTCAGCCGGTTGCCTTCGGGGTTGGGAATTACCTTCGGCTCGCTTCCTTCCATCACGGCGACCACACTATTGGTCGTACCGAGGTCGATGCCGATAATTTTTTCGCCTTGAGCCATCTGTTAAAGTCTCCGTGAGTCGATTCGCTCGAATAGTTCCGTTGCCGCTTGTGCCCTGGCTGAATGCTGGCTCAAGCAGTCCGTTATGATCTTTGTTTCAATATGTGTGCCGAATTCGTCAGCTTTCGGCGTCCGAGGTGCTCAATTAGGCAAAGAGCGTGCCATTCGCGGTGACAAAACTCAAGAAAATTTGGTAAACGACTTGGATCATCCCAAGAATCACGTACTTTCAAGGCCACAACGCGATCCCAAGTATGTGGGTAGAGTGTCTTTTTTGACAGGCCCATAAAAAGACAACCAGCACGGAATTCCTGCCGTGTCAAAATGACAGGCCCAATTCAATTCTCACCGATTCAGACCAGTCCAGAACGCTGCTCCTGCAATCGCTCCAAAACCTGTAATCCAAACGAGTCCTTTGATGGCCGATCATTCTGATTCGCCCCTATCGAGCAAACTTCTCGCCGAAATCGACGAAATCGATCGCGATCTGGTCCGCCAGATCGCCAATCGACAAGCACTGGTTCAGCAACTGGCGGATTCATCTCCCGCTGACGCTCCGGTTGGGCGTGTCGCCAAAGCAGCGGCGCGGATTGAGCAGATTGTGGCAACAGAGAAAGCGGCAAGCAGCGTAGCCGGAGCGCTGCGTCACATCAGCAGTATTTGTTTGCAAAATGTAAAAACACTGCGAGTGTCCTACCTCGGTCCCGAGCACAGCTACAGTCACCTTGCGGCGCTAAAGTATTTTGGCGATGCCGTCGAATTCGCAAGCGTGGCATCGATCCCAGCCGTTTTTGATGCGGTCAACGAAGGCCACGCGACGACCGGCTTGGTACCAATCGAAAACAGCACGGACGGACGAATCGTCGACACGTTGGGGATGTTCGTCCGCCAACAGATGCAAATTTGCGGCGAAGTTTTGTTACCGATCCACCATAACCTTCTTTCAAAAACACCGCGCAACGAGATCACACAAGTCCACAGCAAACCACAAGCGCTTTCACAGTGCCGCGAATGGCTGTCAAAAAATCTACCCGGCGCCACGATTCATGAAGCAAGCAGCACAACCGGTGCAGCCAAGCTGGCGGCCACGACGCCGGGAGTGGCTGCGGTGGCAAGTTTGCAGGCTGGTCAGCAATACGGATTGGATGTGATCGACGCAAGTATCGAAGACAACTCCAACAACATCACGCGGTTCGCAGTGCTTGGCCGCGAAGAACCCGATGCAACCGGTGACGACAAAACATCATTGTTGTTTCAAGTAAACCACCAACCCGGTGCGTTGGCGGACGTGATGGCAGTGTTCAAGGACCAGAAGTTGAATTTGACTTGGATCGAATCGTTTCCATGTCCAGATTCACACAACGAATATCTTTTCTTTGTGGAACTAACAGGCCACCGAAGCGAACAATCCGTTGCAAAGACGATTGAGATTCTAGATTCGTCAACGCAACGATTGGACGTTTTGGGTTCCTATCCCCGAGCCCATTAAGAAACGTGTGGTTGCTCAGTGGAAACCAAGTTCCACAGCCTTCGTACTCGTACTCGATCTCATACTCGATCGTGAAACCGCGTCATCGAGTACGAGTACCGGCGAAACGCCTGAGTACGAGTACGATCAGAAAACA
>CAZZDZ010000489.1:0-4299 GCA_964652675.1 uncultured Pirellulaceae bacterium
CGATTGGGTGCTTGTTCGGTCGGGCTACGTCGCTCGGAGATCGACGGCTACTTTTTGTTCGGTCGGACTTTGTAGCCATCTCTGGATCGCAAGTTCGGTCATGCCATTGCTGGGCCGTTATTTACGATCGAAAATCACAGCGATTGGATGCTTGCTCGGACGGGCTTCGTCGCTCGGAGATCGACGGCCACTTTGGGCGCTCCTTGGACTAAGATGGCTTGCCACCACAAAAATTCTTCGTGCTCGTTTTTGTGACGCCTGATCCTCCCGCCCAGCATGTTTTCTCCGGATGAAAAATGATCCTGCTGCTATCCATCCAGAAGGCGATGCGCCTTGTTTCTGTTTCGGTCTTTCTTGTTTGCTTGTTCGTTTTGCTTGGTGATGTCGATGCCCAAGAAACGAAATCGACTTTTCCGAAATTGCAATACCAGCGTTGGTCCGGCGAGATCAATGTGCCCGATCCCGTGGCGGTCAGTGTTGACAACCAAGGACGTGTTTTTGCTACGCAAACAAGGCGGCGGAAGACACAGGATCTGGATATCCGCGCTAATCGTGATTGGATCCCCGACGATGTTGGTCTTCAAAGTGTTGCCGACAAACGCGACTTCTATCACAAACAACTCGCTGTTGGCGGTGACAATGCAAAACAAAAAGTACACGTCGGTGACCATAACCAAGACGGAAATCACGACTGGCGTGATTTGACCGTCGTCAGTGAACGTATCTTTCGGTTGGTTGATTCAGATGCCGACGGGACAGCTGACAAAATCACTACCTTCGCCGAAGGATTCAATACCGAAGTCACCGGCATCGCCGCAGGTGTGATGGCGTTTGATGGCGATGTGTGGTCAACGATCGCACCGGACGTTTGGAAACTGACTGACAACAACGACGATGGTGTTGCCGACTCACGCGAAATCATGGCAACCGGTTTTGGGCTTCACATCGCTTACGCCGGTCACGATATGCACGGGCTGACCGTTGGCCCCGACGGCAAAGTCTATTGGTCGATTGGCGACAAAGGCATCTCGGTGAAAACCAAGGAAGGAAAGCTGTTCTCGTATCCCAACCAGGGCGGCGTGATGCGCTGTAATCCTGACGGCAGCGACTTTGAAGTGTTCGCTCATGGATTGCGAAACGTGCAAGAGTTTGCGTTTGATCAGCACGGTAACCTCTTTGGTGTTGATAACGATGCGGACCAACCGGGTGAACGAGAGAGATTCATGCTGATCGTCGATTCGATGGATGCCGGATGGCGCTGTCATTATCAGTATCGCGGGAGCGACTTTAATCCGTGGATGGACGAAAAACTGTGGGAGCTTGCGGGCAAAGATCATCCAGCGTCCATCGTGCCGCCAATCTCCCACTACATGGATGGACCAGCTGGTTTCAAGTTCAATCCTGGCACCGCGTTAAGTCCGGCCTATCGCAACTTCTTTTTCGTGACCAATGCACCGCGCGGACATCAGTATGCGTTTCGTGTCGAAGTATCCGGTGATTCGTTCAAGATGCATGATGAACACGAAATTGGCTCTGGTCATGCCCTGGTTGGGTTGGCGTTTGGCCCCGATGGTGGTTTGTACGGTGCGGACTGGGACGGCGGCTATCCTTTGGATCAGAAAGGCGCGGTGATCCGTATCGATGTGGACGAAGCCGACCGCGCGCCTGGTAGAAAAGAAGTTCAGCAGTTGTTGGCAACTGGTTTTCGTCAACGTAGCGACGACGAACTGCAGCGTTTGCTTGGGCATCGTGACATGCGAATCCGGATGGGAGCACAGTTCGCACTGGTTGAGCACAAACAAACACAGCGATTGATCAACGTTTTGAACGATCGCAAAGCTGACCGATTGGCACGGCTGCATTGTGTCTGGGGCTTGGGCCAACTTGCTCGCAGCGATGATGCCGATGCGAGCGCGGCGTTGATCGATGCACTTCAGGTCAACGATTGGGTGATTCAAGCGCAGGCGGCCAAGACGATTGGTGAATCGCCGTTGGGTGACAGCAAACCGTTGATCGATCTGTTGAACCATCCTGATTTGCACGTTCGTGTGAATGCAGGTCTAGCGTTGGCGAGACACCCTGACGAACGCGCCTCATTTTTGTTGTTTCCCCAAGCCGCGTTGCTTAGCGAAGACCAGCACTACTTGCGTCACTCGATCGCTGTCGCCCTGGCGGCGTGTGCGCCATCGGAAAAGCTTGCCAAGCAAGTCAAGAATCCCTCCGTGATGTGCCGGCTGACATGCGTGGTCGCACTGCGACATCAGCAAAGCGATCTGGTGGCCGGTTTTCTGTCCGATTCATCCGATTGGGTTGCGACCGAAGCCGCCCGTGCGATTCACGACGACCAATCCATCAACAAGGCGCTTTCTGCACTTGCGCAGTCGCTTGATGATGTGCAACGGAGCGAGTTTTACATTCGGCGTGCCATCAACGCGAATTTTCGAATTGGTACGACGTCGGCAGCCAATCGCCTGCTGCGTTACGCGTCCAACGCGGACCACCCACAAAAGATGCGGGTGGATGCTTGTACGGCAATTGGTCAGTGGTTTGATCCTCCTGTGTTGGATCGTGTCGAAGGGCGTCGGCGTGATTTGCCGCTTGATTCAAGAATGCTTGATCGCGAAAGCACGGCAGAGGCTTTGGCAAAGTTGGTGGAAAATGCGGACACGCCCATTCGAGTTGCCTCAGTCGTCTCAGCAAGAAAACTCAAGTTGCCACTTTCGGTTTCGGCGCTGACCGCGTTGCTGAATTCGAAGTCTGTTTCTGAGACGCTTCGGATTCAATCCCTCAATTCAATCGCCGAATCTGACGACGGGGATATCGCATTGGAGTCGGCTATCAAAGCTGCCGAGTCGTCGTTAAACAAACTCTCGGTGCGCGGCATCGAAATTTTGGTCGCAGATTTTCCACGCCAAGCGTTGGGCGTTTTGACCAAGCAGTTTCAGCAAACCAAGACAATCTTGGTCAAGCAAGCTTGTATAGCGGGCGCAGCCAAGTTGGGAACAAACGTCTCCGACCAGTTTTTGGCGTCGGTTGCAAAGTCGCAGATTTCCAAATCTGCTACATCAAAGCTGTCGTTGGATTTACTGGAGGCGTTGATGTCCCGGTCGGTGCAATCCAAGTCGTTAGCAAGTTTGCATTCTCAAATGCAGCAACAGCTTGTTGCAGCGGCGAAATCACTGAAGATCGATAATGATGCAGCGATGTTGCCGTTTGCTTTTTCGGCATACGGTGGCGACAAAGCGGCCGGCAAAGAGATTTTCAGAACCGACTTGCGTGCTCAATGCAGTCGGTGTCACCGAATCGGCAAAAAGGGTAGCAAAATTGGCCCCGAGCTTACAAAGATTAGCGAAAAACGCGACGCCAACTATCTGTTGCGATCAATTATTGACCCAAGTGCAGACATCGAAAAAAAGTATTTCTCTCAATCGGTCTTAACGGATAGTGGTCAGGTTATACGTGGAGTGGTTCAGAGCGAAAACGACGAGGTAACGATCTTGGCGGACAGTAACGGCAAGGAGATCAGAATCCCAACAGACGAGATCGAAGACATCGTCGATAGTAAGGTGTCACTGATGCCCTCGATGACAACCACGCTGACTCCGCGGCAGGTACGCGATGTTGTCGCATACCTAAGCTCACTCAAGTGATCTTTGCTCATCGAAGGCTGCGTTTATTGCAAAGAAAAACGCGAACAGCCGAAGCTGGTCGCGTTTTGGTTTGTTGTCTAGATTTTCGTGTCTCGTGCCCGCAACAACTGCTGCGTCATCTCAACGGCAAGCATATGGTGCTTGTCGTGTTATTGGATGTCAGCGTTCACTGATTGGAAGCAGTGTTTGCTGGCACGTCCATTACGGTGTCGCTGGCACTTGAGATGGATGATTCATCTTTGTTCAACTGGCTTTGGCGAGCACCAGGTTGAGTGCCAACACTCAAATCCATCATCTGGATTCCATTGGCGCGAGCTTGTACCAAAGTGATCATTGCATCGACCCATTTTTCCGCGGACTTCTTGCGAGAGTCAACTTCTTTGCGCAGTCCCATGGCGGTTGCTTCGACCTCTTTTGCTTTGTAATCATCGTAAGCGGTATCGAATGAATAACGATCGGCAAACTGTTGTTGCAATTCGGCGATGATTTCTTTCTTTTCATCGTCTTCTTTGGCGTCTTTCAACGCAGCCAGGTTTGACTGAATTTGATCTTCGATAACAGCAACAAAGATTCCAAGACGCTGTTCTGGCGAAAGGTCTTCGCTGTGCGGATTGATCGTTTGTTGCTCGTAAAACGTCTTCCGCGAAAT
>CAZZDZ010000490.1:0-4291 GCA_964652675.1 uncultured Pirellulaceae bacterium
GCCTAGGATCGTCTAATCGAAACGCTTCTGGCGTGCGCAGTCAGCCCTTCTTTTTCGGCAAGTCGCTCGACGTCGCCCGCGATGTTCCTCATCGCAGTATCGCTGAACTCTGTCAGGCTGCCGCTTCGCAAGAAACTATTGCTGCAAAGTCCTGCTGCCCAGGTGCATGTGCCGCCAGTGGGCAGCACATGGCTTGGACCAGCCGCATAATCCCCAAGTGCAACCGGCGTGTGGTGCCCTAAGAACGCTGCACCACTGTTGTTGATCTTGGCGATTTGATCGCGCGGATTAGCCGTTTCGATGTGTAAGTGCTCGGGGGCGAACTGGTCGGTCAATTCACACGCGTGTTGTTCATCGCGTACCAATACCAATGCACCAAACGCTTCCAAGCTATCGACAGTCAGCTCACTTCTTTCCAGCAAGGCAACTTGTTTGACCAGTTCGTCGTGAACGGCGGTGATCAACGGTTCGTGCCATGTGATCAAGATGGATGAACCCGGCGAGTGTTCTGCTTGAGCCAGCAAGTCTGCGGCGATGTAATCGGCCCGTGCGGTTTCATCAGCGATCACGATCACTTCGCTTGGTCCTGCAAACGAATCGATGTCGACTTTGCCGAATACATGTTTTTTGGCCAACGCGACGAATAGGTTTCCTGGGCCAACGATTTTGTCCACCGCTGGCACGCCTTCGCAGCCGTAAGCCAGCGCGGCGACGGCTTGGGCGCCACCCATTCGGTAGACTTCTGTGACACCCAGTTCGTGGCAGGTTGCCAGCATGTCTTGGTTGTAGGCACCGAATGGCGTTGGGGGTGCGACGACAGCGATTTCTTTGACGCCTGCGACTTGTGCCGGAACGACTGTCATCAAGACCGTCGACGGATAAGCAGCAACGCCACCAGGAACGCAAACACCAACGCGTCGCAGCGGTACGTAACGTTGCGTCAGTGTGACACCGGGCTTGGGAGTGATGGTGACATCTTTGTGAAGGATCGCCGATTGAAATTCCGCAATGTTGTCACGGATTCGACCGATGGACGCGATCAACCCTGGGTCAGCGGCGGCATGAGCGGCAGCAAGATCAGCAGCAGGCACGCGCAGGTCATCCGCCGTCAGGTCAGCTTTGTCCAACGCCTTCAAGTAGCGGAGCAGGGCAGGGGTGCCATCGCTCTGGACATCGTTACAAATCGTTTGGACAACTTCGACAGGAGTCAGCGGTTTGCCAAAGACTTTTTCGGTGAGCGCACGACCACGAGGGCTAACCACATCGCCAGCCGGGCTGAGCTTTTCACGTAGCTGGTCAAGGATTTCGGTGGAGCCGCTGCGAGCGTCAACATGTTGGATCTTTAATTCGGTCATGACGCTATTGTAGGCCGGTTGTCCAATTGCTTGAAGGGAGCGAGATTCAATGGCGACAGGGTGGCGAGGTAACCACGGATGAACACAGATGGACACGGATGAGAAAGCCGAGGAATCCGTGCTCTGTGCATGTTGGCAAACAATCGAGTATCTCCTTATCCCTAAGCGTCCCTTGCTCCAGTACTCACATCCGTGTTTATCCGTGGTTCTCTTTGCGGTTTATCGACGGCTCGAATGATAGACCGTGGTGAGTCTATGATACGAATTGATGAAGAAGTTCCTTTTGACTCGTTCAATGCAAATCCATGGCCGATATAAACGTTGATTCCCAAATAGACCTTCGTAGCGACACGGTGACACAGCCGTCGGTCGAAATGCGCCGAGCGATGGCCGATGCGGTTGTTGGCGACGCGGTGATCGATATCGACCCCACAATCCAAAGATTGGAGGAGCGATCCGCCGAAGTGCTGGGAAAAGAAGCAGCCGTTTTTGTCCCGAGTGGTTCGATGGCCAATCAGATCGCCGTTCGCGTTCATTGCGGGATGGGCAATGGGTTCATCTGCGAAGGCAACAGCCATATCTACCATTATGAACAAGGAGCGTTTGCATCTCTGTCTGGCTTGGTTGCTCAGACGGTGTTTGGTGATGGAGGCGTGATGACGGTGGAAGATTTGGCGGACCAGATTCACGCCGAAGACGATCACAGTGTGCGAACGAAATTGTTGTGCATCGAAAACACGCACAACCGTTGGGGTGGCCGAATTCAACCACAAGATCAGGTCGAAGCCGCTTGCGGTTGGGCCAAGCAGCACGATCTGACTTGTCATTTGGACGGGGCCAGATTGTGGAACGCCGCCGCAGCAAGCGGTAAGAGTGAGAAAGAACTTTGCGGACCGTTTGACAGCGTGAGTGCTTGTTTCAGTAAAGGACTCGGCGCGCCCGTTGGCAGCATTTTGGCCGGAAGCGAATCGTTTGTCTACGAAGCCAAGCGTTGCCGGAAACTTTTTGGGGGAGCCATGCGACAAGCCGGCATCATCGCTGCGGGGGCTTTGTATGCTCTGGAAAATAACCGCGACCGTTTAGTTGTCGATCACGCCAATGCGAAGCGTTTGGGTGACACGATCGAAGCCACCAAGACGCTCTCGCTACGTGGCGGTCGCATCGATACCAATATGGTGATCTTCGAAGTGGATAAGGGTTTGTGTACGGGGGCAGAATTCCAAAGCAAGATGGAATCGCGAGGTGTGCGTTGTTTTGCGATCGATCCGCAAGCGGTGCGGTTGGTGACTCATTTGGATGTGAGCGAAGAGCAGATCACAGAAGCGTGTAAGATCATTCAGGAATTGGCAACGTAGCCTGACTGAAAAGACGGTGTCGATTAGGATCGAACCAGCCGGCGAAAGACACACGTTGGCGCGATCTAAGTACCAATACACCTCGAAAATGAATCGACTGCTTCACAACCATCGTTCGACGCTTTTCTGGGCTGTCGTTGTGTTTGTGCTGACGGTCTTGTTTCGCTTGCCGTCCTGCTACGAGAGTTTCTGGGTAGACGAACTGCATACCGCCTGGTGCATTTGGGGCGATTGGGGGCAAGTTGCTGAGCGCGCGGAAGTTGGCAACCAAACGCCGCTGTATTTTTACATGATGTGGTTTTGGAAAGCCTTGGTGGGCGAGTCGGAACTTGGTCTGCGAATGAGCAGTGTGTTAGCCGTCGCACTTGGGTCTTCGCTTCTGGTTGTTGGTGTCCGCCACACAACACGGTCGCTAGCGGCGGGAGTGCTGGCGGGTTTGATTTTGGTCATCGAATCGAATTCGATTTGGTTTGGCACCGAGTTTCGGCCTTATGCGTTCGTGATGTTGCTTTCGGTGATAGCGACGTGGGCGGCAGTTTGTTTGTTGGGCCCTGAGTCAACGATCCGCAGAGCGAACTTACGTTTGGTCTTTGTTGTATCGGCTGGTTTGGCCACGCTTTTGCATCCGACTGCATTGATGTCGCTAGGGTTGTTGCTATTGGCTGTGGTTGTCGTCGCGTTCTTTCAGCAAGGATTCAAGTTTCAATTACAGATTTTAGATTGCATTTCGTTGATTGTGATTGCTGCGATCACGTTCACTTTGATGAATTCGACATTAGGGGAATCTTGGGAAAACCGTTCTCGTTGGGCAGCGTTTGGCAAAGCGAAAGAACTGGGCGAATTGTGGGCAAAGTGGCCGTGGTTGCCGCTTGTGGTTATTCCAACGCTGGTTGGGGTCGTAGGTTGGGCTGGGCGACTGCGAACGGAGATCGTTCGATCGCATGTGCCAATGTTGGTTGGGGGAATTGCAACGGCGCTGTTCTTTTTTGCTTCGTATTTCGATTGGGTGCCGCTTTGGCATCGCCGTTACTTCATCGCTGTTTTGCCGATGTTGGCGTGGTCTGCAGGCGCTTGTGCGATGTTGTTCACGTCAGAGAATCCTGGTTCGCGAAGTAAGCAAGTTGCTTGGGTAGTTGTTGTTCTAGTTGCAGGCGTTTTGTTTTGGCAACAAGGTGCTTGGAATCAATTTCAGCGAACGCAGACATGGGGAGAACGGCGAGGTGAAGACTGGCGCCGGGCGGTGGCTTGGGTGAATCAACAGCGAGGTAAGGAGGACTGGGTTTACGTTGATGGTGATTTGATTGAAAAACCGCAGTGGACATCATCATCGGCATTTAGCGGTTGGTTCGATCCGGCTCCTTCGGACAGACGTTTCAAGAGTGGATACTTTGAATTTCCGGTTTCTGGGCCCTATTTGATTGAACAGGTTGCGTTCTTTAGTGGTACGAAATACTCAAGTCAATGGAGTCGCCCTAGCCCAGATGTTTGGGTCATTAGTCGCAATCGCCTCAGACGCGTAGAGAGTAGTCTTGAACGCTATTGCGATAAACGACAACAACAAGTGGAGCGTTACTACTTTGG
>CAZZDZ010000491.1:0-4276 GCA_964652675.1 uncultured Pirellulaceae bacterium
GCTCAAGGTCTATTCGCACGCGATCGCCGTGAAGGATATGACATTCCGAAGGTTTAGCGTGAAGAATGACCTGATTCGGTCAGGCCGTTTGAACCATTTTGTTGCTGGCTTTGCCATCACATTGTAGCGTCGCCGATTCTTGCAAGCGGTGCGTTTGGGCGGCTTCGCTAAGCCGTAGCGTGGTGGAAATGTTGGATCGAAATTGACCGTTGCTCGTCAACCGAATCGGGAAGCGGGTACACACGTCGGCAACGACAGCGATTTTCTCGGCAAATGTTCGTTGGTGTCCAAGGAGTCCTTGGATGGTACACCAAACACGATCGCCTGCCGCAAACTGCGAGGGAAGTTCAAGAGCGACGGCACCATTTTGAATGTAGGTGTCGACCGGGTTCATTGCGACAGCATGATTGCGAATGAGAACTTGAGAATCACCTACTTGCGGCTCATCCATTTCGATGGAATTGATTGACTCAGTTGGCCCTGCGGCATCGATGACGGCAGCTTTCATGGTTGGATCGTCATGGTTGCAAAAATTTGGATGCACGATTGCTTCAGGGTAAATCGCTTTATCAATTCACGATGAGTTTTATTTAGTGCTCAACCAACGATCAGCTCAGGTTAAAAGTCAGTCGATGCGTGTTTGCACGAGAGGCATACGCGCTACATGTAGTCGAGTTGTTTTAGTGTTTTTGGGAATTCTATTGGTGTTCATCGTTTCAACGCTCCGGACTTCGAGATAAAATCTGGGTTTCCAAATTCTACGCGCATACTCCAGAGCATCACCATGAACGTTCGGTTTTTCGCTTTCGTTTTCACACTCACCTTGATCGCTGGTAGCACAGGACTGATTGAGGCAAACGCGAGTGTCGTTTTAACAACTGATTTCGAGGGAACCACTGAGAATGGGACTTCTCTTGATGGCGTCGTGTACTCGTCACAGACAGGGGCAGTCGTAGATTCAGCTGCCACCAATCTATCTGTTCAAAACACGACTCAAGCGGCAGGGAGCGGAAACCTATTTACCACCGCCGCTGCCGATGGTGTTTTTGCTGTCGCGAACAACACCGGAAATGGTGGTGAATGGAACTTTCAGATTGATTTTACGACAGGCGGTAGCTTGCTAAACTTGTCGGACTTCACATTCGATTGGCTAAATTTTAACGGAACTGGCGGAAACCAAAACGCGATCCGCAACACTGAGATTACTTTTGATATTTTGGACTCCAGTGGAGCCAGTGTACTGGGGGGACCTTTTGTTCAGAACACAGCAATTGTAAACACTAATGCTGCGGGAGTTCAGACGGATTCTTTCAGTCTCATTGGCAGTTCACTTGCTGCTAACACCACTTTCACGCTCTTCTTGCAGGCCGGAGATGCCACAACAGTGGGCAACAACTTTGGGTTTGAAGCCATTACGTTGAACTCCGTGGAAGCTACAGCCGTTCCCGAGCCAAGCTCGGTGGCTTTCCTGTGCATGATTGGACTTGTCGGCTTAAAGCGTCGACGCCAAAAGATATAAGCATCTTTGAAACGACATCATCGCTTTTGTGTGGTGGCTTGTCTCATCTGAAAACGTTTTGTCTAGGTGAATGGTTTCGTTGCTGCCTTGAAAGCTGAAAGCCATCCACCTGCTTGCTCTGTTGAGATTGCTTGCGGGTTGGCGTACCAAGAACGGAGTTGCTTCAGCGTTTGTTTTTAACTCGGGTTTACGCTGATCAGCAACATCGGTGATTTCACCGGATCCGTCGCAAGGTGTTAGAGTTCCGTGGCGACATTCCGGAATGTTCACGGATTCTGGAACGTTCACGGAGCGGCTTTGGGGTGGCGTCCCAATCGTTTTCACTGGTCCTGTCGGATTGCTTCGTTGCGTTCACCGTCGTTTGAAAGCGAAGCCCAACAAAGCGGGCGTTCTGGCTTGGCTTTGCCGTTAAGCATGGCATCGCGGAAATAGATGTGTCTCAGTTAAGATAGATATTGGAATACGGCAGTGGTGATGCGACTACATTTTCAATCGCAGCCAGCATCGTAGTAAAATCAAAGTTCAAGATGAGCAAGCTGCCTGCTATGAAACAACGCGACAGTATCTTCAATTCGACAGTGACAGCCTGGATGTTGCTGATCGGTGCGGTAGGTCTGTCTTCTCCTGTGGCATCGCTTGGCGCAACTTTGTCTGAGGAGATTCAGCGGGTTCACCGGAACCTGGATGACCTAGGGAATGACAAAGCCTCTGTCGAGACTGCCCTTGCGATTGTCAAACGTTATGAAAATGAGGTCGGCCCGCTATTCATTAACAAAGCCACCAAAAAAGGTTTTCCTCGTGAACCGTCTGGGGATCTTGCGATACACCGATCGATGTTTGAGATCCAGCAAGCCATCATCGACAAGGTCTATACGCCGGAAAACCTGATTGAGATGCGTCAGCTATTAACCGACTTCAAATTCAAAACGTCCAGCTACTTTCCCGGTGCAGTTAATCCACCTCGCATAGCTACTACGACTCACAAATTGAAGGTTAATGCTTCTCATCCGTTGGCCTGGGGAGTTCCAGACACGTCTGTAAAGGATCCAGCGCGTCGACCGACGGGTTCTTATCTGGCACCGGGTAGCGTTGGCTTGGTTGCCGTTCCCAAATCAATGATCAATAGCGGTTACTCCGTTCGTGTTGGAGCGCATTCCTGGGATCTAGTCAAGAAGCCCAAGGTGTTGCGTCTTGATCGCGTTTCGATTGTCTACCCAATCACAAAGTCGCCGATGATGATCGCCAATCCGTTGGGTGGCGGGATTTATATCGAAGTGCCCTACGGTGCCGACGCTGGTGTTCAAACGGTCTTTGTTCGCAACGCTGTTCGGTCTCCCTTTTTCTCGCTCAAAAGCTTCAATGAAACATCGGTTGCCCAATGGAGAAAAACGGAACGGCTGCATCCCGGTCCCTGGGCAGATTTCGAGACGGAAAAGTTTATGATGCAGGTGCCAAGTCAATGGGTTCGCAACTACACCAATCCGCTCAAGGCAATGAAGGACTGGGACGCGGCGATGGATGGCGTGACAGAGCTGTTTGGTTACCCGCCCGTGCGTTCCAAGACGGTGTTGTATTTGCAAGTAGATGTCACCTTGCGTGGGTCGGCCAATTACCCCGGTTACCCTCAGTCCAACTACCCATACGATCCCCACAAAGTTGCCACTGGAAAACCACGGCACACGTGGATGCTAAAAGGGCCGCAGTTCGCGGACTGGACGGTCTTTCACGAGGTGGGGCATTCCCAAAGATTCTCGAAGTTTAGAGGTGAAGTCGAAGCTGTCGTGAACCTGCCTCATGTTGCCATCATGAACAACAAATTTGGCGTCAACCTAGATAAAGCGTTCGGCGATTCGGTCAGTGGCAAAAGCCAAGTATCGTTGGATCAGGCGGCAATCACCTGGATGGTGACCGAGAATTTTCGCCAGGGCAAACCAATGAATCATTCCAATCGACCAGGCGACGAATTTAAGTACCAACATCGCGGGTTTGGGAAATATGTTGACATTGCCTACCTGTTTGGATGGGATGCCTTGAGCCGTTTTTGGCGCAAGGAGAATCTTCGTTACAAGCCAGGGGATCGTGTCCCAGTGAACAATGATCCCATCGATAAACGCATTCTGCGACTTTCGAAAGCAGCAGGAGCCGACGTCACACCTTTGATTCATTTCTGGGGTATTCCGCCGCAAAATCCTTCGGCACTTTCCAAATCGATTCGCCGTGCTGGTTTGAAACCGTCGCGGCGAATTCAAGAACGGCTCGAGCACTATCTTTCCATTATCCCGCGCGACAACAAAGCCTTTCGCAAGCACACCAGCCAGATCTATCCACGCGGGCTTGGGCAGCCTAAAAATCCGCTTTTCGGAGAAGGCTGGTACAAAACTTGGCTAACAAAGTACGACGAATCACACGGAAAAGCGGCTGAAAAGTCTTTGCAAAAATTGATCGATCTGTATTTCGCTTCTTCGTAGACTCTGCATGCGGCCAGTCTTGCTGCTGAACGTCGAAAGTCGTAGCGATACCGTCCGTCACTTGATGCATTTGGAATGATGGCACCACCGATGGTTCCAGGGATTTTTACGAGAGGCTCGAGCCCGCCGAGTCCCGCATCAACAGATTTGGTTCTTCTGCGAATTTAATGACCGTGTCAGAGAGTTTTGTTCTGACGTTAGCAGTCATTGATGCGTTTTCATGGGTTGCGCTCTGAAAAGCGGAATCTCTGACGATTATTTCGATTGCAGTGACTAGATCTTGAAAGTA
>CAZZDZ010000492.1:0-4268 GCA_964652675.1 uncultured Pirellulaceae bacterium
GATTTTCGCCACGAAGCGTTGGACCTACTCTCACGCGCTGGAGCGTTGCTTTAGTTTAGGCGAACGGCGAAAAGTCAGTACGTAGCGAACGCCGTCAAGACTTTCGGCTGACATCTTCCTGTTTGATGCAAGATTCCTGGCTGAATATCCAGAGCCGCTCAGGCAAAGGTGGCTTGTATTTGGCAGGAAAATGGGGGCAGGAAAATATCTTTGCCTGTCATTTTCCTGCCCCTATTCTTCCTGCCAAAATCGATCATGCCAATTCACTTGACTATGGCGTGATGGCCGCATGCTTACGTTAGTTAGTCTGGTAACTCGCTTACTCGTTGGCGCAGCTTTCTTAGAACGCGGGACTTGGCTTGGTAGACACTTGCGACAGCGATGTCCAGCGTTTGTGAAACAATCGACGGCGACTTGTTCTCGATCGTTGTCATCCAGAACGCTTGCCACGTAGTGTCTTCGAATTCCAGTTTGACGGACTCCATCACGCGGCGCACCAGCGGGTTTTCGATCGATGATGCGCAAATGGAATCTTCATCTATTGGGTCCACATGCGATTGCATTCTTTCGTAAGCTTCCGTACCGCCCGCCGCAAGATCTCGTTGACCTTGCCGCCGAAAATGATCGCGGACTCGGTTTCGAGTGATGGTGGCTAGCCACGACCGAAAACTACCGTTGGCCTTCTGACGCTCAAATGCCGCGATCCCACGAGCCACCGATGCAAACACTTCCTGCACGACATCCGGTGCATCCGATTCCTTCACGCCCGATGTTCGGCACCAGCGGTAGACGATCGGCCCAAAAATATTGACTAGCCGACTCCAGGATTGTGGTTCCAATTTCTGAACACCATCCAAAAACATGGACGAAAGCGTTGGATGCTCGGTGACATTTCGGTGGTTGGGTTCCTGCATGAACCTAGTTTATCACGAGGTTTTACGGGCAAAAACAGATATTCAGCGTCTGCCGAAAACAATATTTGAAAAGTAATGTCAGACGCCTGCGTTCATCTTCACAG
Organism: uncultured Pirellulaceae bacterium; assembly: GCA_964652675.1. GTDB lineage: Bacteria > Planctomycetota > Planctomycetia > Pirellulales > Pirellulaceae > K23-9. Next base: position 1,019 of record CAZZDZ010000492.1, read on the forward strand.
AGGCTTTGATGGCGACCCATGTTGCGAATTGAAGCCCTTGATGCACTTGAAACCAGCGTTCTGTGAGAGAAAGTATGATGATGACCATGATTGAGTGTCCGACCGCCGACCGTCTGAAAGCCTATTCACTGGGCCATCTTTGCGAATCCGAAAGCGATGATCTGTTTCAGCATTTGCGAAGCTGCGATGGTTGCAAGTCGGAGCTTGAGACGATGGACGATGGCGATGATTCGCTGGTCCATCATTTAAGAACACCGGACGCCGACGCCAGTCTGGAAAACGAAGCGGATTGCAAACTGGCGGTCGCGAAGGCCTTGGGGGCACTGGCAAATCATGAACACGACCGAAGTTCTATCGATCCGGAGATACTACCCAAGACGATTGGTGAATACGAAGTGCTGCAACCAATCGGCCGCGGCGGTATGGGCAACGTTTACTTGGCGCAGCACACCAAGTTGGGGCGCCAAGTTGCACTGAAAGTTTTGTCTAGTCATCGGCTGGCCGATCAGCGCATGCGAGACCGGTTCGACGCAGAAATGCGAGCCGTTGGGCGATTGAGCCATCCGAACATCGTGACGGCCCACGATGCGCGAGAAGTGGACAATACGGCTGTCTTGGTTACCGAGTACATCGATGGTTTTGATTTGGGCCAGTTGGTTGCGAGAACCGGGCCGCTGTCCACCGAAAACGCTGCCGAGATCGTTTGCAAAGTCGCAGCGGCGCTGCAGTATACGTCAGAGCAAGGGTTCGTTCATCGCGATGTCAAACCGTCCAATATCATGGTTAGCCGTGATGGTCAAGTAAAACTTTTGGACCTAGGGTTAGCCCGATTGCTGTTGGGCGACGAAGACCGAGTTGAGATCACTGGCACCGGCCAAGCGATCGGCACGGCCGACTATGTGGCCCCCGAACAAGTCACCGATAGTCGCAGTGTTGATGTTCACGCAGACATCTATTCGCTTGGGTGCACGTTATTCAAATTGCTAACGGGAACAGCACCGTTCGCAGACGACCAGCATCTGACTGCGTTTGCCAAGATGACGGCGCATGTGTCAACGCCGCCACCCAAATTGCAAGATTGCATGCCCAACTTGCCAGTCGCAATGTCCAAGCTGGTCGATTCGATGTTGGCCAAAGAACCATCAAAGCGTCCCGCGTCGCCAGGCGAGATTGCTGCCACGGTTGCAAAATTTTCCAGCGGTTCGGATTTGGTTGCTTTGGTGCAAACCGCTCTGCAATCGCCCCCCAAGCCAGTCGCCGCAATGATCAGTAGCACGACGGCCAAAAGCATGCCGTGGTTCAAACGCCCGGTCCCAAGGGGATACTTGGTCGCAACAGGATTCGGAGGATTCTTGTTGGGCATGTTGATGATGGGACTGTTTATCAAAATCACGTACAAAGATGGGACGGTTGTGAAGGCTCCCGTTGATGGTGCCCAAATAGAAATCGTCGACGACGGGAAAGCAGCCAGCAAGGACCAAGCTACGACGGAAGCTGTCGATTTGGGCCAGCAAGAACAGCAAACCGAGAAAAATAAGTCTTCCATCGCGAAACTAGTCGCGCCGCAGGACGACGCGCCGTCCGAATTGCCAAACATGATTGCGTTTGCAATCTGTGCAGAAGCCGACGCTGATTCGAACGATCCTGACGGAGTTTGGTATCCAGTCGCCGAACACATACAGGCACCAAAAATGCAAATGATGAACGATCTACCGAAAGTGCTGTTACGGCAAAACGTCGGAATCATGTGGGACCAAATCCAAAATCACATCCTTGCCGTGCAGAGCAGCGGGCAGGGTTTGGAAGTGCGGTTTGATGATTCGTTGGCGGCAGAAATGAAAAAACTGACTTCGGAGAATCTTGGTAAAACGCTTGCCATCATCGTGAACCGTCGAGTGATCTGCGCTCCCAAAATCCAATTCGTGATCGGGGCGTCCGTTCTGCTTGCCGGCGACTTCTCCAAAGCCGAGCAAGAGGAATTGCGAGCCTGTTTATCCCTAGCGCATCCACCAAGCGCCCAAGTCCCTGTCACGTTGTCGAAGAAGGTAGTAGAAAAATTTCAGGGAATTTGGGTAACTCCTCGCAATCCCCCGTATGAACCGTGGTTCGTTCATTTTGAAAAGGGGACGTTTTTCTCCGCATCCGCTAACGAAAATAGAAATCTCCGCGTCCTTGACAAAGGGAAGTACGAGATTGTCGAAGGGGCAGACGAGTTGAGCTTTGCAATCGATGCTTCCAAAGCACCAGTCACTTTCAAGCTTGATGACCCGGATCACGCGACTTGGGTGAGGATAGATAATGTGACGGGATCAGAGGTGACTGTGCAGCGGTTCACTCGAGTCGGAGGCGTGCTTCCGAAAACCCCTGATGAGATGGCTGCGTTTGTGAAGTCGCTGACGGCATCAATGCACTCTGAACCCAACCAGGAAATTGTGAGTGCAATCGGTTTGGTGAAAGGCGTTTACGAACTCGGTTTCGAGGCGGCACAAGAACGTTTTCGCAAAGCATTTGAGTCGAAAAAAACACTTCGAGCGGTACAAGAAGCTTTAGTCAATGAATATCAGTCGAAAAAAATACGTCGAACGGTGCCGATCTTGAAGCAATTTCACAATCACTATGGTGTTTTGGAACGCTCCCCTGGATCGATTAACCAGAAACCTGCTAAATCAGGCACGAAGTCGAATCCGCCCTACAGTTGGCGAGTTGCATTGTTGCCGTTTATCAACCAAGTCGATTTGTATCAGCAGTACAACTTCAAAGAGCCATGGGACAGTGAAAGCAACAAGAAGCTGTTGAAGAAAATGCCTGAGATCTACCGATGTTTTCACAAGGATGCATGGAACGCCGAGGTCGGGCATACGCAACTCGCCGGCTATGCAGAAGTCGGAATCACAACACGTGATGAAACGTCAGCTACGTTGCTGGTCGTTCGGACCAAGGAATCCTTTCCATGGACAAAACCTGTCGATTTGACGGAGATGGATGCAGAGCTGCTAGAACCGATTACCCGTGTGATGGTCGACGGAAGCGTCGTAATGGATGAAAAGATCGATCTAGAGTTACTGCAAAAGATAATCTCGATCGACGGCGAGTAACAGTAAAGTCCCGTGACGGTTCGCGCGATTGCACCACGTGGCGCCGGCCGAAGGTTCTCTGAGCCACTACAACGGTTTAACCGAGCGCTTTTCTTGTCCCTTGGAATCGTCAGTCAGCAGCTTGATTGCTATCCTTTCTAAATTGGCAGTGTTAA
>CAZZDZ010000493.1:0-4187 GCA_964652675.1 uncultured Pirellulaceae bacterium
CCCGTAAACCTCGCAGTCCATCACAGCGCCGGGCATCACAGCGCCGGGCATCACAACACCGGGCAGCGCCACCTTCGGGTTCGACCGAGACCCTCTCTTTGCCAAACGTTTTGCGTCTTGTGCGTTGCGAGTGGCCCCATCACGATCAAAAAATGAAAAGTGATGCAGTGCTCTTTCAATTCATGATTGGCGACATTTGAATGAAGATAGATTCTCGATACAAATGGTTTGGCCCGCACTGAAGGTCATTTAGGGGCGGATGCTTGAAGTCGATTACAGTCTTGGCCATCGGCTCGCAGCTGTTTAGCGAGTTGCACGCGAATGTCAGCGTATTTGGGATTGTCAATCAGATTCTTCGTTTCCAGTGGGTCGGTTTCGTAGTCGTACAATTCCGACGCCGCAATTTTATGAGACTTGTTGATCCACTCTGTGTAGCGATAGTGCTCAGTCCGGTAGGAATAGCCAATCGATCCTTTTGACTTAAACACCGTGATCGCTCCATCACGTATCTTGGGTAACTTGCCGGTGGCGACAGGTACGAGGCTGCGTCCGCTCAGTCCGGTTGGGGATTTAATTCCGGTCAGTTCGCACAACGTTGGGAAGATGTCAGTGAACTCGACCGGCGATGTAGTGCTGGCAATCACTTTGCCTGTTGGCGGCCGAACGATCAACGGAACGCGGGCGGCTTGTTCAAGCGTGCTGTGCTTGCCCCACATGCCGTGATCGCCAAGGTGGAAGCCATGGTCACCCCAAAGCACGATGGTTGTATTCTCGCTGAGTCCGAGCGAATCGAGTTCGTCAAGAAGCATGCCGATTTGGGCGTCGACGTAAGACACGCAGGCGTAGTAACCGTGAATGGCTTCCAGTTGAATCGCTTCTGAAATCTCGCCTTCTTCTGGCACACCGTCGTATCCTCGCATTTCCTTGCCACCATGAATCGAGTAGCCGCTGGCGTTTTCAATTCCGCCCCGGTAGGTCGCCAACGAAAAGTCGTCTCGCTCGTACATGTTCCAGTATTTCTTCGGCGCGATGAAGGGCAGATGCGGCTTCTTGAAACCGACAGCCAGAAAGAACGGCTCTTTTGCTTTGCCAAGCTCACGCATCAGCTTCAGCCCACTGAGTGCGATCTGCCCGTCTGTCAGTTCGTCATCAGCAACGTTGGGTCCAAGTGCAAAACGTTTCTCGCCATTTAATTTCGTGTTTTTCGACAAAGGCGTTGCAAAGGGAAGTGACCACGAGGGTTCATCGATCGTTTTCTTGTCGTCAACGCAGCGAGGATCGTAGATCTTTCCGGTGCCGGCAGTTGTGTATCCGTTGTTTTTGAAATGTTGCGGCAGCGTCAAAACGTCGGGATTCTTGGCTCGCATACTGGTCTTCAGGTCCATCACGCCGGTGGCTTCGGGGCGCAGCGAAGTCATTAGGCTTGCGCGCGTCGGCCCGCAGACTGGCCACTGGCATTGCGCGTTCAAGAAGACCGTTCCGCCCTTGGCAATCCGGTCGATCGAAGGCGTGATCACAGTCTGATCGCCGTAGCAACCGAGTACGGGCTTGAGATCATCAACGGCGATAAACAATACGTTTTGCCGATTGTCTTCACCGGCGACGATCGTTGGCACGCTTGCCAATGCCATTAGCAAGCAGATTTGCACCGAACTCAATAGACGTTGGGCACAGATGTAATCTCGCATACTATTCGCTTCCCTTTGATTTTGGTGAAGCGGTCGGAGCCACCATCGGGCCGTGCGATTCACGCCATTGTTTCAGTTGCGATTGTAGTTGACCGCAGATGTCTGGCTGATCCTTGGCAACGTTTTTCAATTCATCGGGATCATTTTTGATGTCGAATAGAACGGGCCGATCGGTGGTTTCGATGTACTTGAAGTCCTGTGTCACCAGCGCTGTTGCTTCACGCACCTGTGCGACTGCAAACGTCCGCTTGTAGTCATCGTCTTTGCCTCGAAGCAGCGGTAGGAGACTCTCGCCGAACGCGGGCGAAGTCGACTCCGCAGTCGCGCTCGACCATTGGATCGCGGTCTTGGCAAGATCAAGCAGCTCAACGGGACGGCTGACTCGCTTTCCCTTGGGGCCACTCGGATCGACAATGATCAAGCAAGCGTTAAGCACTTCCTTGTAAAGCGTTTCCTTGTGCATCAACCCGTGGTCGCCCTCCATGATTCCATGATCGCTGAAGAAAACGATCGCGGTGTTCTTCGCGATCCCTTTGCTGTCGATCGCATCGACGACGCGCCCCACCTGTTCGTCTATAAACGTGATCATGCCCGCATAGGCGGCGCGTTGTTTTGGAATCAGTTCCTTACGTTTACTCCACTCATGTGGACGCAGGCATTCTGGGATGTCGCTGTGATTGTCGTCGGTGATCGCGAGTGGCATCTTTCGTGGCTTGTACTGTTCCAGGTACTCAGCCGGCGGATTGTATGGACCGTGTGGACCACTGAAATTGACCCACAAAAAGAACGACTGTTCTCGGTTGTAGTCGCTGATCCAGTCAACGGTCTTCTTGGCGATGAAGCCATCCAGGTAATGGTCAACGTTCATCGTGGTTGGGTTCACACCATCTTTGACAAACTGATCCAACAAACCATTGTCATGCAGATAGTCAGCGTAGGCGTCGACGCCACGCTTCCACTCGGCCGCTGGTTCGCTTGCCAGCTCCTTCGCTCTTTTGAGTGCGACATGCCGTCCGGCGGATTGCCAGACTTCATTGAAACCCATTCGCTGCAGCATCGCTCCCGTTTTTTTGTCGCCACCACGTCCCTTTTGGTCATCGGTAAACGGCAGCAGGTGCGATTTGCCGATCCAACTGGTGTGAACGCCAGCTTGCTGCAGCACAGTTGGAAATGCCCAAGTCTCGGCTGGCAATTGCTTGATATCACCGTTGCTATAGAGACCAAGGTTTTGCGGATAGCGGGCCGTGATCAAGCTGTTTCGTGACGGCGAGCACATGCAGCCCTGAACGATGGCGTTCTCGAACAGGATTCCACGCTGGGCCAACGCGTCAATGTTGGGCGTCCGGATCTCCTTCGCACCAAACGCGCCGATGTACTTGTACGTCAGATCATCGACTTCGATGAACACCACGTTGGGTGGAGCAGCCACTGCAAGAGTAACGCTACTGATCAAGGCAATCAGCAGGGCGACGGTGTTTTTGAACATAAAATATCGGCGTGCGGCGTAAGGGGCTCGTTTTGATCCCACTTAGAATAGCGAACCATCGAAGACTTCGCCTTGTGTTTACGTTTCTTCGCTGCGGCGGGGGACACCTCGGCTGGGCCGTAGGCCAAGTCGTTGTAGAGGTCGGGCTATCTTTCTGGCGGATTCGTTTTCGTGACGCGCGAGTGGGAGGTTGCGTTCGGGTGCAGACGACAAGTCCTCCCCTTGCTGCGCTCGACCCTCTCGCGAGGAGAGTGACCTTGATGACTTGGGAGTTGACCACTTGTGTGGTCTTGTGACGTGTCTCTTTTTCCAGGCCGCGAATTTCTGTTAGCACTCGCAGTGCGTTTTTGAGGGAACTCAGCAGTCCCTTGAAAAGAAAAACCCTGTCGCAACTTGTTGTTGCAACAGGGTTTAGGAAGCGACGCGGACGGGACTCGAACCCGCAACCTCCGGATCGACAGTCCGGGGCTCTAACCAATTGAGCTACCGCGCCAGGTCAGAAGAGGCGTGATTATATCTGTCGGATCTTGCCTGACAAGTGCCCCAACTCACACCTTTTTGGTTAATCGGCCGCTTCTTTATCTCATGTGAATCATACGGCTGAATGCCTGTTTTTTGGGTTGTGCTTGTTGTGATGGCGTTTTTTTGTGTCCTCCGAATTTACGTTGCCTTGGGGTGCCGATTCCCGCCAAAGCCACAAACTGAGACCTATCCTTTCTTGGTCCCTGATTTCTTCAATTTCTCTGACTCTCCCTGAACGGTGAGGTTCGCCATGCAAAACCTCTTTATTCTTGGCTTTTCGTTTTTCGGATGGCTGAGCGATGCTACTCGAGAGCTTTCGTATTTTTTCAATCACATGAGCATTGTTCAGTGGGGAATCGTGGCCGCTGCGGCGACTGCGTTTGGATTTTTGTGCTTGAAGGGCACCAAAGTTAACCGCTAGCAGAATTCGTCTGTTTCCGGCCTCGTCCAAGACAGACAACTGTGACTATGATGCATCTTCGGAATGCTAC
>CAZZDZ010000494.1:0-4185 GCA_964652675.1 uncultured Pirellulaceae bacterium
GCAGCACTTTTATGTCCGACCACCAACTGGAATTCGTTCAATTGCTGACTTCCCATCAGGGAAGGCTCTATGCGTACGTTTTTTCGCTGTTGGGGAATGCCGATCAAGCTCGTGACGTGATGCAGGAAACCAATGCGGTGCTGTGGCAGAAGTCTGCCGATTTTCAATTGGGCACCAACTTTGCCGCTTGGATGATGCAAACGGCTTACTACCAAGTCATGGCGCATCGGCAGAAACTTGCACGCGAGCGTTTGGTGTTTGACGACGACATGACTGCTCAGCTTGCGGCGGCCGCTGGGCAGCGCAACGAACTGCTCGAACAACGGCAGCTCGTTCTGCAAGACTGTTTGTCAAAGCTGTCGGATACGAATCGCGATCTGATTCGCGCTCGGTACCAAGACGGTTTTGAACTAGCCGCGATCGCGGAGAAAATGAATCGCAAAACGAACGCGATCAAGCAAGCTCTGTTTCGTGCTCGTGCGGCGTTGATCGATTGTGTAAAGCTAAATTCAGACGACTCTCTGGCAGGAGACGCATCATGAAGGCCAGCGATGCAGACGTTGAACTTCAGCAATTGTTGACGGAGATGTTCGATGGAACGATCGACAGTGAATCCACAACGCGGTTGCAACAGCGATTACGAAATGATCCTGACGCTCGCGAATTGTATTTAGACTTTTGCGAAATGCACGCGGCGCTCTCGTGGGAACATGGACAAGTCATTGCAGAGATCGCACCGGAGATCGCACCGGAGATCGTTCCGCAAACTACAGTGCCGCAAAAACAAGGCTCTGGATTTGAAACTCTGCTTCGGCTCGTCGCGGTCGCCGCTTCGTTAATTATGATTGGCGGAGTCTATTGGTTGCTGAAAGACGCCGGTGCGATCCCATCCGGTCCAGCCATCGCATCGATCCAGCAACGGATCGACGCCAAGGTCATGGCGGGCAAACGGGAGTGGACGCGAGACGAAATCTGTGCAGGCAACTACGACTTGGATCAAGGCCTACTGCAAATCAAATATGACACAGGCGTTACGGTTTTCATTGAAGCTCCGGCACGATTTGAAGCGGTCAGTGCCGAACGATTGGTGCTGCATTCGGGTCGACTTTCGGCGAACGTGCCTCCCGAAGGCGTGGGCTTTACGGTGGAGACGCCCGAGGCGGAAGTCGTCGATTTTGGCACCGAGTTTTCCGTCGAAGCGGGCGCCGGCGAAAGCGAAGTGCATGTTTTTGACGGACATGTTCGTGTGCAACCGAAAGCTTCGGCAGATCAACCGTCCGAAACCGTTGACTTGCGAACCGATCAAGCCGTACGAATCGCCGACGCGACGCACCAAGCATCCGGAATCGATTTGGCAACGAACCGGTTTATCCGCAGCACTGCCGAGCCGAAAGTGGCGTACGCCGATGCAGTGCGTGAATTGCATCCGACGGCATATTATCGAATGCCGATTCGTAAACACGGTCTACTTTGTTCGCCCCAAGAATACTCGGGCAACGTGCTTACCGGCGAAGGGCGTCGGCCGGCTTGTGCACCTGGTTACGCGGGGGCTTCGTTACGAATCGGCGGACAATCGATCGGGCGAGGAGCGGTTGTCCAGAACGCCCCGGATATGGGTGATCAGTTTACGCTGATGGCATGGGTTTACGCCGAAGGACGACCCAAGAACGCGATGCTGGCGACAAACCTGACAAAGAAAAAAGGTTGTTTTGAATGGTTACTGGACGACAAAACAGGTCAACTGAAAATCAGTGTTCGCGACGAAGATGGCAACTCAGTACAGTGCGTGGATTCAGAACCGATCGAACTGAAGAGCTGGCGACATTACGCAGCCACGTGTGACGGCCAGACGCTGAAGTTGTTGCGAGACGGGGTGTTGATTGATTCCAAGGAGTGCGGGCCACTTCGCAATACAACTGGCAAGCCACTTTACTTTGGATCGAACTGGCGCGGCAAACACTTATGGGAAGGTCGCATTGATGAGTTCGCGATTTTTGATTTCGCGGTTACGGAAGAACAGATAAACGATTTACTTAGACTTTGATTGTGGGATAGGCTTCCAGCCTGTCGTTCTTTATGTGATTGACAGGCTGGAAGCCTATCCCACTTAGGATGTAGGTCCGGTTCCTACCGGACGATTGCACCGTGTCCGGTAGGAACCGGACCTACATGATTTGTTTAAAGCAAAACACAGAATAGAGACTTACCTATGCATACTGCACATCCCGCAATGATTCGTTTCGGGCGCTTCGCATTCGTTTTGCCGTTGATTTTCTGTTTCTGTTGCCTGCCAGCGATTGGTGACGAACAGGGAAAGAAAAAGAACGCTGACAAGCAAAGCAAAACACGCCAGGAAAAACAGGCAGCGAGAAGTGTCAAAAAGAAGAAAAAGCAGACCGAAAGAAACAAACAGAGTGCCCAGAAGCCCGAGGGCTCGATTCCTCCCGCTGAGCGATCGATTACAGACGACCAAGTCGCAGGGGCGGCAGCGAATATCGATCGACTGGTCGTTGCCGACTTAAAGAAAAATGGCATGCAACCGGCACCCGCGGCAAGCGAGTTGGTGTTGCTGCGACGTGTCTACTTGGACACCATCGGGCGGATTCCAACGGCAGACGAAATGGATCAGTACTTTTCCAGCAAAGGTTCCGATCGGCTGAATAACTTGATCGACAAGTTGCTTGATTCATCAGGCCACCGTTCGCACTTGTTCAATTACTTTGCCGACATGCTGCGAATCTCTGACGAGTTTTATCGAGTCGGATCGACTCACACCTATCAAAGTTGGCTGAAAAAACAGATTCGCGAAAATCGGCCTTGGAACGAAATGGTCACCGATCTGATGACGGCCGAAGGGCCATTTGGCAGCACCGGCGCGGCCGGCTACTTGCTTCGCGATGCTGGCATGCCGCTGGATAGCCTTTCCAACACGCTGACCACATTCATGGGAGCCAACGTCGCGTGTGCCCAGTGTCATGACCACCCGTTTGCCGACTGGTCGCAAGATGACTTTTACAAAATGGCGGCGTTCTTTGGGTCCACTCGGTTCGAACGGGATGATAGCCGTAAGCCAGCCAGGACGATGGCGACCAAAGAGTTCGCGAAATCAACGCTCGTCACTTTTCTGCGCCCCACTATTTCTCGCGTCGTTTTTGAAAAAGGCCGCTCGCTGAAATACCCCGAGGACTATCAGTACGATGATGAACTGCCAGGCAAGAAGGTCAAACCAGAATTTATCACTTGGGCCGACACGCCGTCGGTGCCTGTCGCAAAAATCGCGCCACAAAAAAGTTTGCGAAAGCAGTTCGCCGACTGGATGACCGCCAAAGATAACCCGCGGTTTGCATCCGCGATTGCCAACCGAATGTGGAAACGTTTCTTTGGGGCGGGCGTTCAAGAACCTATCACGGATTTGGACGAAAAGGACTTGGCGACGAACCCCGAATTGTTGGCGTTCTTGAGCAAATTGATGGTTGCCGTAGATTTCGATTTGCGTGAGTTCCAGCGTGTTCTGTTGCGGACAAACATTTATCGACGACAAGCCTGTAAGACGCCCGCCGAAGGTGTCGCGTTCCGTTTTCCCGGCCCGATGCTTCGTCGAATGTCGGCGGAACAAGCTTGGGATTCGATTGTCGTTTTGAACGTTGGGACGCAGCGTGAAGACTACGTTCGTGACTATGGCGACAAGCAGGCCGAACTGGTCATCCCAAAGTTTGTGGTTCCCGCGAAAAAAGAGGCATGGGACGATGCATCACTGCAAGAACAAGTTTTTGCTCATGCACGCACGGTGTTAAAACAACGAGGCGTGAGTGAGGAAAAGGCGATGTCGGGGGGCCGTGGACTGTTCGCTTCGGAGAGTAAGTATCGAGGTGTTAAATGGGATCGGGCGAGTGAACTGACGCAACCAGAAAAGCCCAGTCACTTGCTACGAATCGCTGGCCAATCGGACCGCAAGGTCGCCGATGACTCGGCGACCGAAGGCGGCATCACAGAGTCATTGGCAATGATGAATGGCGAAGCTTCGGAGACCGTGATCGGTGACGATTCGATGGTCATGAAGCAGGCCGCGCTTCGCAGTCAGCACGCCGACAAAGTTGAATACTTGTACCGCAGCTTTTTGACTCGTAAACCGAGTGAAAAGGAGAAGCAGATTTGTGACAAAGTGTTTGACCTGCGAATGGGTAT
>CAZZDZ010000495.1:0-4182 GCA_964652675.1 uncultured Pirellulaceae bacterium
AACGTATGAGTATTGTTTTCGTTGTCGGCTCCGACGAACAATTGCGCAGTGGAACTCCGTGGTGCAAACGCTTTGCCGAAGCGACCGAATCGCCGATTCATGTTGTTGTGATCGGAGCCGATCGCAAAGTCTTGTTGAAACACACGCAAGTGACTCTGTCCGAGGAACTTGATACGCCGGTGGACAAACTCTCTATCACTGTCGTGGACGAAGATGCAGATGCTGTGTTGGCTGCGGTGAAGAGGTTGGGCGGAAAACACCTGTTGATGCTGCGTAGCGCCGATGGCGATGCAATGCAGCAAGCCGTCTTTGAAAAGTCGCCGATCGTTGCGGTTTGGTTGCGAGCCAGTGAGGCTCCGCCGGTAGAACGCGAACATGTATTGTGCGCTTTGTCAGAGACACAACACATTGCAACCAATGTTGCCGAAAAACTGCTTAAGCTGATCCCCAGCGAAGTCTTGGTTACCGAGCCGATCACGACGGATGAATCTGGTTCCAGCGATGGGGCTTTTACGATCGGAGACTGCGAGGTCGAAGCGGTCCTGGGCGGCGATCACAATGAACACGATTTGATTTGCGTTGGCGTCGCCGAGCCGGAGAAAAACAATGCTGCGTATTCGTTTGGCAAACTGCTGATCGAATCCTCCACGACTTCGACGGTTGCACTGATAAGCGATGGCGATTCGATCTCTCAACTCCTTGCACGTACTTTCGGGGGGCGAATCAAAAATTGGGTTGCGTCTGTCGCGCCGCCGATGGAACGCGAGGAACGCAGGGCGTTGGTTGATAACTTGGAACAAGGATCCAAACCAAACTTGGAATTCCTTGGCCTGATCTCCGCATCGGCAATGTTAGCCGCATTCGGATTGCTGCAAGATTCTGCGGCGGTGATCATCGGTGCCATGTTGATCGCTCCGCTGATGACACCGATTCTGGGCGCTGGTCTCTCGTTGACGCACGGCAATCGTCCACTCTTTAGATCATCGCTGTTGACGATCCTGTTGGGGTTCGTTGGTGCTTTGGGGGCTAGTTTTCTTTTTGGCTGGTTGGTGATCATGGTTCGGCCATCCGGGAACGACCATTTGGATTGGATCACGCCAGAGATGTGGTCCCGATGCCGTCCGTCGCCATTGGATTTTTGTGTCGGCTTGGTCGGCGGAATCGCGGCGGCTTACGCGCAAACACGTAAACACCTTTCGTCTGCACTTGCGGGAGCGGCGATTGCGGCCGCACTGGTTCCGCCACTTTCTACCGCCGGTCTGCAGTTGGCGTTTGGGATCTGGGGCGAAATGGAAGGCAAAGACGTTCCCGCTGGAGTGCTTCCGGTTGTTGGCCCGATGCTGTTGGTAACTGTGAACGTACTGACCATCATGATCGGCGCCGCGTTTGTGTTGTGGGCACGAGGGATGCGGAGCGACCAGAATGCATCCACCAAAGCCAAATGGGTTCCCCGAGTGGTTGCATTGTTGCTGATCTTGACCGCGTTGATTTTGGTCAGCGTCGTGGGACCAGAAATCATTTTCCCGTCTGACAGTTAGCGGCTTACTTGTTCCGCACTACCAGGCCAATTCGCTGACGTGTTCGACAAAGAGGTCCACTTCTTCGGCCCGGGTTGCCCACGAGCACATTAGCCGAGAAGTTCCGATCCCAATGAACTCATAAAACTGCCATCCCTTTTCGTGAAGCTTCCCGGCAATCCCATCAGGAAAATCGACGAACACAGCATTGGATTGAACCGGAGCCACGATTTCGACGCCGTCAAAGGCTTGCAGTGCTTCGCTCAACTTTTTCGCCATTGCGTTGGCGTGATTGGCATTTGCTAACCACGAACCTGACTCCAGCATTCCAACCCACGGCGCGGACAAGTACCGCATTTTCGACGCCAACTGGCCAGATTGCTTACACCGATACTCGAACTCTTCGGATAGTTTGCGGTCAAAGAAAATAACGCAGTCGCCAACCGCCATGCCGTTTTTGGTACCGCCCATGCACAGGACGTCGACGCCGCGTTTCCAAGTCGCTTCTTTGGGAGCGATGTCCAGCGTCGCCATTGCGTTGGCGAACCGAGCACCGTCCATGTGCAAGTTCAAACCAAGGCGTCGTGTTGTTTCGTGCACTTGGTCCAAGGCGGCTTCGTCGTAGACCGTTCCCATCTCCGTCGATTGCGTGATGCTCAGGACTTTTGGTTTGGGGAAATGCACATCTTTGCGACGTGTCGCGATCCGCTCGATCGCGTTGGTATCGACACAACCGAATTCGCCAGGCACCAACAAAAGCTTTGTGCCGTTGGAAAAGAACTCAGGGCCGCCACACTCGTCGGTCTCCACATGTGCCAATTCGTGGGCGATCACGCTGTGATACGACTGACAAAGCGACGCCAGCGCCAGCGAATTGGCTGCGGTTCCGTTGTAAGTAAAGAACACATCACACTGGACTTCGAATAGTTCGTTGATCAGCTTTGACGCTCGCTGCGTCCATCGATCGTGCCCATAAGCACAATCGGGGCCAGCGTTTGCTTTTTCCATCGCGGCCCAGGCATCAGGGCAAATTCCAGAGGTGTTGTCACTAGCAAATTGGCATCCAGGCTGCATTGTGTTCTACATCAAGGCGGAGAATCGGTTCGTAAAATTTCAGGCGACATTAGAGCAGGCCGAGCCCACGTTGTTCACCTGCGGGATTTTACGGCCTTCTGTGGTTTGCTGGGATCCGCGTTTGGGTTTGGCGTGGGCATCTGTGCATCAACGCGATTTCGCCACTTATTCAAGTCGGCTTTCAACGCTGCGGTCGTCTCTGGCAGCTTGCCCGCCAAGTCGTTCTTTTCGCCGATGTCATCAGCCAAGTTGTAGAGTGCGACAGAATGGTCTTCGTGAAATTCGATCAATCTCAGGTCGCCTGAACGAACTGCACTGTAGGGGCCGTCGCCACCTGCATGGTAGTGGGGATAGTGCCAGTAGAGATTTCGCTCCAATGACGCGGTTGGATCCTGCAACAATGACTTTAGCCCCAATCCGTCGACGGACTGATTGTGTTTTGGATCGCCGCCGATTCCCGCCATCTGCAAAATCGTGGGGTAATAGTCGATCGTCATAATCGGTTCATCGCAGAGAGCGCCGGCGGGCGTTTCGCCAGGCCAGTGAACGATCGTCGGTACCCTAACGCCGCCCTCGTACGCGGACCCTTTCCCGCGGCGCAGCGGCAGGTTTTCGGTAAACCCGTCGTGCTTGCCATACCTTTGCGTCAGACCGCCGTTGTCAGACGTAAAAATCACAACCGTATCTTTTGCCAATCCTTTCGCCTGGATTGTCTCCAAAACTCGGCCAACGCTTTCGTCCATGCTCTTGACCATCGCTGCGTAGATTGGGTTATTGTGAACCGCACCCAAATCAACTTTT
Source organism: uncultured Pirellulaceae bacterium (assembly GCA_964652675.1). Classification (GTDB taxonomy): domain Bacteria; phylum Planctomycetota; class Planctomycetia; order Pirellulales; family Pirellulaceae; genus K23-9. The sequence continues at coordinate 3,393 of CAZZDZ010000495.1, forward strand.
GACTTAAAGTACTTCACCAAGTCTTCGCGTCCCTGGATCGGCGTGTGGGGAACGTTGTAGGCAAAGTACAAAAAGAATGGCTTGTCCGCCGATTCTTCGATGAATTCACATGCTTGATCCGTCAACCAGTCGGTCAAATAGTTCGTGCCCTGTTTTGATTTTGTGCCATTCTTTAAAAAGTATCCTTTGCCGCCCTTGGGTCGTTGGACAGAAACATCAAATCCTTGATTAAGCGGCCCTGTTGTTTTGGAATCGGGGCCTGATTTTGCATTCAAGTGCCATTTGCCAAAATGCGCAGTCGTGTAGCCAGCGTCCTTCAGGGTTTCGGCGATGGTGACATGTCGTGATTCAAGTTGTTTGGTCCAGTCGGGAATCAACATTTTTGCGTGCGGTCGATTTTGTCCAGCGATAAAATCCGTGCAGTGCAGCCTTGCTGGGTACATCCCGTCAAAATCGAAGCTCGCGTGGGCGAACAAACCGTGCATGCGGCGTAAGCGTTCGTGAACTTCATTCCTTTCTGAGCCAAGCGATCCAAGTTGGGCGTCTCGTAGAAATCGCTCCCAAAGCAGCCCAGCCCGGTCCAGCCAAGGTCATCCGCCAGCAGAAAAACAACGTTTGGTTGTTTCCTGTCCGGGGTTTCTGCCACAGCAGTGGTGGCACAAAAACAAACAATGGCAACAAAAACGTATCGTGAATTGATCATCATTTGTCTCATTGCCGTGCACGTTGAAAGTCGTCAAGGATCTAAAACCAACAACTATAGCATCCGGGCAAAGCACTTTCTGAAACT
>CAZZDZ010000496.1:0-4176 GCA_964652675.1 uncultured Pirellulaceae bacterium
CGAGTACGAGTACGAAAGCTGTGAAACTTGGTTTCCAGAGAGCAACCGCACTGAGGTGACGATTAAAAATCGACTTAAACTGCCTCGCTTTAGACTCCACGCCACCTCGCAAACCTACATGCTTCAACAGACAGCCAAGCGACTCCAGCTTGATCGACCGCTCGCCTTTGCGCTTGCGGCACGCGTCTGGCAAGCGGTGGCGGGGCCCATCACGATCGCCCTGGTCATCCGTTTTATGAACGAAGATGAAACCGGTATCTACTACAACTTTGCGCCGATCATTGGCATTCAGGCGTTCTTTGAACTTGGACTTTTAAACGTTCTCATTAGCCAAGCGGGCCTCGCGCACTCGGCATGCCAAGCAGAAGAAGAGACCGATCGAGATTTGGCCGCAGGGCGAATGGGCGAACTGATTCGCGCATCACGGAACTGGTTTGGATTTGCGAGTATCGCATTTGCATTGGCCGCGATCGCGTTTGGTTGGTACACGTTTTCGCAAACCGATGTCGATGTTCCATGGCAGTACCCACTATTGGTGATCGCCCCGCTGGCTGCCATCACCGTCTTCTTTTCGCCGTCGCTGGCCATTTTGGAAGGTGCTGGTCAACGCGATTTGATCTACCGTTTTCGGTTCTATCAAATGCTTTGCGGTAGTCTGGCTGTTTGGATCGCATTGATGCTTGGTTGGGGTGTCTGGGCGATCGTATTGGCGACCTTTGTCCAAACGCTCTGGACGGCATACCTAGCGATGGTCCATCGGCGAGAGTTCTTTTCAAAGTTCATATCTGTCCCTGCTCAAGAAAGCTTTTCTTGGATGCGAGACGTCATGCCATTGCAGTGGCGCGTGGCGGCCAACGGTTTGGCGTTTCATCTAGCGACACAATTTTTGGCCGTCTGTGTGATCACCTACCATGGTGCCGCCGAATCAGGGCGACTTGGAATGACACTCAGCATCACGATGGCGATCCAAATGATGGCGATGGCTTGGGTGCAGACAAAATATCCGGTGATTTCCAACTTGCATGGCAGCGGTAGTCGCGAAGAGGCCGGCACACTTTGGAAACGAACAACCGTCATCTCCTCGAGTCTTTTGTGCTTGGGTTTCGCAGGCCTGCTTGTCGGGCTGTTTGGACTTTCGCTATTCGGTCGGGGCTGGGAAAGCCGGTTCATTGACCCGATGCATGTTGTTTACCTTGGCGTTGGATGCCTCGCAAATCACCTCGTCGCGATACAAGCTTTTTATGTCTTGGCACGAGGAGCGAAACCATTCGTGTTTGCCACGGTGGTCGGTTACCTAACGACCGCAGCGCTGGTTTGGGCAGGGGGTTACTATTGGTCCATCGCGGGTGTGGTCACAGGATTTGCGATCGGGTTGACCTTTGTCGCACTGCCGTTGCATACGTGGTTCTATCTTCGGTTTCGTGCGTAGCTTGGCCGACTTGCTCCGTCGCAGCTACCGATTAGGCAGAGCAATGTCGTTTCCAAATTTCGTCAAACGCTGTGACAATGAACACCGGCACGTTGGATTCGATGCACAAAGCTCCACCTCAGCAGCACCACTATTCTCGCAATCGCAAACAAAAAAAAGCGAACGCCATTCTTTGACCTTCACGCTACCTACCGCAAGGATTTTGCAGCAAGTCGCAATGGGCTGATCGTTGATGTCGATCAAGTCGCCGGATTCGCGCCACACGCAATCACTCGTCGCGAAGACATTTTCAGCGATTTCACGACCGGCCCAAGTTCTAACACTCAAACAGCCGTCTATCATTCCAACGCAGAAACGTCGCCGGACCTAGAAACGCAGCCCACGCTACTTTGGAGAGTAGCGAACTGATAGACTCATTCCAACTAGAGACGTACAAGCCACACCGTCCTTCAATGAACACCACAGAAATTGAATGTCCTGACTGCCGCGTACCTGTACCGTTCGACACATCTGCGTGTCCGGGATGCGGACGCTGCATGAATTGTGGCATTCTTCGCATCAGCAAACCGATCGTGAATTGTGAAGAATGTGGCTCAAGGTACTGCCGTTGCTGCGGTATTTGTGTTCGCTGTGGGAAGAGGCGATACTCAGAGTGCGTGAGCGCATGCAAATGCGGACACCCAAACTTAAAAGGTCAGCAAAACAACGGCGGATAACCAATAAGACTTTGACACACGTTCGCTTCGTCGAGCCGATGGCGTGGGGCTGTGTTTTCTTTGAGTTTTGGTATTTTGACGAGGTACAATTCTTCATGCGTAGCAGATATCTATGATGGAAACCCGACCGCTGGGAAACACCGGGCTCGACCTTTCCGTTCTCTCTTTTGGCGCTTCGTCGATCGGTGCTGAGTTTCGCCCGATTGACGTGCCCGAGGCGCTGCGTTGCGTGAAAGTCGCACTTGAACGCGGCATGAACTACATCGATACAGCCGCCTACTATGGCCGTGGGATGAGTGAAGTCATGCTCGGCCGCGTGCTGCCGGAGTTGGATCGCGATTCCTATATCTTGAGCACCAAGCTAGGTCGTTACGCGCCACAACACTTCGATTTCAGTGCTCGTCGAGTTGCAGAGAGTGTCGACATCTCTTTGGAACGGATGCAATTGGAGCACCTGGACATTGTGTTCTGTCACGACATCGAATTCGTTGATTTGGACCAAGTCGTCAACGAAACGATTCCGGCTTTGAAAAAGGAAGTTGACAAGGGCAAGGTGCGATTCATCGGCGTAAGTGGTTATCCGATGAAAATTTTTACCGAGATGCTTCAGCGTGCCGATCTGGATGTGGTTTTGACTTACAACCACTACACACTACAAAACGACATGGCGTTGGAATTGATCGAACCTTGCAAAGCCAAAGGCGTCGGCCTGATCAATGCCGCGCCGTTTTCAGCCCGTCTGCTAACGAGTGCTCCGTTGCCTGTTTGGCACAAAGCACCCGATGACGTTCGCGCGGTTGCGGCCAAAGCCGTTGAGCATTGCAAAGCCGCGGGAACAGACATTGCCAAACTGGCGCTACAGTATTCGGTTTCCAATTCAGATTTTGCCAGTTGCGTCACTGGGTCAGCCAACCCAGATCGCGTTTCCCAATGGTGTGATTGGCTGGACGAACCCATGGACGAGGCTTTGGTCGGTGAAGTCAAAGAAATTTTGAAACCGATCCACAATTGGGTTTACGTCGAGGGGCGTCCTGAAAACAACGACGGTTAGACCCAACCAGATGTCGCTACCGTCGTCAGTCAAAGCAGCTTCCATTCCCACCTACCTTTGAAAACCAATGAAATCAGCAATCACAATCAGTCTCGTCGAAGAAGCCCGCGGTGGACCGTTTGTACTTTGGGACGGATTGGAAAAATCGATCGCCTTTGCCGGCGAACTTGGCTATGACGCAGTCGAAATTTTTGCTCCCAGCGTGGATGCGATCGACGCGGACGCATTGGGCAAGATGCTTGACAAGGCGGGGTTGAAATTGTGTGCGTTGGGGACGGGAGCCGGTTGGGTTAAATCTCGTTTGCAACTTGCTGATGTGGACGCAGGCAAACGCAAGGAAGCACGCGAGTTTGTTCGCAGCATCATCGATCTTGCCGCACCCTTCGGTGCGTCGGCGATCATCGGATCGATGCAAGGTCCCAGTGGGCACACCGATGATTCGGCAGCCAAGTACTTGGCCGAAGCATTGGAAGACGGCGGAGCGCACGCGGCTCAGTACAACGTCCCATTGATCTACGAACCACTCAATCGCTACGAAACGCGTCAGTGTTGTACGGTCGCCGAAGGTGTGAAGTTGCTCGAGTCGTTGTCGACTGACAATGTTCGTTTGCTGTGTGATTTGTTTCATATGAACATCGAAGAATCTGATATCGCCGACGCCTTGTTGACAGGCGGAAAATGGGTCGGACACATTCACTTTGTCGATAGTAATCGCCGTCCGGTTGGTCTGGGCCACATGCAGTACGGCCGAATCATCGAGTCACTGAGAGCGATTAACTACGAAGGATACTTGTGCGCCGAAGCGTTGCCGTACCCAACCCCAGAAGAAGCTGCCCGGCAGACGATGCGTGCTTTCAAGTATTGGACGGCAAAAGCGTAGCGTGTGATTCGCTTGGCGCAGGGCAAATCACTGTTTGAAGCTAGGGGATTTACTAGCACGCACAGATTGTGAATTTTTTGAAGCCTCTGAGCTTCCGTGT
>CAZZDZ010000497.1:0-4169 GCA_964652675.1 uncultured Pirellulaceae bacterium
CACGCAGCGCCAGCAAGTGAATCTTTCGGACTTATAGGAGATTCACTTGCTGGCGCTGCGTGCTAGTAAATTGGTCCTACTCCAAGATAGAACTGATGTCGGCGTTGTTGGCCAATTCGTTGGGGACCATTTCTTGGTGCTGCCAATGCGTGCTTTGCTTGATCTTTTCCACGAACTCGGGACGCACGTATTTTGCCCGCCCTGTTGCAAAGCCATCTTTTTCGGTCCTCAGATACAAACCTTCCATCAGGCCATCAGTCTGGCCCGTAAACGGATTGTCGAACTGGCTGTCGAATTGTGAATCGACGATCAGATTTGCAAGTTCGCTCTGTTTCAGTTTTCCAGTATGCAGAATCGGAACGGTTTCGATTCCGCTGCCATCGAGAAGTTCTTGGCGTCGTTCCAGACTCAGAAACGCATCGGCTTCTTTATCGTAGATGTCGAATTCGTAAAAGTAGTGCGAAAGCTGCCGGTAAAAGATCGAGTGTTTCGCATACAGCCACTCGCCAAACAAAATAAATCGTCGCCCCAAACGTTCTTCCAACGTGAGTCGCTTTACATTGGCCCACTGTTTAAATAGATCGTATTGGCAGTGCATTGCTTCACGAATTTCATGACCACGGCATTGCAGCACCAATTCGCCATCGTCCGCGAAATGCAAACCGACGTTGGTCCCGTCCAGTTTTTCTTCGACAATCAGTGAATCGTCTGCGATGAAAGCGCGCGATGCTTTTTCGCCCAGATGCTTGTCGTCATCTGTACCCTTGGAACCGAAAAGATGCGGTGTGCGCGGGTACTTGATGAAGTTGCCTTGTGACGCGCCCATTGGAACGTGCTCATAATCAGAATTAGGTCATTCGTTGATTTTGACTAAGACACAGCGGTGGGGATCTGGTTCACAGGACGAACGTGTCACTCAAACGCAATTGGCTCAAACGTTACCGGTCTGCTAAGCCAGCAAACTTTTGATTGGGGTACCTTCGCTGACTTTCATGGGGCGACCTACCGGAGTGTCTTCTTCGTGTTCGTAGGGAACATCGATGGCTTTCAGTATCGTTGCGTGTAGGTCGGCAACCGTGACGGGATCGTTGACATCATCAAGCGGTTTGTCGGGATCCAGTTTTGGTTTCGCTGCGGTTTCACCGTGCACGACTCCTTTGCGAATCGAACATCCAGCCAGTAGAGTCGAAAAACCGTGCGGCCAGTGGTCGCGTCCCGCTGTCGGGTTTAACTGTGGCGTCCGACCAAACTCACCAGCGCAAACAACCAACGTGGTGTCAAGTAAATCGCGTTCTTCTAAGCGACGCAGCAACGCGGCGAGCCCCAAATCAAGCGTCTCGCAAGCGGCGGTTTGCAAACTGTGGTTATTGACGTGCGAATCCCAGCCGCCTAGCGTCACTTCGACGCACCTCGCACCGACTTCGATTAAACGTGACGCTGCTAAGCAACCACGCCCAAATTTATTGTCGCCGAAACCCTTGCGTTCGGATGCCGATTCTTCGGACACGTCGAATGCACTCAGTTGTTCGCTGGACATCATTTTCAAGGCTGCTTTTCTGGCAGCGATGTGCTGTGTCCGTTCGTTGTCGAGGTCCTTCAGACGTCCGCGGGCAAATTGCTGCTCGACGAAATCCAAGTTCTGTAAGCGTTTTTGATAACGTTCTTTGTCGACTGGCCGTCGCACATCGGGCACGGGGCCAGCGGGATCGTTGATCGTAAACGCGTCGTACTTTGCGCCCAAGTAACCACCGCGTCCGGGATAATTCAACGACGAAATGGAGATGTGTCGCGGGATGTCTGCACCGGCGTCGCTTGCTTTACAAAGAGCCGCGCCGATGGACGGATGGATCAACGTAGGGTCGGGTCGGAAACCTGTTTTGGCGTTGTACACAGCCCTTTCGTGGTCGCCTTCTTTTCCAGTCACACTGCGGACAAGCGAAGCTAAGTGCATTTGCTGGGCAACGTTTGGCAGCGTGTCGGCGATTTGGATTCCTTTGGCCGACGTATCGATTGCTTTGACGTCACCGCCATACGCTGTTCCTTGATGAGGATCGAATGTCTCCAATTGGCTTGGGCCGCCTTGCATCCACAATAGAATCACACTTTTGGGTCGCCCAGCGGGTGTCAATCCGGATTCGTCCGCCCGCGCAAGGCGACGTGCCAGAGACGACATCATCAAACCGCCGACGCCCGCACCCAATAAGGTACGTCGTGAGAGATGCAGATTCGGATTGCAGATTTGGTCAAGCTGATGCATAGCAATTTCTGCCAAGGTTGGTTGTCAAAAGGTTCTGCTGCGTAGCGGAAGTCGTCAAGACTTTCGGCGTTTCACGATACCGGCCGAAACTCTTAGTGATTCCATGCCAGTTCTGTGCTGTTTAATAGTGACCAGAACATGTCTTCGATTGCTTTGCCGCGATTTTTGGAGTTCTCTAAATGTGCGACGAAGTGTTCAAGTTCTTGTTCGTTTGGATAGCGATTCAGTGTGGACAAATACGCGCTTTGGACCGCTTGCTTTTCGTCCTCAGCGAACATCTTAATGTGCGATGTAGCTGCCATTGGACCTTGTCGGACCATTTCCCTCATCATCTTGCCGTTGAGAACCAACAACCGTTGTGTGATCGTGACGCTCTCGGTCGTGAATTCGTCTTCGCCCATGTCGCCGTAACGTCCCACGAAATCATTTGTGCTTCCGTATTTCTGTAACTGGGTGATCAGTGACGACTCGCGATCAATCGACTTGATCTGAGTGGCTTGGATGATGTTTCCGGCCATTTGTTCGGGGCGTAGCCGCACGAGCGGAAAGACAGCACAGGCGTCCTCGTGATCTTCGTCGAACTCAAAGTCTGCGCGACTGTCGACGCCAAACGGTTTTGACAACGCGATCAATCGGATCAATCGTCGGATATCAAAACCGTGTTCGATAAAATCATCGGTTAGCGATTCTAGAACGGGGGTCGTTTCGAGATCAATCGGTAGATCGTCGACGGCATCGCCCGCTGCGCGCCCGAACATCAACGCCCAAACGTGGCTAACGGCAGCGCGGGCCGCTTGTCGATTTTTCGGATTGGTGATCCATGCTGCCAAACGATTGCGTGCTTGTCCGTTGCTGGGCAGCAATTCTGGCAAGTATGGAACGGTTGGCTCGACTACGACCTCTTCGTCTGCGTTCAGATACTTGTACTTGTAATTTGGTTTTTTGTCTCGAACGCCCTGCACAAAGCTGTTGGTTGCACCGGTAAAGAACGCGGCCAATTCGTGAAAGTCGGTCTGCAATCCACCGCGTGGGGATTCGATGTCTCCCAAACTGACATTGCCCAAGAAATCGTCGTGGCATTGGAGACAATCGATTCGCAAACCCAAGAACGCGCGTGATGTTCGCGCGGCCAAACGAACTGGATCGGGCTGACCGTTGTTGCTGTCGAACGTGGCCGTTAAAAAGTTGACTTCGGGTTTATCGGTCCAAAGTCCTTTGGCAGTAATCAGCGTGCTAACGAGTCGGTTGTAACGCCAGTTTTCTGCGAACACATTCGCCAACCAGATTCGAAAACGACGACGACGGTACAGCACGAATTGTCCGTTGTCGGTTCCCACAAGAAATCTCGTCCAGCGTTCGGCCCAGTAGTGATGGAAACGCGAGTCACGCAGCAGCGTTTCGAGGTGCTTGCGCGGTCGATTCGGTTCGGGCAACTGTTCCAAGTTGCGAATTTCCTCCAGCGACAATCCATTGCCGATCAAAGCGAGAGACATTCTGCGACAGAGCGTCAACCAGTTTGCGTCTGGCGCTGATTGCATCGACTTTTGATCAAGCGATTCCTGCCATACTTCGTTGATCCGATCGATGGCCAAGCGAAGCTCTGCCTGGCGTCTGTTTTTAGATTCCACCGTTTGGGGTTTTTCGGGATTGTCTGCTTGGTCCGCAATGGGGTCTGCAGAAGTTGTGACGGATGCGGCTGCGTCGCCGGTTTTTTTGGGTTCCGACAGCCCAGATACCAGATAACTGAATGCCAGCAGCAGCAAGAACCCAAACCAAGCCCATCGGACAGCGACAGATAGTTTGGATTTGATCCAGTTCATGGTCTGATTTTAAAAAAGGAGCGGATGAGAGTGTATTCGACACTCTGATTGTAATCTTGGCAGCATCAAAAAAGAAAGTTTTGAAACTGGGC
>CAZZDZ010000498.1:0-4165 GCA_964652675.1 uncultured Pirellulaceae bacterium
GTGCCCGTCGGTTTTAACCCACTGTTTTGCTCATCCGCTCGGCCAGCTTGCGCAACGTATCGCTTGCGTCGTTTTCTTTCAGCTTGGCATGAATCAGATGCGGAGTGTCGCTTTTCTCCCAAGCCAGACTGAGTGCATTCTCGTATTCCGTTTCGGTAGTGACAAAGTGACTTGCCCCACGTCCGTAGACTTTCATCAGCTGAGTATATTTCCACGGATGAATTTCGTTGTACTCCCATTCGCCTTCGTGCAAATACCGTTCGGTCCCGTAACCGTGGTTGTCCAGTACGATCACAATTGGATTGTGCCCGTAGCGGATCAATGTACTTAGCTCCTGGCCCGTCATTTGAAACGCCCCGTCACCGACAAGCACGACAATACGATGGTCACGTTTCGCAGTCGCGGCACCCAAGGCAGCCGGCACGCTAAAACCCATCGACGTGTAATACGCAGGACTCAGAAATTCGCCCCGTTCGTGGATCGTCAACTCGGTCGCTGCGAACAACGAATCGCCAACGTCAGCGATGACGATCGTATCGCCGTCGATTCGCGTGTTCAGTCGATCGATCATCCAACTGGTTTGCAGTTCACCATCGCCAGGGACAACATTGCTTTGTGGTTTCGTTCGGTTGGATTTGATCTCCGGCGGAATCTTACGTTTTGTCGCCGTCAATTCTCCTTCATTCAGTCCAACCAGAAACTCGCGCAAGTCAACGTTCTGGTAGTGGTGATGCGAAATTTGCAAGTTTTCGCTCGTCGCGTAAACACATTTCTTCGTCTCTAACTCGGCCGTGAAAATCCCCAAGTTAATGTCACTCAGAAAAGTGCCCATCAACAGAATCAGATCGCTTTCTTCGACGAACTCCGTAACCGCTTGGTCTCCGAGGGCTCCTTCGTAGAGGCCGACGAACAACGGGTGGCGTTCTGACACAACCGACTTGCCCAAAATGGTTGCTGCGATCGGAATGTTGGCTGATTCTGCGAACTTTAGCAATTCATCCTGCAAACGAAATCGGTGCATTTCGACGCCAGCCAAGATGACGGGTTTCTTCGCCTCGTTTAAACGCGTTTGTGTTTCCGCGATCGCTTCTGCAGTGGCGCTGGGGTCATTTTGACGAACGACTCCGCGGTATCCGTGTGCGACTTGTGGCACGACGTGAACCATGTCTCTTGGGATTTCGATGTAAACGGGTCGTTTGTATCGGTCGCACGCATCCAAGACACGATCGATTTCCGAAAACGCCGTCAGCGGATCCGCCAGTTCCGTGCCCGCAATCGTAAACTTCTCGAACACGTCGTACTGTGTTTTGAAATCGCGAACCATGTGATGCAGCAACGCTCCACTGGTTCGTTCTTTCAAACCGGGCGAACCGGTTAGCACGACGACTGGTGATTTTTCGGCGTACGCGCCGGCAATCGAATTACAGACGCTCAATCCGCCAACGCAGTAGGTCACACACAGGGCACCCATTCCACGAATGCGCGCGTAAGCATCGGCGGCAAATCCAGCGCAGTCTTCACGCGTGCAACCCACGACATTGATTGGGCTCTTCTCCAGCTCGCTGTAGAACGAGAGCACATAGTCACCGGGAATACCAAACAGGTCATCGATCCCGTAATCTCGCAACCTTTGAATAAGGTATTGGCCGATCGTCAAGTTGGCCGTTGAGCGAGTTGACGTTGCGTTCGAATCCACCATCACACGACTCCCATTCGATTCCAAGAAAGAACTCTTTCGATACTGTAAATGTATGCATTGTCTCACTGCGAAAGAAGTCACTTGGTGAACAAAGTCGCCTCCATTGCATCGTTACGGATCCGTTTGGAAAAACCGGTTGCCATAAAATCACAGCTTTTCTGGAAAAGGTGACGAACAAAAACCAACAGGCTGCTAGATCACTGTTTTTCGAGGCGTCATCGCGGTTACAATGGCCATCCTCAACAATGTCTTCTTGAAACGCGTTCGCGCTGGATTCTTCGATGAACAAAAGTCTCGCATCTGCTCTTTGCGTTAGCCTTTTTGCCGGTCTAGCTCTCAGCTTGTACTCACACGTTGTCGCCGATGAACGTCGCGCGAAACCGCCGAAGTTTACCGACAGTGATACTCGGCAAGTTTTCTTTCCGAAACTCTCTGACGCAATGAAAGGTGAACGCCCTTCGCTGGCGGATTTGCAAAAAAAAGCACAAGCGTCTGCTGCGGCGGTTAACGCGGCTGCAGTAGCGACTGCTGGCGGTAGCGGCGGAGGAAATGGGAAATGGTCCAGTTTGATTTCGTCAAGCTCGATCGAAGACGAGATTAAGCGAGTGAAGTTGCATTTTGATGGCGTCGTGACAACACCAGGTGCTTTCAAAAGTGGCGGATACCAAGACGCGCGGCGAGATTTATCTGTCTTGGCCGTTTTGTTTGGCGTCATCAACGAACACGCAGACAAAGAAATACGCTGGAAAGATCAGGCTGCCGCCGCTCGTGACTTGCTAGCGCGGTCTGCATTCAACTGCAAGGCAGGATCGACGCAGGTTTACAACGAAGCCAAGTTACGAAAAGCTGACTTGCAAGATTTGATCGCAGGAAGCGGTTTGGCAAAGACCAGCGCGGAATCCAAAAACGACTGGGGAAAGATTGTCGACCGTACGCCCATGATGGAGTACGCAGAATATTTGCGAGATTCTTTGAAAGAGGTCACCAACAACACTGCCGCGATCAAAGCGAATTCCGATCAAGTCAAACGTGATGCTGAATTGGTCGCGATGGTCGGAGAGGTGTTGATCCAAGAAGGCTTGGACGATTTTGACGATGAAGACTATGCGGCGATGAGCAAAAGCATGAGTAAGGCGGCGTTGAACGTCGTTGGTGCTTTGGAGCGAAACGATGGGGACGCGGTGAGAAAAGGCGTCGGTGCTGTTGCGCAAAGCTGCGAAACATGTCACGAGCAATATCGCTAGGCGAAACGTTTCGCCATCGCAACTGTGTTAACCGCCTTTCACCAGAAGAGGCATTTCTGCTGGTTACCACGCTTGGTCGAGCATACCAGCGTCGAACCACCGCTGCCCCTCATCGTCGGTGCCTCGTGGCGGATTGGAGTCGCTGAATGCAGTGATTGAGCGACTGGGAATTCGACTCGAAAGCACAATGGGTTCTCCTTTGTCAGGTGACGCAGGTATGGAGAGTCGCGTTCCATCAGCGAGTTCCAGTACAAAAATCGAATCGCGCATCCGAGTTTCCTTCCATGCTTTTTATTGAGAATGAAAAAGGTGCTGACGACGTTTCTAGCCCCTCGCCGCCAGCACCGAAAAACACTGATGAAGTTGTAATCGGCTTCCCGCGATTCGCCGAATAGGCCGATTCGGCCAAATAGATAGTGGGAATTCCCACATCATTCGGCGTAGCGACGTGGACTGTGGAATCCTATTCAACAGCCGGAAATGAAACACGATAGACTGGGGGATACCAAGAGCGTGTATCTGTTCGTATTGCATTCCCGAAAACACCATCTCCATGGCCAAACCTGCCCTCACCTTGGAACTACTTTCGCTTGAGGCTTCCAACTTCGCGAAACAAAACGAACAGATCAGAGAAGCGTCGCTTTATGGCGTAACCGACGGCAAAGCGATCGGTACTTACATCGAAAAGAAATTGCACGCGTTTCTGTCGGAAAAATACGACCACAAACCCGGGTCGTCTTCTCGCGGCCGCGATCTGCCAGCCGTCGACGTCGACTTGAAAGTCACCAGCATCAAGCAACCACAATCGTCTTGTCCGTATCGATCTGCGTCACAAAAGATTTATGGTCTTGGCTATTCGATCCTGCTGTTTGTCTACGACAAACACGACGATGACGACAACAACTTGGGCGTACTGGAAATTTTACACGGCGTCTTGATAGACAAAGCCCGAACGGCGGATTTTCAAACGACAACTGGGTTACGGGCGTTAATAGATCACAACGCGAACGTTGACGACATCATGGCGTTTTTTGAAGAGCGTCGTTTGCCGGTTGACGAAATCGGCGGCCGCAGCCTGGCCGAGCGCGTCCTGAAAAACCCGCCCGAGATCGGATACTTAACTATCTCGAATGCCCTGCAATGGCGTCTGCAGTACAGACGCGTTGTCGACCAAGCCGGCAAAGTAGACGGATTGAGCAAGTTGGTTGGCGATTGATCATTG
>CAZZDZ010000499.1:0-4148 GCA_964652675.1 uncultured Pirellulaceae bacterium
TTGACGACTTTCGCTACCCGTTACGCACGTATCGTGGCCAACACATCGCCTGTGGCGACTTGATCGCCGGCTGACACTTTGACTTGGTCGATCGTGCCGCTGACAGGAGCAGGGACTTCCATCTCCATTTTCATCGCTTCCAAGATCAGAATGGCTTCGCCTTCGTTGACGCTGTCACCAGGACTCAACAGTTGTTTGAAAACCGCGCCGGGCATCTGTGCGACCACGTCGGTCGTTGCGCCGCCGGACGCCGCCGGAGCAGCGCCCGCTGCCGGAGCGTCGCCGGTGTGCGGTGTCATGCCCACTCGGTAAACCTTGCCATCGACGGTGACCATGTCGTTTTCGACGGCCATGAATATCTTTTTGCCGTTGACCGTCACGTTGTATTGAGCTGGCTTGCCCGAATCGACCGCTGCCTTGGCTGCCTCTGCCGTCTTGTCGATCTTGCGAACGCCCACCTCGGCTTCGCCTTTCAAGAACCGAATGCCTTTCTCTTTGCACGCAGCGGAGATGAAAATGTTTTCGTCGGTCACTGGCAAACCAGCTTCTTTCAACGCCTCGGTCGCTGGCTTGATGCCCTTGGTTGGATCTGCGTCGTTTAATTCCAAAACGGGTCGCGTGGTCGCTTCAATTCCCAACTGCTCTTTGGCCAACGCAACGATTTCGGCGTCTGGCTCCACAGGGGTTTTGCCAAAGTAACCCAAGACCATTCGGCCGTAGGGCTCAGCGATTTTTTTCCAGGGACCAAACATGACGTTATTGAACGCCTGTTGGAAATAGAACTGCGAAACGGGCGTCACCGAAGTTCCATAGCCGCCTTTGCGGACCACATCGCCCATCGCCATCGAAATCTCGGGATAGCGATCCAAAATGTTGTTGTCACGCAACATTTGAGTGTTTGCCGTTAGTGCGCCACCGGGCATGGGGCTCCACGGAATCAGCGGTTCCACCGAAGTCGCTTCGGGTGGAAAAAAGTAATCGCTCATGCAGTCCTTGAAGACTTCTTCTGCTTCGCGGATCCGTTCGACATCCACGTCCAATTCAAAGTCAGTGCCTCGCAGTGCGTGCCACATCACCAAAATGTCTGGCTGGCACGTACCGCCGCTACACGGTGCCATCGACAAGTCAATCGCGTCGGCACCGGCGTCCAGGGCGGCCTTGTTCCCCAATACACTCACGCCCGCTGTTTCGTGCGTGTGAAAATGAATGAACGTATCGCTTGGTAAGATCTTTCGGGCGGCCTTGATTGTTTCGTAGACCTTCGATGGAACAGCCGTTCCCGACGCATCCTTGAAACAAACCGCGTCAAAAGGAATGTCCGCGTCCAAAATCTGTTGCAGAGTCTTCTGGTAAAACTCCGCATCGTGGGCGCCTTCGCAACCAGGCGGCAGCTCCATCAACGTCACACAAACTTGGTGTTTCAACCCCGCATCGACGATGCATTGACCGCTGTAGATCAAATTGTTGACGTCATTGAGCGCGTCAAAGTTACGAATCGTCGTCATGCCGTGTTTCTTAAAAAGATCGGCATGTAGTTTGATGATGTCGCTGGACTGCGAATCCAAACCGACGACGTTTACGCCTCGTGCGAGTGTTTGCAAATTCGCGTCCGGACCGGCCGTGGCGCGAAACGAATCCATCATGTCAAATGCGTCTTCGTTGCAATAAAAATACAACGATTGAAAACGGGCTCCACCGCCAGCTTCGAACCAGCTGATTCCCGCATCACGAGCAGCTTCGACGGCTGGCAAAAAATCTTTGGTGAACACTCGGGCTCCGAAAACGGATTGGAATCCGTCGCGGAATGCGGTGCACATGAATTTGACTTTCTTCTTTGCCACAGGTCGTTCCTTTGGTTTTCTTTACCACCGAATCAGTGGTTCAATTCTGTATCGATGCCCGCAAATCTACTTGGTCGCAAGTTCCGCCCACAGCACGCCAGCCGCGATAGCCGAACCAATCACGCCAGCAACGTTAGGTGCCATCGCGTGCATGAGCAAAAAGTTATTTGGGTCGGCTTGCTGTCCAACCATCTGTACCACCCGAGCGCTATCTGGCACGGCTGACACGCCAGCGGCACCGACCAACGGGTTGATTTTATCTTTCAAAAACAGATTCATCAGCTTGGCAAACAACACGCCGCCTGCCGTCGCGACCGCAAACGAAAGCGCGCCAAGGCCAAAGATCAATAGTGATTCTTGCCTCAAGAAAACGCTTGCCTGTGTGCTCGCACCGACAGCGAATCCCAACAAAATTGTCACGATGTCAATGAATGCGGTTCGGGCGGTGTTGGCCAGTCGTTCGGTCACCAAGCTTTCTTTTAGCAGATTGCCAAAGAACAACATGCCCAGCAGCACAACGGCACCTGGTGCAATCATCGCACAGATCAAAAACGCCGCGACGGGAAAGATCATTTTCTCGCGTTTGGAAACCACACGTGGTGGTTTCATCTTGATTCGGCGTTCTTCCGGCGTGGTCAACAACTTCATGATCGGCGGCTGAATCACCGGCACCAATGCCATGTAGGAATAAGCTGCGATCGCGATCGCGCCTAGCAGTTTGGGCGCCAGCAGTGAAGACAAAAAGATCGCCGTTGGTCCGTCCGCACCACCAATGATTCCAATCGCACCCGCTTCCTGGTAACTGAAGCCCAGAAACAGGGCACCAATGAACGTTGCGAAAACGCCGATCTGTGCGGCCGCTCCCAGCAGAATCAATTTCGGGTTGGACAACATCGTCGAAAAATCGGTCATTGCGCCGATGCCCAAAAAGATTAACGGCGGATAGAGACCTTGTTTAACACCAAAATAGATGTAGCTGAGTACACTTCCGGGGTGATATTTAATCGTCCCGTCCGCGAGCGTCTCCCACCAGTGTTCTGCGTAGACACCGCCCATGCCTGGGACCAATGGAATGTTTCCAACGATCGCGCCCATCCCGATTGGGACCAGCAGCAATGGTTCGTAGTCTTTTGTAATCGCCAAAAAGATGAACACGATCCCAATCAGGATCATGATCACGTTGCCCGGATCAAGCGAGGCGAACCCGGTCGTCTTCAGGAAGTCAAACAAAATACTCATCGACACAATTCCATCAGGCGGTGGTTCAAAAACAGGTTGGCCCAAATACAAATCATGAGTCTTGGTTGAGTCGTGAGTGTAGAACGTATCCAATCGCGGCTAGCACCGCTTCATCCTCGGCAACTTGGCTTTCGGGATGCGATTTTTTGCGAGCGTGGTGGCCTTCGGATTCAGGGAAGTATCTCGCAACCACGGCCAAAATCTTCGGCAGTGAAGAAATGAATCCGATGATCAATAGCAACACAACCACCACGATCCCCATGCCCGATAGAGCGATCGCGATTCCACGACTCAAATCGACCTCTTCAGCCTTGGGCTGGTCGGATGGCGCACTTGGCGCTGCGGAAATCGCAGTCTGATTTGTTCCGTCTGGTTCAGCAGAGGCCGGCGCGTCTGCGGGCACTTCTACTTGGGCCAAAGGCATGACCACTGGCGCTGCAGCTGTCAGCGAACTCCCAAGTCCAGTACCACTTTCGGGTCCAGTAACTTGCAGAACAGTAGCGAGAACGATCGCGATGAAGGTCGCGGTCATGAGCGGAGATTTCCGTATCAAACGAGGTCGATTAGGCAGAGAAAGATCGTGTGAAACAAGCGGTACTTCTGTTGCCAGAAAACGCTCGATTTCGCGAGCTCACAGGATATCTAAACAAGGTGCCGTTTTCATCCCGGTATCGTGAAATTTGTCACCCAATTGTTGACCTTGATCGAAAGGCGGTAGCGGAAGTCGTCAAGACTTTCGGTTTTATGTGGTTTGCCGAAAGTCCTGATGACTTCCGCTACGCGTTTTACGTCCGTTTTTACGAAGTGCGCTCGAGGTTGTGTCAGCCACGAGCGAGTAAAAACAGGACAGCATGCGACGCTTGGTCGCGTCTCGTTCCACAAACTAAATTTGAGGCGGTAGCGGAAGTCGTCAAACTTTCGGTTTTACGTGGTTTACCGAAAGTCTTGAGGGCTTGTTGACTTAGTCGGAACATAGGCGGACCAGCATTGGCAATCCCACCTCATAAAAACGGTCACTAGTGGCTTGTGTTCGTAGTACCGCCTTCAGGCGGAATTTCCGGCTAAAGC
>CAZZDZ010000500.1:0-4141 GCA_964652675.1 uncultured Pirellulaceae bacterium
CAGCTCCGACTACGCCACCAGCTCCTGCAGCGTTCCTGCAGAATCAAGCGAACCCTGCTGACGTCAACGCAGATGGATTGGTTTCGCCAATCGACGCCCTGCTAATAATGAATCGACTCGGCGCAACAACCCTTGCCGAAGGCGAGCAAGTCGGTGGCAGCACTCTCTTCCTTGACACGAATGGCAGCGGAAGCTTGACAGCACTTGATGCCCTGTTCGTCATCAACCGACTGACCTCCTCCAACCGACAGGCCTTGACCGCCGAAGGAGAATTCGTCAGCGCCACGTTGGCAACAGCGGACAGCAATAGCCAACCGGTTGCTGCTGACGCTGTATTCGCAACGCTCAATCAACGACAACTGCTTGGCGACCAAAACAGCGATGCAGGGTCATCCAATCAGCAGGCTTTGGAAATCAACGTTGATACAGATTCGAACGACGAAGAAGAAGATGTTTTGAATCTGATTGCCGATGACTTGGTCGACTTGCTGGGATAAGGCTATTTGCCCAGCCAAGGTTGTCACATCAGGCAAATAATCACATCAGCGAAGGCCGTACTGCGACCTTCGCTTTTTGTTTGTAACCATCATCGCCGCTGCAATCCCCACGCATAACAGCAAGTTTGATCGCCAAATCCATGCTTGTTTGACGATTTGAGTCCAATGATTGTGTTTTCCGGTTGGATTAGCACGGAAAAACGCGCATCATAGATGTGGGAATATATTCCCGGGACTCGTCGTAGTAGCTTCTCTTCGCCTTACTTTGCAGAGTATTCGGTTTGATGTTCAAACCATACGCCGTCCAGTGCACGACTTGCAACAGCCGGTTGCGGGTGACCAACCCTGCAATCATCGGCACGATTGCAACTTGTCCAAGCTGTCATTCGATGGTCGAAATATCGCCACCGATTACAGATCAAGAATCGGACGCTGCAGAGACTCCCCAAGCACCCCAAGGTCAACGTGGTGCAAAATCACTTGGGGCTCAACAAGTCGCGGTAGGTTCATCAAGTATCGACAGCGAAGCGATCACCGAAGAAGCAATCAACGCTGACCCCGGCGAAGTCGTTGATCCGTCGACCGCTCCACAAGGGTTCACAACGGACGAAACGGTTTCGGCACCAGCCGATGAAACCGATCCGCTCTCTGGCCCCATGCCACCGCAATGGCAAAGCGAACGAACACAGCGTTCACGCCAAGTTGCCATGGTGGTCGCGCTCGCCGCCAGCGGTTTGCTTGCCGCCGTGCTGCTGTTTGGTTGGTTCGTCAAAAATTGGAATGAAGAAAAAGTCGCTCAGCAGAACACCACATCGCAAGCCATCGACGACGTCGAACCAGACGACAAAGATGTAATCGCAGAACCAGCACCCGAGCCGACCCAAGAACCGAAACCAACCGAAGAAGTAGATCCTCTTGCATCTCCCGCGGAAGTCTCACCGCCTCCAGCTTTAGAAGACCCAAAATCCGAAGAAGCCACTCCTGTTGACACAAAGATCGCCGCCCCTGGGTTGATGCCTAAGACAGCAGAGCAATCACCCACGGAAATCCCCGACGGTCTGTTGCCAGAAGGTTTCATCCCTGCATCGCCGCTGGATGACTTAGGCACGCAATCCAAACCAGCCAAATCCGCTCACGCTGACGAAGAACCAGATGATCCTGCGCCCGATGAGATCCCAGAAGGCTTGAAGGATTTGATCCAGATTGTCGAACTCGATGGCGACAAAACGACTTTGGAACTTGATGCCCCAGCAACACCGCAGGACGTCGAGATCGCGGGCGCTGCTGAGGAGAACGTTGATCCGATGCTAATTGACAGTCCTCCCGAACCAATCAATTTCCGCAGCGCATTAGCGATCAAGCTTGGGCTTTTGCCCAAAAGCGGCAAGTATCCGTTCTCTGACTTGATGCTGTTCTTGAGCCAAGTTTCTGGCGTACCGATTCAGATTGATTGGGTGATGTTTGACCTAGTAGGAATCGACATCCGCGATGGAGTCGCCGTCGAACGAAATTGGAACAGTGTGGGTGAGATCATCGAAAAGGTCGCCGGTTCCATCGGCGCCACCGTCAAACAAGACGAATTTATGATGACGATCTCCCCCAGCGAGGAACGCGTTCAAGGCAGACTAAAGCAACTAATGGACATGTCCGATTTTGGCGACAACCAAGCGTCAGCGATCTCGACATTGAATTCTTTTCTTGTCGGCCGCAACAACCCAGGTGTAAACGCCAAGACGCCACAGGTAGGTAAGCAGCGAGATGATCAGCGGATCGCAGTTTTTGCTGTCGAGGCATTGCGTCGGATGCACAAACTGCCACCGAAAATTGACGATCGAATCTTTCTGCGGTGGGCTCAAAACGCCTCGAGTGAATCATTGGGCTGGCCCATCGTCACCGATGGGGATCCGGGTCAGCAAATCAACTCGCCGGTTGCCGTTGCGGGACTTTTGCGTCGCATATCACGTAATAACAACGCGACCTGTTTCGTAAACTGGTTTGATGCGAACCGACGAAAACTATCACCCGAACAACTGGTGATGCCGCACATGAACGCGAGTGCGGGTAAAGTCATGGCAGACATGCTGCAACCGTTCGAGATGCAAGTCCGCCGCGTAGATGATTCGCATTGGTGGCTTGGCACCGAAGCGACTTATGATCAATTCCCCGTCATCGTTTGGACCCCGCCACTAGGTTCCGACAAAGCAATCTTCGTTCAACGCATTGTAAACGCAGCAAGTAAAAACAACGCGAAGTTCAAAATCACGATCGACCCAGATTCGGGTAGCGCTCTGATGTTGCTGCCACGTTTTATCGTTCGGCAGATGCCAAAAATCCAAAACGGTTTGAATCTAACCGTGCTGAATTAGTCTCGGCAAAACGTCAGTGACCTCGCTCAAAACAGCTAGTTCACGCTTTGACGAACAACCGCATCGGATTCGTCCAAAAAGAACGCATCGAAGTCTGGGGCGTCAGTTGCTGTTCCTTCCAAGTCAAACTCGTCGGCGATCAGCGAACCGATATAGGCCTGAACACGATTGGCACCTTCGGCAGTAGCATGGTGAGTCGCAACTTCGCTGGCAAAATTGATGAGGTCGTAGACTCGCGCCTTGCTGGGCAAAATCCGCTTTCGTTTGTCGCTGAGCGCATCCAAGTTTGCCAAGCCGTATAGTTCGCTCATGTTACCGGCAATCGAGCGAAAACGAGCTAGCAGACCGCGGCTGGTGGTCTGATTCTCTCGTTGGATCCGCTCCAATACGGCACCCAACTGCAGGCATTCGTAGACGGATGCCCACGACGTTTGGCTCGACTCGAATCGCTGTCGCAAAGCAGCGTAGCCGTCATCGTTGTCAAACGATTCCAGTGCGCGAGCAATACAGTGATCCATTTTCTTTCCGACGGAGATATCGCTTCGAAAAGCGCGGGTGTACCCGATCATGCCGTTGCTGCACACCAAACGCATCATCGAGAGAAACAGCCGAGGATGTCCGTAGCCATCGATCGGAGTTTCCAAACAAAATCGATCACGAAACTGGTCACCACCGATGGCAAACTGTCGTGATCCACCACGTGGTGCGTGGAAACTGGTCACCAACCCATCACGGTACGAGATATCCGTTGCACCATAGCGTGATACCAAGTCTGCAATCTCGCCATGACGAATCACGGGACGTTTCAAACTTGTGACGGCAAGCAGTCGGCTGGTGGAAACGTCGCCCAGCTTTTGATTGGAAATGCAGAACCGAAACGAATCGTCCTCGTTCTTGCGTGAGATACGCTCAAAAACTTCATGCGGCTCGAAATAGCGAAACACATTTTCTGCGATGCCGAATCGTGTAAAGAATGAGCGCCAAAACCGTCGTGTTGCGATCACACTTCGTCCATCAATCTCAATCTTGTTCAGTGTCACTCGTCCACTATCACTACGTTTGACTTCCCGGATTTTCAAATCCGCGACGGTCGAAACACCGTAAGTGAAAGTAGCTGTTTCTAAAACAGGTTGCTGTATTGTGTTGGAATTGGCAGAAATCGTTTCGGCTGTCATGGAATTATCTCAAATGAGGTGATGTGTGTAACGTTAAACGGTTTGGGGTGCGATCATTCGGCGTTCGTGTACCACGCCTGAACGGCTTTGGATCGGTGGATAG
>CAZZDZ010000501.1:0-4131 GCA_964652675.1 uncultured Pirellulaceae bacterium
GTTCACTCATGAACACAAGCCAACGTTATCGAAGCAGGCAGGCTTTCACGCTTGTCGAACTTCTGGTCGTCATTGCGATCATTGGTATTCTCGTGGGCCTACTGCTGCCTGCCGTCCAGGCGGCTCGCGAAGCAGCGCGGCGAATGAGTTGCAGCAACAATTTCAAACAGATTGGGCTGGCAGTTCACAACTACCACTCGGCTTACAAACAATTGCCGACTCAAATGTCAGGCACAGGGCAAGGAACTAATTCCGGATCTAACTTAGGCTTCAATTCCCACAACGGAGAGCGGCACAGTATGTTCGTTGGGCTTCTGCCGTTCTTTGAAGCGCAATCGTTATGGGAGCAAATTTCGAATCCATTGGTCGGTCGCACTGATGGAGCGACCACGGGTGTAGGATCGGCAGCCAACCCATGGGTGGCTTTTGGTCCGACGCCCGACCAAGCGAACTATCCACCATACTTAACTCAGGTCCCAACATTGCGCTGCCCAAGTGATCCTGGTGTAGGCCTTCCCGCTTATGGTCGGACCAATTACGCAGCCTGTCTTGGGGATAGCCCGTTTCGAGGTGGTCTTGGCGCAGCTAACCGTGCTCTCGTTCGCAACTCCGTTCGCGCACAAATGGTTCGTGCTAGCCAACGTGGTGTGTTTGTGCCTCGTCAAGAAGCGGCTTTTCGCGATATTCTTGACGGATTGGCGAACACCATCATGGCAGGTGAGATTGCAACGGATCTCGGTGACCGTGATACACGAACTGATCCGCTAAGCAACAATGCTGACGTGTTGCTTCGAGGAGAGAACGGCGGGAGTCCTCAGGTGCCTGTTGGATCGCCTAGCGAGTGTACGAACAACGCTGGAGTTGACCCGGAACGACCACAGTTCTGGAGCAGTAGTGCCACGACACCATTGTCAACAATATTTGGAGGCAACTCTGACAAACTCCGTGGGTATCGCTGGGCGAGCGGTTATCCCGTCTACAGTCAGGTCTACACGATGTCGCCGCCGAACTCCGCCACCTGCTTTCAGTTCGCGAATGAAGATGGCTCTAACCACGTGTTCAACCGGTCTGGCTACCTCTCGCCAAGCAGCCGACATCAAGGTGGATGCCATATTCTGATGGCTGACGGAGCGGTGATCTTCATTACCGATTCGATCGAAGCTGGTGACCAAAACGCGACGCCTGTTGCCCAACTTGGAACCGGTGTCAGTGCTCCTGGCGCAAGCAGTCCTTACGGCCTCTGGGGAGCTTTGGGGACCCGTGCCACGAAGGAAGTCATCGAGGAACAGTTTTAATCTCCGCTTTGGCGTTTTGCTGAGAAAACAACCCAACACAGCGGCCTTCTTTACGTAGGGAGGCCGCTGTTGTTTTTTGATTCACAAGAACTTTTACCTGTTAACAGGATGATTTGATGAAACGAATTTTTTTCCTTCTCTGTTTGTTGTCTTGCCTGATTGGATGTGGCTCGCGCGAAGGTGGGTTGGTCACCGAACAAGGCGAGATGACCCTTAAAGAACTGCAGGAGATGCAAGCAGCAAGCCTTGCAGCAGAAGAAGCAGCAACTTCGGAAGACAAAGAAGAGTAGGCGCAGGAGAAAGAGGTGGTAGCTGGACTCCAACGGGACCGCGAAATCCACTCGTCGCCTCAAGACGCTGCCAGCGCCGCTAGTTTTTCTTTGGCGGCTCCTGAATCGATCACTTCGGTTGTTTTGTTGACGCCTGCGGACAAGGATCCTGATGCGCCGACTAGTAGCAGCGCCGCTGCTGTTCCTGCGATCACGGTGTCGCGGCAAGGTCCTGGTTCGCCGTCAAAGATTCGGCGGATGATCGCGGCGCTTTCGCTGGGGTTGGCCGCCGCCAATGCTTCGCGTCCGACTGGCATCAATCCGAAATCACTTGGTGTCCATTCCAGTTTCTCTTGTGATGCGTTTTGGACATCCATCACAATCGTGCAGCCGTCCAACGAAACTTCGTCTTGTCCGTCGCTGCCGTGAACAACAAACGACCGCGTTGTACCGAGCTTCTCGATTGCAGCGGCCACTTTTGCTTGGGCGTCGACCGTCGATGTTCCCAGTAGTTGGTGAGTCGCACCGGCTGGATTGCAAAGTGGTCCCAGTAAATTGAAAAGTGTCTTGACCCCCAGTTTTCGGCGCACGCCAACAACATGCCGCATCGCAGGATGCAGTTTTACGGCAAAGCAAAAACAGATTCCAATTTCATCCAAACGTTTTGCAACCGCATCGACGTCTGATTCGATCGGAACCCCCAATTCTTCCAAGACATCGGCCGATCCCGTCAAACTGGTTGCTTTGCGATTGCCGTGTTTGGCCACCGCGACGCCCGCCGCAGCTGCTGTGATCGCGACCGCTGTGCTGATGTTGAACGTACCGCTTTCGCTACCGCCAGTACCGCAGGTATCCAGCAAGATTCGGTGAGAATGGTCGATCCGCGTCATGTGACGACGCATCGCTTGGGCTGCCCCGACCAATTCATCGACCGCTTCGCCCTTTTCTTTCAATGCCAACAGCAACTGCCCAATTTCGTCTTCGTCTGCCTGGCCCTGGAGCATCACGTCGATCAGCTCGGACGTTTGGTCAATACTAAGGTCACTGCCGCTGGCGGCCTGTGCGATTGCGGATTGGAAAACGGACATGGGCAAGATGCCTGAAATTGGAGTTTAGGAAAACGGCACAGCCTGCGAAACTATCGCAGGTGTGGACTCGTACAACAACGCAATAGAAATTAGACTCTCCGTCATGACACGAAAGATCATTATCGATTGCGACCCAGGAATTGACGACGCCATTGCGCTTTGCATTGCGTTGTTTGATCCTCGAGTCGAAGTATTAGCGATCACGGCGACTGCGGGAACCATCGGGGCCTCGCAATCGACTACCAATGTTAACGCGATCGTCAGCCAGTTGGACCCACCCCGTTATCCGCGGCTTGGAAAAGCATCGGATCCTGAAAATGCGCCCGTTGTGGATGACAGCCATTTGAACGGTAGCGATGGTTTGGGGAACTGCCATTTGGAAGGAAGCGATCGCCAGCATTTGCCGCCTAGCGAGAAAGTGATTGCCGAACTGGTACGAAAGTATCCCAACGAAGTGAGTTTGCTTTGCTTGGGGCCTCTTTCCAATTTTGCTCGCTTGTGCCAGCGTGACCCAGCGGTTTTGCCGTTGATCGACAAAGTCGTCATCAGCGGAGGCGCGGTTGCGAGAAGCGGCAATGCGACACCGGTGGCCGAATTCAACATGTTTTTTGACCCGATTGCGGCGGCCGAAGTGTTTGTGTCGGCAACCACCAAAAGCCTTGTGCCGCTAGATGTAACCGCGTCGATCAAGTTTGGCGTGGAATTGCTGAGCGAATTACCAAGCAAGACGACGCGAGTTGGTGCGCTGTTGCACCGGATGTTGCCATTCATGTTTCGCACCGCACATCAGCAACTTGGTCGTGAACTCATCCCGCTCTACGATGCAGTCGCCGTGACAGCCATGTTGGAGCCTGAATTGTTTACTTGGAAAGAGATGGCAGGGCGAGTCGAGACGCGAGGCGAAATCACGCGAGGCGCGACGGTGTTCGATCGGCGACTGCGACCGGAGTGGCAAACCAACATGGAAGTCGCAACGGAAGTCGACGCAGACGAAGTTCACGCGATGATCCGCAGAAGTCTTCTGTATGCTGGCCAGCAGAGCTAGCTGGCTGAGGGCACGCGCTGGGAGGTCGGCGCAACTCTGGACCAAAAACTCGAAAACACGGGATTATCCAACAGCGAAGCTGTTAAACAACACAGCCTGTGGTCGCGCAGCGCACCACAGGTCGTTTGTTGAATCAACCAACTCAAACCCTGAAAGGGTTTCACAACAGCGCAGTTTGTCGAACACCTTCGGCGTTCATCGATAATCCACCGCCAACCCCCGGGTGCGCTGCGCGACCCGGGGCTTTGTTGTTGAAGTCCTTCGGACTTAGTTGCTCGCCACAAAAATCGAAAACGTTGCGGTCAAAGTTGTGGGTAAAGACAAGGGCGTCAGCCATGGGGCCGCATGCAGAACAAACGCAAAAGGCCTAAGGCAGACACACACAATTGTGTTTGCGCCGACATGATTTTCCTGACGTAGCGCAAAGAATTGTG
>CAZZDZ010000502.1:0-1978 GCA_964652675.1 uncultured Pirellulaceae bacterium
GCGCTCTACGCCGCGTCGGAGTATCAAGACGCTTTTGGAATTTACCAACAGGTGGCCACCGGATTCGACGAACATCACGGCCCCGAACATATCCAAGCAACCAATGCTCGAGCACGAATGGCTCAGTTGTCCAAAGAAATGGGCAAACCCAAACAAGCACTTGAGATCTTTCAAAGAAACTTGATTGGTTTGCGAAAGCAAGACCCTCCATCGCCCATCACGATCGCAAAAACTCAGTTGCAAATCGCGATTCTAAGTATCGATTCAAACGATCCATTTTCAGCCAAACGCGCTCGTGAATCCATCGATCAATTCAAACGTGATTTTCCGGACCAACAAGACTACGCGATCAGCCAACAGCGAGAACTTGTCGGTGTGTTGCTTGAAACGGGAGTGCTGAACGATCGACACCGTGCGTTTGCGTTTCTTGATGCCAACATTCGTCACTTGAGAACGAAGCTGCGAAAAGAACTTTGGGAGATTCCTGCCGAGAAACAGGCTGAATATCTTTCGTATGCGGGAGGACACGAGTTCTTTGCGAGTGTTTCACTGGCAGACGATTTCAAAGACGACGATGTGATGACGGAAAAGTCAATCGAATGGATGATCAACGCAAAGGGGATCGTCCAAGAAACACAAGTCGCGCAAGCCGTTGGTTTAAGTGCCGCTGGTCGCGATGCGTTTGCAAAACGACCTTGGGTGGAACTGGACCAAATCCAAGCCGCTTTGCCCGACGATGGCGTCTACGTCGATATTGTGCGGTACCTATACACCGATTATCGCAAAGGTACGAATCAACGGCCTCGATCAAAATACATTGCTTGGATCGCGACCAAGACCGGATCGCCCAAACTGGTCGACCTGGGCAACGCCAGGCAGGTCGACCAAGCGGTCATCCGACTGCGTTCTGCATTGGTTGATTCGGTATCGCAGATCAAAGAAATGGGTGAATTGGCAAGCTTTCAAGCAACGAAACCGATGCTTGAAAATGCAACGCGAGTTATCTGGGAACCGATTCGCAAACATTTTGGCGACGCCAAAGTCGTGATCATTTCACCTGATCAAGCCACTTGGCTGCTGCCTTGGGCCGCACTGCTCAATCCGGATGGTTCGTTTGTGATTGAACAATATCAGATCCAACTGGAACTAACGGGGCGAGACCTTGTGCGCGAACCGGTGAAAACCGCAGACGAAACGGCTGTTGTGTTTGCGGACCCAGAATACGGCGATCCGGTAAAGAACGCGAATGCAAGTTCTGGCTTCAAGATAGGCCCAGTAGAACAACTTGATTTTTCATCTCAAGAAGCCGCCACAGTCGCGCCGTTGATCGGAAAACTGATCGGAACGCGTCCAAGGTTCCTGATCGGCGAAGAGGCTCGGGAATCTGATTTCAAGGAACTTAGCCAACCGTCCATCATTGTGCTCAGCACACACGGTTTCTTTCTGAACGCAGAAGGCCAAGTGTTGGTCGCGTCAGGTATTCAAGATAGTACGATCGACCAAACCACTTCTATCGCCAAGAATCCGTTGCTTCAGTGCGGTTTGATGCTTGCCGACGCAAACGCTCACACTTCGATTGAAAAGATGACCAACGACGGTGTGCTCACGGGCGCAGAAATCGCTAGAGCGAATCTGCGCGGCACCAAACTTGCTGTTCTAAGCGCCTGTGAAACGGGGGTTGGCTCGTTGGACGCAACCGGTGGCGTGATCGGGCTGCGAAGTGCGTTTCATGCCGCCGGAACACAATGTGTGTTGGGCAGTTTATGGAGCGTTTCCGATCGCGCGACCGCAAAACTGATGCAAGGTTTTTTCAGCGACTTAGTCGAAAACCGCGACGTTCGCAGAGCGATCCAAGCCACACAAGTCAAACAGATCGAATCTCGCCGCCAGCGCAACGCAGCGGCTCATCCGTTTTTCTGGGCCGCGTTTAACCTATCTGGTCACACAAGCTTTGGCCAATGAATTCTGCCCAATGAAT
>CAZZDZ010000502.1:2078-4126 GCA_964652675.1 uncultured Pirellulaceae bacterium
CCAATGAATTCTGCCCAATGAATGCCAACGCTTTCGTTAACTTTTGCCTGACATTTGTTGTGCTTGGACCACCCACTTGTCTTCGCGAACGCGGTCGCCCAATTCGAGTGTTTCCGATATCGCGTCAATGTTCTCGTCTGTCCAAGATGCAATTTGGCCAAACTGATAGATACCGATTCGGTTCAGATCGCGTTCGGTCGCATGCCCGACGCCTTTGATGTCGGACAAATCGTCGATGTCTGAAGGTCGGTTCGCAAAAATGTGTCCGTAGTTTTTATCTTGCGGAACACTCTGCAGCGAACTGAGCCAACCGAACGCCATGGTCAGATCGACACCGAACCGTGGGCCAGCAAACCAACGTGTAAGGAGACGACGTGCATCGTGATCCAAACCTTGGACTTGCCACGAGTTGTACAAACCCATTCGGTACAGTTCGTCTCTGGCTTCGGGTGTGATGCCGGTCACGCTGACGGCAAAGTCTTCTACATCGTGGGGGACGCCGTATCCAAAAATGGGATTACCTCGCAATTCCCACTCCGACTGCTCCCAGTCGGTGCGTTCTCCGCCAGTGTTATTGTGTTCTTCGCGATGCAAATAGATCTCGTAGGCTTTTTGCTGAATGTCTTCGATTGTCGGGTTCAGCGTATTGCCTTCCGAAGCGATCCGCCATTGATCCATGTCCAAGAACCAACCGCGTTGGCGAAACCAATTCTGTAGCCGCATGCGATTTTCAGCGGACAGTTCATGCAACTGGTCAAAGTTGTGGATGCCCATTTTGTGAAGTTCGATCGCCTGAGGCCCATCGATTCCATCCAGCAAAGTCAAATCGTCTTTGATCTTTGGAACCCCTTCTGCAAAACGAGGTATCTGGTTTGGGTTATGACTGACGTCTTGACCAGTGACATCCGAAAGCGAACGAGTTGTGCCACCAAGCAGCGAATCTTTCCCACTGCCAGTTTGACCCTGAGTTGCTGGCGAGTCCGTTTTGGATGAATCAGCTCTGGAAAGAGAACCCGTTTCGCTGGCCCCCGCAAAACCCGTGATCTTGGCTGCTCCAAAGCCCGCCGAAGCCACTGCGGCAGTTTTCCAGTTACCAAGCCAGCCCCAATCCCAACTCAGACCTTTGGCTGACAACCTTGACTCCAATGCTTGGCGGTCATGATCCGACAGATTTTCCAACTGATCAACACTTTCGATCCCAAGTGTTTGCATCTCCGCAGCGAGCGCCGGATCCATACCATCCACTTTGGTCCAATCAACTTTGGTTCCCGTGGAAGCAGGCAGATTCAGGGTTTTCGCTTCGGCTTCGTTGTTACTTTGCGTTGCCGCTACAGTTCCGGCGGCTGCTACTGCTGCACCTGTACCGGCAACCGCGCCGCCCGCCGATTTCCAATTCGTCAGCCAACCCCAGTCCCACTTGTGACCTTTCTCCGCTAGGTGCGAATCAAGACGCTGTCTTTCGTCCGCCGACAGCTGATCAAGTTGATCGACATTGGATATCCCAAACGCACTCAGTTCATCAGCAAGTTCAGGGCTGACGTTGTCCAGTTGCGCGAAACCGACCGGTGAAGGTACAGAACTTGGTGGATCAATGCGGGCATAAGTTGGCTCGGCCCAGCCTTGCGATGTTTGCGCGGCGTCGTCCAACGCAGACATTGACGAATCATCTTTCGCGTGTGTTGGGCCAGCCCAACCTCGTGGTTTGTTTTCACCTCCACTCGCAACGAAATTCAATGCGGATCCATCGTCCTTTGCAGCGGATGCCTTCCAATTCTTCAGCCTCCCCCAATCCCAACTTAATCCTTTGGACGCCAACCTGGACTCAAAGACCCGGCGATCTTCGTCCGACATATTCTCCAGTTGGTCGACACTGCTAATGCCAAGCTCGTCCAATTCAGCGGCAACCGCTGGATCGACGCCTTCTGTTTTGGACCAATCGACCTTTGGACCTTTGGCGGCCGGAACGTTGACACCGTGGACCAATTTTGCACCGACCGCGGCTGTCGTTGCGGCGGCTGCCATTTTCAATTTCGACAAACCACCCCAGT
>CAZZDZ010000503.1:0-4125 GCA_964652675.1 uncultured Pirellulaceae bacterium
CCTTGGCCACGTCCAGCTTGACCTGGGCCGCCTTGACCTGGACCACCACCTTGTCCTGGTCCACGTCCAGCTTGTCCCGGTCCGCCCTGTCCTGGACCACCACCTTGTCCTGGACCAGCTTGGCCTGGGCCGCCTGGACCGGGCCCCTGTCCTTCGGGACCGGCAGGTGAGCCGGAGTTTCGGAATTCATTTGTCGATAGTATTCCATCGCCGTTTTGATCGAGCGCTTTCAACGAAGCGTAGGCGTTGGCAATTTCAGAACTGGAAATGATTGAGTCACCATTTAAATCTAAAGCCCGAATGATCGGCGCGACTCGCCGAGTCGCTTCCGCACCCTCTTGCGGAGCTTGCGATTGGGGAGGCTGTCCTTGAGCTGGGCGTAACTGCGCGGGTCCCGACTGGGGCTGCTGAAGTTGACCTGGCTGCGGTTGACCTGGCTGTGCTTGGGGACGCCGCAATGGAGCTGGCTGCGCTTGAGCGGGAAGCGCGCTTAGCATCAGGAGGCAGGGCATCAAGAGGCAGGCGGAAACGGCAAACGGCGTTAAGCGTCTAAAGTGCATGGAGTTCATGTTCATTTCTTATTCACGAGTCGACGGATCGAACAAATGGTTAGGGAGGTTGCTCGGTGGGGATGCGACGATTTTGGGTCTCCAATCGCCTAGTCAAAAACGGACGGGTTTGCGTCCAAAACGATGTCTCGCGTCCTTTCGTAATGAGCAATAAGCAGCTCGCACGCTCGGTCAGCATCACGGTTGGTGCTCGCCTGTGCGATCGCTTCATGCTCTTCCAATGAATCGCGGACGTTATCTGCGGTGACCACCGCCAGTTGCCGATAGCGATCCGCCAAATCATGTAGTTGTCCGCAGAACCGAATCAGCCACCGAGATCCGCACGCAGCGATCAAGGAGAGGTGAAACGCGCGGTGCACGTCGCCCCAGGCCGGATTGGGTTCATGCGATTGGGTGTCAGTGCAACGAGAAACTCGATTCAGACGATGCTGGGCCAAGACAACGTCTTCTTCCCAAGCCACGTCGCCATTTGCAATCGAATCTCGCAGCGCTTTGACTTCCAACCACTCACGTGTCTCGTACAACTCAAGCAATTCGTCACGACTAACATCGGGAACTCGGAATCCGCGATTCTCGTGGTTCACGACCAAATCGTGTGCGCTCAAGCGGCTTAACGCTTCTCGCACCGGGCTCGCACTGGTGGAGTACTTCTCGCGAAGTGACTCCACCCTCAATCGCTCCTTCGGCTGCAACCGTCCTTGCAAAATATCGCTTCGGATTTGGTTGTAGACCGTGGACGTGATCGTCTGCGGCGGTGTTTCTTTTTCTGAGGACATATCTAGCTCCTTCAAACGATCTATTGACTTAGCCACTGATATTGACGTTCGAACTTTCGTCCGTATCCATATCGGCTTCGCCTGCATCGCTTTTGTTTCCAGAAAACTGCAAACCCCTGCCTGTTGTTCGTGACAGATACTCGTTCGACACAGCACCGCCGCCTCGCCCAGCGCGGTTTGAACTAAATTCACACTGCGTGATGTCCAAGACGCCGCTGTCTGCGTTGGCGATCGCACCACCACGCAATCGGGCTTCGTTGCCACGGAAAACCGAGTCTCGCACTGTCACAACCGAGTTCTCTAACTGAGACGCACGACTGATGATGTAGGTGGCTCCGCCATGACCGTCGGTGCGATTCTCAGTGAACTTGCAGTCGACGATGGTGGGTCGCGATCCATAGTCAAAGTAAACCGCTCCACCACGCCACTTGGCATAGTTGTTGTGGAAGTTACATCGGTTCAGTTGCGATTTGACGCCCACACGATCAACGATCGCTCCGCCGCTCTCGGCCGAGTTACTGTCAAAGTTCACGTTGCGGAACGTTGGGTTGCTTCGGTCGTAGTTGTAAACCGCGCCGCCTTCGGTCGCTTCGTTCTTAAAGAACACGCAATTGGAAACGTGAACGGTCAGCCCAGTCGCCCAGCCGGTCGGAGCCTTCTGGATGTGTTGGGCATAGTTAACCATTCCACCACCTTTGGCGTGGAACGCTTGTCCATTTGCATTGCCAAATGCGATCACAAATCCGTCTAACGAAGCTCCGTTGGCTCCCACCAAAACGTGATAGGAGTTGTCACTGAGCTGATTTTCAGCGCCAATGTCACCACTGAGCGTCGTTACGTTTGTCGTGATGTTACGTTGGTCGCTGGACGTTTCGCTTCCAGTAAATCCACCAAGCAACGAAACGTTGTCTCGCAGTTGGATCGAAACCGTTCGGTCGGTTCCGTCGGTAGGCTTGTAAGTCCCTTTGGCAACCCAAATCTCGGCTTTGCTTCGGTAAGCAAGTTCAATGGCGGGCTGCAAAGTTTTGAATGCAGTACTCCAAGACCGTCCATCTTCGGCGCCCGTGCTGTTGCCATTAACGTAAACCGTTGACATTTGCTCGGAAGTCGTCGACTCGGATCTTTCAAACGCACCAATGTCTGCTGGAGCGGTTCCGCGCCGCGCCGTGCGGCCAAGGTCACCCATTGCGGCAACCACGGAGGCTACCGGACCATCGGGCATTCCCTTGTCGTCGAAACGTCCTGCTCCAAGGCGATCGTCGGTCGGACCAGCCAAACCGTTTGCGACATCAACACAAGGCGAGTTTGCGGACAATGCAAAGTTGCCGTTATCCGGATCAACAAACAACGGATCAGTGCTGATGTTGCCAGCACCGTGGTAACCGCCTTCGATGCACGAGTAAGTCACGACAGGACTATTGTCGTGCCAGTTGACGATGCCAGCAGGGCCGTTATCGCAACTGTTCCCCCAGATGATTGTGTTGGTCACAACCGGGTTATTCGCGGGGCCACTGCCTTGGTACAACGCTGCTCCCATGTCAATCGCATGGTTCTTTGTGAAAGTGCAATTGGTGATGATTGGACTGGACGCCCCATCGTTACCCAGAGCACCGCCGTCATAAGCAGAGTTGCCAGTGAACAAACAAGAAACCAAAGTTGGCGAACAACGGAAGTCGTTGTAAATCGCGCCGCCTTTGCCGTCACACTTGTTGTCAGTAAACGTGCATTTTAGGAACGTCGGTTCGGTGCCCAGGTCATTACTGACCGCACCACCGCGTCCGATCGCGTAGTTGTTGATAAAGCTACAGTTGATAAAAGTAGCTGCGGGCTCCAGTTTGAATGCTGGATCTTTTGGCGTCGTGGTCGCGGACATGTTGTAAACCGCGCCACCCTTTCGCGCTTTGTTGTCGCGAACGATACAGTTGCGATACGTCGGAGCACATTTGAAGTTGACGATTCCAGCGCCAGCACCAGGGTTGATGTTGCCAATGATCATGTCAGGAGTAATGTGAATCGGTTGACCACCACCTCCGGGTCCACCGGGTCCTCCACCGCCGCCAGGACCTCCACCACCGGGTCCACCGGCACCTGGGCCACGTTGTCCACCAGGACCACCTGCTCCCGGTCCACGTTGACCGCCTTGTCCTCCAGCACCTGGACCACGTTGGCCGCCTTGTCCACCTGCACCTCTCTGTCCGCCGCCACCAGGTCCACCGGCGCCTGGGCCTCGTTGCCCTCCTCCACCAGGACCACCAGCGCCTCTTTGACCACCGCCACCACGTTGTCCGCCGGCGCCGCCACCGCCGCGTTGTCCACGACCACCTCCGCCACTACGAGCGTTGGTGCCGTTGCCACCGGAAATGGTAAACCCGTCTAAGATTGCGTCGTTCGCACCGATAACGATGTGATGACTGTTATCTGAATCATCTCCTCGCTTACCAATGTCTCCACTGAGAACCGTCACGTACTGTTCCCAGTTGCGTTCGTCACCCGATCCGGAATAGCCACCCAAGACGGTCACACCGCGGGCAAGCTGAAAGGATGCGGCGCGATCGGTTTCTGATGGAACATACGTGCCTTGCGCGACTCGGATTTCGTCACCCGGTCGAGCGTTCGCCAGTGCTCGGCTAAGATCATTGATCGCGTTATTCCAACCCGAACCGTCACCCGATGCACGACCGGCTTTGACATAGATCGTTTGCCCGCCGCTTCCCGAACCATTGTTCATAGGCGCGGCTTGAGCGTTCATAGGCCCAGGCTGAGCGTTCATTGGTCCTGGT
>CAZZDZ010000504.1:0-4117 GCA_964652675.1 uncultured Pirellulaceae bacterium
CGACTATCCAACCTGTGACCCCATTATTAAGACCCATTTCCAAATTGGAACGGACGACTGCAGCACCGACTTGGCGCTGCGCGGCATGCCGGTTTTTCGCGGCTTGATTGGCCCGATGCCAGAAGGCAAAAACGTCGTCCGGTATGAATCGCCAGAAGTCTTCGAGACGCTGACAAAAGAATGGGGGGCTGCCAAGCCACGCAAACGCAAGCGTCGAAGCAAAAAGCAGATCGAAGCAGACCGTGCCGCCGAAGCAGCCGCATTGGCAGCAGGTGAATCGGTCGCAGCTGACGCAGTCGCTGAAACTTCCAGCGTTTGAGATTTCTGCTTTTGTTGAATCGAAAACTTCACGTGGGAAACGCTCCTGCGTGAAACAGAAAACCGCTGTCGTGCGAATTACTTTAATTCGCTCGTGACAGCGGTTTTGACGTTTTGCTAAATGACTAGTGAACAACGGTTTCGCGGACACCCGTGAAACCCGGGGACGCTCGTCACTAGCAAGGCTTCGGATGCTCAATCGGCTGATTCAATCCCATTCTTTTTGTGTTGAACAAAATGTCGGACGCAAGCGCGCCCGTGCGCTGCGTTGCTTCATTCTTTGGACGGTAACACTTTTGCCTGCGAGTTGGTGGTTTGGCTCCGCGCCATTGGCGTCTGCACAGTCTTGGAAAACCGGCCAATCAACATTTGATGGCAGAATGTTTACCGACACCACTCCTGCTGCGGTCACTGATCTGGGTTTGATTCTTCCAGAACCAGCGCAGTCTCAATTCGACAATGCAGCAACACAAGCTGGGTACGTCGAACAGGTCGCAGGCGAAAACCTTGGAGCCAACTCGAGTTCTTCTCAGCTACAAGCCGCCCCGTACACCGTTCCAGTCGACCCAAGTCTATACACCCGGCCGTTGGTCCAAGAAGACGTTCAAGAGGTCGCTGCCAAATCGACGGGCAGTGTCAACAAAGAGATCGTCAACAAAGAGATCGTCAACAACACGATTGTCAATAACGCGATTGCAAAAAACGCGATTACCAACGCCGGATTTAATCAGCCACTTGACGACAGCGATGGTTCTGAAAATGCGATCCAGCCGATTCCAATCTTCGACACCACGGCTGACAAATCGATTGAATTGTCACAATATCGTCAAACGATCAACAACAAAATCAAAACGGGTGTCGTTGGTTCTCCCCCATTAAGCCAGCAGACAACCAGTTGGTACACGGACGCGTGGCGTTGGGTGACGACCGGCTGGACGAATCACATCGAACTTGGCATCGACGGCAGCGAAGGAAACTCCGACACGTTCGCCTTTCAAACCGGTGCTGAGATTCGCCGAAAGACCGACATTGATACACTGGCGTTCGATTTTGACTACCGTTCGGTGACATCGCGGGATATTACCACCGAAGACAACGGTCGTTTCAATGTCGACTACGACCGACTAATCAACGGCACACCGTGGTCGCTATTTTCAAAATTTGGATTGGAATGGGACGAATTCAAAGTCTTTGATCTGCGTCTGAATCTAAGCGGCGGCTTGGGCTACCACTGGATTCGTAATGATCGTTCGACGTTCGTAACCCGATTTGGAGCGGGGGCTTCTCGTGAAATCGGCGCTCCAGATGACGACTGGGTCCCAGAAGCCCTGTTGGGTTTTGAAGGCGAACATCAAGTCAATCAGTACAACAAGATCCGTGCAAAAGTCGACTACTTTCCTGACTGGGGTGATTTCGGCAACTATCGAGTCGTAAGCGACTTTTCCTGGGAAATCTTGATCGGTGGATCTGACAACCTAAGTTTGAAACTAGGATTGAATGATCGCTACGATAGCACTCCCCAGGGCGGTGCCGATGCCAACGACTTCTTCTACTCGTTGCTTTTGCTGGTCAAGCTATAGTCAATTCAACCGTCATGATCGCCAGGACCGTTATCCAGACAACCAGTCTGGCATGTCCTGTGCATCTGGATTGGCAAAATGGCGTTCGTCTTTTATTCGCAACCTAGGGTTCAGGGTAAATTCCCTTTACTTGGTTTATTGCGACTTACCCATGTCAGCTGCACCCATTCCGTGGAAACACGTCCGTAACGTACTTGTATTGTTCGCACCACTCTGGGTGGGCACGACAGTCATCTTCACCGTCACAGGCCTTGGCTATGCGTTTTTTAGCGAAAGCACATGGTCTGCTCGCCAGCCATTGGTTGTTCGCGATGAAGCGACCGGATCGGTGGATCGACTTGGCCGATTTGCCAGCCAAACCGAACTAAAAGCCGCGCAAGAAACGATCCTGGAAATGACTCAGGACCCAGCCGTCGTCGCCCGCGCTCTACAGCAAATCGGTGCTCCCCAAGGAGTCGATGCTGCATCATGGCCGACAACATCAGCGGTTGATAGCACGATCAAGTCATCGGTCAATCTGGTTGCCCCCAAGGGATCCGAGTTTGGTAACACAGAAGTTGTTTACTTGACGGTGAAAGCTGGCGGACAACAGCGAGCGTCTGATTTTTGTAGCGCGATGTTTGACAATTTGACACAGCATCTGCGAAACGTTCGTCGCGTGCGTGCCGACAGCATTATCTCAGAACTTTACTTCGCTCGCGATTTGGCGAGAAAGAACTTGGACGAAGCGACCAACCGGTTACAACACATCGAAGTCAAATTCGGTGCCGACTTGAGTGAACTCAGAAATCTGAATGAGAGTATCTCGGGCGATGGTGCAACACGCCGAGCTTTGGAAGTCTCCAAAACAGAACTACAGGCTGCTCAGGTTGCCCTTAGCCAACAACAAAGCCTTCACGAAATGTTGGTCAAGGGAGTAAACAACCCCAAAGAAATGTTGATCAGCGGCAGTGACTTGCTGACAAGCCAACCATCGTTGTTGCGTCTAAAGAACGGCCTGATTGATGCACAAATTCAATCCAGCGAACTGGCTGGACGATACACAGAGCACAACCCGAAACGACGCGCTGCCGAAGCTGCCGAGACCGAGATTCTCAATCGGATGCAAAGAGAAATCCAGTCGGTTGTAAGAGGCATGCAGCCACGAATCACACTCACCGAACAACGGATCGCGAAGCTGACCAGCAAAAAAGAAGCACTGCAAGAACGTCTGGACAAACTCGCCGACGCACGAGCCGATTACTCCATCATCCACTCGGAAGTAAAACAGCGTACCGAACTAGTTGCTGACGCGGAGCGATTGCTTGCCGAAGCACAGGCAAGTCGCTCAGCATCGTTGTCGACGAACTTCGTCGAACAGCTTGGCCCGCCGCAAGTAACTGATGGACCAATTGGCCCATCCGGATCACTGCTGGCGGCAGGGGCAGCGATGGCAGGCCTAATTTTTGGACTTGGCACCGTATTCTTAATCGCGCCCGGCCCAACAGAGTCGCACGGGCGACGTCGATGGAGTGACTACTTGAGCGGTCAAGGTCGACGCCAAAGCGATAGCGAAACGAAAGAAAGTCGCAGTGAATCGCCAAGAGACCCAATCGAAGCTTCGCGTCAACGCCTCTAAAGCGACGAGACTGTTGATGAACGCACTGGCATGTTGAATTCCATCTGCAGCGAATTCAACCGACAACAGCGATAAGCAACTACTCAACCACAATGGCGACTTCGCTGTTTTTTTTCGGCCGCTTTATTGCGGCCTTGTGGTAAGGCGGTATGCCGATGATTTCACGGGCCTGATTCGAAAACCCGTACTTCTCGGTCGGTGAACCAAACGGACTCTTGTTCAGCATCCCATCTCCGTTCTCATCGTGGTACGCAGCGATTGCAAATTCACTGGGTAAGCTATCCAGCGGTAATTGAACGCGAGTGGTGCCGTCGACAATCAACGAGTATCCCTTGAGCTCGGTTTTCTCCGGCTGATTAAACGTTTCTGACGAATCATAAATCGCAAGCATCATCGCGCCTTGGTCGCTTTCCGCTCCCGTTACCGTAACGGTGATGTAATTTGCACTGGGATCGCGCTGCACTGACGCCCCCCCATCAGACAACGGCACGATGCGAGTTGATTCTGCGGGATCTGGAAACGCGTCGCTGGAGGGAAACTTGGGTTCTACAAACCGCATTTGTCGATAGGTGATCACGCCGCAGCCCAGCAAGATGATCGC
>CAZZDZ010000505.1:0-4100 GCA_964652675.1 uncultured Pirellulaceae bacterium
AGGCCAGTTGCGAATCGAAATTCTCAAACGCATGCGTGCCCGCGGATGGTAGCCGGTTGTCGGTTGACGACTACTTTTCTTTCTCGGGCGTGTACTCGGGCCATGCTGGAATCTCTTGCCCTTCGGGTGCCTTGGCGACCGCTGGCGATGTGCCTCGTAGACTGGCGACGTAACAGGCAACCAAAACCAATTCGTTTTGGTCCAATTTTTTCTTCCACGGTGGCATCGCCCCGGCAGCGGCGCCGTTGCTGATCACTTTGTAGATGTCCGTGATCGTCGCAACGTTCTTGAATTTCTGATCGCACAAGTTCGGTCCTACTTTGCCGCCACCATCACGGGCGTGACAGACGCCGCAGTTGGCTTGGAAAACGCCTTTCCCGACAGCCAACCAATTCTTCTTGCTGGTGTACTCAACCAGTGTGGCTTGGTCGCCGACTAGGTCGCCACCAAGTTCCGCAAACTGCAGCCTCGCGTTTTCTGCCGCCGCCAGGCTATACAATTCTGCTGCCGTTCGACCTTCGGCGCCGTTGTGATAGTACGCCATGTAGGGGATCGCAAAGACGACCGTCGCGATAAAAACCACTTTCCACCAAACGGGAATCGGGTTGTCGTATTCGCGAATGTCTTCGTCATGCGATCTGTCGGTGACTGTGTTTTGCACGTCACCCCACATTTTTTCGCTAAGCTTGCGTTTGGTTGGTTCGGTATTGCTCATGGACCGGAGCGATCTAAAAACGTGTTGGGGGAATTCGTGAACTTACTTGCTGGCAGTCTGGCCGGCAGTTGGTGGCGGCTTGAATAGATCAACGCCCAATCGTTGGATGTAGGCGATCAGCGCGATTGCTTTGGAATCGTAGACCATCAATGGTTGTTTGTTGTTTCGTAACGTCCAGATCGGTCCGCCGCCACCCACGACGTCTGCGGCGATCTGTTCAGCTTGTGTTCGCGCGACGTCCGCAAGGTCTTCGTCGGCGATTGCGTAATCGGCGCCCAGTCGCTTTGCCGTCGCGACTTGTTGCATTAGCCGATCAAAATCTAATTCTTCGGTTGAAAGATGAGCAAACGAGGGCATCACGCTGGTTGGTTCGCACCACAATTCATCACGCGGATCTTGCAGGTGCATCCAATGCCAATGACTTGTTTTCTTGCCACCTTCGCGTGCCAAGTCGGGACCGATTCGCCTGTGCCCCCATTGCGACGGATGGTCAAATTCGAATTCGCCACCTTGGCTGAAATCGCCGTAGCGTTTTGTTTCAGCAACCAGCGATCGCACCATTTGTGTATGGCAGTTCACGCAGCCTTCTTGCACAAAGATCTCGCGTCCGGCCAACTCCAACGGCGAATAAGGTTGCACGCTGGCGATCGGGACAGCACCAGAGGGAAACAGCAATGCCGGGGTGAGCTGAAAAACGGTTGCCACTCCCATCACGACCAACGGCAAAACAACAAACTTACCGGCGTCACGTTCCCAAGCTCGGTGCCAATCAAAATGGCGCCAAACGTCTAGGTTTTTCGCGACTTCCAACATCGGCGTGTCTGCAAACCGAGACGCTGGGCGTTGTATTTCCTGGTCTGTTATTAGGTCACTGGCCAATTTACACGGGTTACACTTTCCCAATTTGGATAGCGCGGTCGCCAGATAGTTTGCGGCCATCAAAATCATGCCAAGCGATAACAATCCCAGGCCAATCAATCGCAACCACAGCAACATGGAAACTTGATTTAACGAAGCTAGAAACTCTAGGTTTTCCAACTGCCCGGTGTCTCGCGTCAAAGCACTTTGGCTGAGACCTTGCCACAAACCCGCTGTGTAACCAGCGATCACAGTCAAACAGACGCCCGCAACGGAGATCCAAAAATGCAAACCTACAAGCGATTCATTGAAGGGCTGACACTGAAACAGCTTTGGGACTAAGTAATAGATCATCCCAATCGCCAGCATGCCGCAGCAACCGAACACAACCGCATCCATTTGGGCCATCGACCAATGCGTGTAGTTCAGCACGGCGCTAACCGATTTAATACTTACCGCTGCAGCCAATAGAGACGTCACTCCCAACATGACTACGCCGAACGTTAGGAACTTGACGACAAAGTCATTCAGATTTTTTTGCTCGGCGTCTTGTGTGGGTACATTCGATTGATCACCCATCAGAGTTCGCAAGCCGTTGACGACTCCGCCCCAGATCGGCATCAAAAGCATCAGTCCGAATATCATCGCAAGCGAACTGACCCAATCGGGAATGGCGGCCAAATGCAATCGCGCCGGTCCGACCCAGAAAAAACAAAGAACCATTCCCCAGAACTGAACGATCGCCAATTTGTAGCTATAGATCGGTCGCCGTGATGCTTTGGGGGCGAAGTAATAAATCAATCCCAGAAACGGCAACGTCAACAGTATCAGTACCGTGTTGTTCAGGAACACGCTGTGAAAAACTGCGTCACGGGCACCAGACAATATCGACTGACTTTGCCAAGACGCTCCATCGGTAAGTAGTACGTGGGCGATTTGATAAACGCCGACAGAAACAACCGTGACAATGTAAAACCACATTGAAACGTAGAGCTGTTTTTCGCGTCGATTGATGATCGTCATCATGAAATTGACACCGAAAAACAAAACCCAGACGACGGCAAAACCCATGTCGATCGGCCACTGCGCTTCGCCGAGTTCTTTTCCCTGGGTCATCCCCATCGGAATGGTCACGATCGAGGCGAGCACAACGATTTGCCAACCCAGATAGTGCATCCAACTGAGCGTACTGCTCCACATCCGCGTCTTGCACAAACGTTGCATCGAAAAGTAGATCGCCGTGAACGCAGCATTTCCTGCGAAGGCATAAACGGCAATCGTCGCGAAGACGGGCCGAATCCGACCGTACGACAAGAACACTCCCAGGTCGCCAAAAGAACGATGCGTCTCGGGCTGGAGCATAAAGTACGCCACAAACATTCCCGACAACGATGCTAGGGCTCCCCAGATGACCGTCGTGCCAGCAAACCAGCGAACGATCGAATCGCTACTGGTTGCTTGTTCAGTCGGCTGTATTGGCGAAGCGGATTTGCCAGTGTCAGTCGTCATCAAGACGGTCTCTTTCAATCGGGATTCAAACGAATGTTCGTCAAACCGCCATCATAATGACGCGCGGTTCGAAACGGAATTCCCGAACTGGGCTTTCGAGCCGAGACACACGCGACAGCTTGTCGCAGGAAGCAAAGTCGGCCGATGGAACCGGCCCCATGTTCCCCACGTTATCGCTTCGGTTCACAGGCTATGGCTTTAGCACCATGATCTCGATCTTGCGGAAATCACACGGGTGACTTTCGCTTTGAATCGAAATTGATCCACCGCTTAACATTTTCGTTCCGGCTTTTTCAGCCAGCTCTTTTGCGTGCGTATCGCGTTCATCCAGCTGTGGTTTGGTGTACTCCAAGACCGTTTTGCCGTCCAAGATATGCTTGATGACCTTGTTTCCACGGACTTCGATTTCGGCGGTCACCCACTGATCGCCGTGATAAGTTTCCGAAGACGACTTGGTGCAATGAGGTTTAAATAGCTTTCCGTCTTTGACGACGTTTGTGCCGGGCGTACAAAGGTTGGACGTCGAGCGTTTTGCCTCGCCATCTCCGCCCAGCAATTGGACTTCGATCGACACAGGAAAGTCCTGATCCTTTGCCATGCCCTTTGGATCTTCGCCGTGGATCATTACTCCGCTGTTACGCAGTGCCCAGGCCGGGCCACCTTCGCATTGTTCGCCAACGAACCGATACTCCACACGAAACTTGTAATGGCTGAAGTTTTCTTTGTAGAACAGATGCCCAAAGCTCTCATCAAACTTGTCGTATTGGTCGTAACGGACTTTCAGCAAGCCGTCTTCGACGCGAAACGTGTTTTTGAAATTCACGCCGGAATCGTGGTAGCGAATTTTGGGCGTCCAGCCCTCCAGATCTTTGCCGTTGAACAAAGATTGCCATTGGCCATCGTCGGCGCTGACCGATGGAGTCACAGTGGATGCGAATGTGAGAGAAAAAACGACGCAAGTGAGAAGCAAAGATCGCATGATTTGGTGAAAAGCCATAGTGATTGACGGGCCAATGAA
>CAZZDZ010000506.1:0-4090 GCA_964652675.1 uncultured Pirellulaceae bacterium
ACATGAATCACCCAACTTGAAAAAGTGATTTATCCTGGGATTCATCCCTGCTTTCTTGTAATTAGAGTGGCGAATCGTTTAAAACATATTGCCATTTGTTTTTGAATAATTTTGGGTTGCTCCATGCGGTCGCTGCTACTCTGTTTGTTATTTCTGTTGGGGATAGTGCAGCCAGGGCACGCAAATTCGCGAGTTCCGCACTGTTCAAGTACTTGCCCCCGACTTTTTCACGTGAGTACAGTGGTTGGACCCGCGACTACTTCGGCAGTCGTTTTGCAACTGCCGCGGATCTCCCGCCACGATTCAGCACGATCATCTCAAAAAGAATCGTCGGCATTGCAATTCGTGCAGCTTGTCGTACTAGCACTTATCGCGTGGCTGTTTGGCTACTTTACGCTCTATTTGCTGGGCCTCCTGCTAAGTGAAATGACTTTGCGCGGGATTGCAACCAATCGGCTGGATGCCAAGAATTTTTCGGCTCGTATGTTGCGACGTGTTTATCGTTGGGTGATCGAACTTGCTGGGATCTACTATTACGTTTCATTACCAATGCTGCTGGTTTTGGCAACGGTACTGCTCGTTTCGATTGCGTATGCGTGTTTCTACACACCCGCGATCACGCTGCCGTTGATGTTGCTGATGATGTTTGGCGTTTTTGGCGCGTTCGTCACAGTTTTTAGTGGGATTCGTACCGCGCTGATGAACGTTCCGGATGCACCCGGTGGAATGGCACTCAACAAAGACGCCTCTCCGAACTTCTGGAGCTTGGTCAACTCCGTGGCCAAGGAGGTCGATACGCGACCTGTCGATGAAATTTGGGTGACTCCCAATGCAGACATGTGTGTGTTTGAACGAGGAAGTTGGTTGTCCCGACGACTCAATCGTGGACACAGAGTGCTCGTTCTGGGAGTTTCGCTGTTGCACGATTTTCAAGCGGATTCGTTTCGGTCGGTGCTTTCACACGAGTACGCGCACTTTCGACACCGTGATACTGCCGGCGGCGACATCGCGTTGCGTGTTCAGTATTCCATGCACCGTTTTGTCGAAGCGATCGCTCGGCGACGCAAAATACGTTTCTGGGATGTTTCGGTCCATTTTCTTCGTCTTTTCAGCCATATGTTTTCTCAATTGACTTTAGGGGCAAGTCGCCTTGGAGAAGTCTTGGCGGATCGCACTGCGGTGTCACTGTACGGAACGGCCCCATTTACCGATGGACTCAAGCACGTGATTCGTCGCGGCGTCGAGTTTGATCTTCGGTACGCCCAGTCATTCCGACAAACTCTTAACCCAAATACTGCTTGCGGTTTGACCGAGTACAAACCGATTGTCGATGCGGCCGTGCAAAAAATCTATGAGCGAGAGACGACTTCGGACGATTCGCATCCAGCGCCAAAAACGCGGTTCGCCATGGCGAGAAGATGGAATGTTTCCCGCCAGCAAAGCAAGGTAATGGCGTTGCAGTACTTTGACGAAAACGGTTCGTCTCTCATCAAACAGATGGGCGGATTGTTGATGCAGGATATCCAGCGAGAGGCGGCAGAATGTCAGCAATTCAATCGTTTTTTGATCTCGCTGATCACTCAGAAAATCCAACGTGGACATGACGATTCGGATCTGAGGATCAACCGGTCACTTTTTGCGATGCAAATCGGCGACTTTCAATCTGCCATCATCGATCTGAATCAAGCTTTGTTTCTGAACGGCGAAAACCTGGAACTCCGCTTCTCTCGCGCACAGGCACACAGTTTTGCCGGTGATTCCAATGCAGCCATTGCCGATCTCCAGCACATACGCACCCACGGGCAAGACGAAAAGGAGCTGTTCTTATCAGCCAATCTGATGCTTGGAAAAGTACTGGTCGAAGCCAATCGACTTCGCGAAGCGTCGGGAGTGTTTAAATATGCGTCGTCGATCGATCCCGATTCGTGTTTTGCGACGATGGCAGTGATCGACATCGCGAACCGCTCCGGCGAAGTAGATAGTCCATCCCAAAAGAAGCTGCTTGCGGTCGCAAATCAACGATGGCCGGAGCTGATGCGCTCCGACGAGCGTCCAACGCAACGAGATTTAGAACAGGCAAAATGTTTGGGCGCCCACGCCGACGAAAGCTTGGTTCCTGCCGTATTGGGCACGTTTGTTTTGATGGCGATCATGGTTGTTGGTCTGGCCGGAATTTCGTACATGATCTTTCATCCGCCTGGATCACGTACACAAGTTGCTTCCGTTGACC
Source organism: uncultured Pirellulaceae bacterium (assembly GCA_964652675.1). GTDB lineage: Bacteria > Planctomycetota > Planctomycetia > Pirellulales > Pirellulaceae > K23-9. The sequence goes on from CAZZDZ010000506.1 coordinate 2,231, forward strand.
CTGCTAGCGAGCAAGGAACAGTCACGACGCGAACCGAGGCGAAATCAACCCACTCGAAATCGCGCTCGAACGACGCTGCAGATCGAAACGTGGCGGGCATATCCAGTCGTCATCAGGGGCTTGCCAACCAGCAAGCGCAACCCAAAACCAAACGGCCAGAGCATCGCCCAACGCGAATTCCTTTCCACGAGGAATATCAAAACAGGTTAGAACGAATAGAGCAATCGAGGCGGGAATTCGAGTTGAACAAAGCAGAGCATCTGAAAGCAATGAAAGATAGCGCGCGCCGGTCCGAACCAGGGCTAGCAGTTCGATCCAAGCAAACAAATGCTGGGCGAGAAGCAGAGCGGGTTCGGGAAATTGAAAACGAAAATCAAAATCAAGTTCGCAAACATGAATTCGCCCGTAAATTTGCCAAGATCAAACTGCGGGCGATACAGAGCGCAGTCGAAAAGACGAGTCAAGCGACGGGCAAATCACCAGCAAGCATTCTTAATGACAGTGATAGACAGCTTTCTTGGCGAGTACACATTCTGCCATATCTGAACCATCGAGCCTTGTACGAAAAATTCCGCTTGGATGAACGATGGGATAGTGAACACAATCTTAGGTTGCTCTCTGAAATACCGCGTAACTATGACTCCGGATTCAAATCAGGTTTGACATCCTTTCGAAGCGTTATTTCCGCTGATGCTGGAGTTGACCAAAACGCCAACACGGTTCGCTTTGATCCTGACAGTGAGTCTGTCTCGATTCTTTTTGCAGGATTTGGATCCGAGGTGCCTTGGACTCAGCCCGAAAAGGTAGTTGATCCCAAAAATGCGTTGCAAGAATTTGGCCTCGCCGACTTTGCGCCAACCATTTTGCAGCCTGGACTTGGTCCATGCCTGGAATGCGAAGGCGGTATCCATCCCACAAGGTTCCTTGCGCTCGTCTCACGAACAGATAACGATCATCAGCCGATCGCTGGAATGAAGGCAGACAAGCAATCGATTCGACTGCCTTTGCCGAATCCCCCGTCTTTGCCTTCCGAGGGTTCGTATGTGGTCGATCCTGCAACGAAACAGAATGTCTTCTCTACGTTGAAGCAGATTGGCGCAGCGATACACAAACTAGAGATTCCTTCGGATACTCAGCTGTCTTGGCGTGTTCACCTGTTGCCACACATTGGAGAAGAGCATCTGTACAACCAATTTGATCTCAATCAATCATGGTCGCATGACCACAACTATCGGTTGATCAATCAGATTCCAAAACTATTTCAGTTCGGGGCACGACAAGGGCGCACGCGTTTTCACGGTGTAGACAAAGTCATGCCAACCCACAGAAAAAATGGCACAAGAAGCAATGACTCCAAACTCGCGGTGCTGTTCGGCAACCAGGACATCACGTGGACACGCCCAGGTGATTTAGAGGTGGAATTCAACGCTCGTCGAAGTTCTTTCGCTCGCTCACGTTTCGATTTTGACCAACAGTCGGGACTTGTAAGTGCGCATCTGATGGGTGAGTCGCCTGCATTTGGATTGCTCTCCAGCGGTCGTCCTGTTTTGATTCGTGATCCGACAATAAGTCAATTGATCAATCTCCTGAATCCCGGGTCAACTTTGGAGTTGCCACAAGACCAATGGGAGCCCTGAAGCGACGTTGTGCTCCCGATCAAGCGGACGATGTGTTTGCCGTCAGTTGGCCCTCTTGCAGTTCGGCAGCAGGTGGTCCAACGGCGATAACCGGTCGATAACCGGTGCCAGCCATCATTCGGACAGTCATTCAATCGTATCTGCGACAATTCCTACGAACGCTGGGCGCCATGAGAACCTATTCCGTGTTTCTCAATGCGATTTTGGATGTTGGTGCGCATTG
>CAZZDZ010000507.1:0-4084 GCA_964652675.1 uncultured Pirellulaceae bacterium
CTCCATTTCAGAGCTCATGCTTTCTTCCATCTCCATTTTCATTTCCATCTCCATCTCCATCTTCTTTTCCATCTCCATGCTCATTTCGTCGGTATCATCACCGCCTCGCTGCCGACCTCTGCCTGATGCTTGTCGACCCGGTGGTGTCTGACCAGCACGGATTGGCTGAGGGTCTGCGGCATCGCCACGAACAGCGTAGGAAACGCCCCACTTGATGTTCCAAACAGGCCGTTTCAAATACTGGCTGAACTTCACAGTCTTCAGGCGAAACTGAGCGTCCTGGTACTCGGTCACCATGTGGGCAAAGTACAACTGCAGCGCCAACGGATAGTTTCCTGATTGGTAGCTCGTCTGTGCTTCGGTGTTCAACACCGGCCCTGCAACGATGGCAGAATCGTCAGACAGAGGCTCAAACAACGGACCCAGGTCGAGATCACTGAGCGCTGAGATCCAAGCGACTCCGCTTGCCCCAGCCATTCCAGCCGAACTGCCAGCGTGCCCACTCCGGCCAGACATGCTTTGGTCCATTTCCATTTCATCCTCATCCTCATCCTCGTCCATCTCCTCCTCCGTCTCCATCTCCTCCTTATGCGAGGAGCCAACCTGGGCAAACACTTGGGTTTGGACACAAAATACGCAGGAAGCGAAACACGCAACAAAAAACACCCGCTTTAGGGTGCCGAAATCAAGCTGTTTTGAGTTGGTCATTTTGTTGGTCTTGGGGACTGGCGAAAATCGGAACACGAAAGAGAAGTTTCTTTTGGAGATTGAATCCGAAAAACACGAACTTCCAGGCCAAAACAGCCTGTGAATTGGGGAAAATCGTTCGGACTTACTTCACCCTATAGCGTATCATAGACGTACCCATTCGCGGTGGGGAGTCAAATTTGCGACGAACTCGCCCTGGAGTGCCTTCGTGACAATGGCTCTGCAAACACGGTAGGTAGCCCATAACGGCTCATTTCTCGGGGTTTTTTGGGTTTTATCCCACAAGATCGAGGAACTTATTGCTTGTACAGGGGCTCCAAGTCGCGGAATGTTATTGCGCTTCGATCGAAGTGCCGCCAAGACAGCGAATTGGCCAAACAACTGAATTAACGGATACGACTAACTGATGGCCTTTGGAAAGCACCCTCGCGACAGACGATCTATCAAAAGGGTAGGTGTTCGCCGACGATTGCTGGTCGAGCGGCTAAACAGTCGTCGAGTCTTGGCTGCCATCACCGGAGTGGTTTTCGAGGACTTGGATCAGTCATTCCGCCAGGAAGCCGAAGAATCAGTTCTCAGCAATCGGCTCGTCTATCTGGACGCCAACAACAACGCATCACTGGACTCGGGCGAACGCTTCGTCCTCACGCAAGACGACGGATCATTTCAGTTCGATGATTTAGATGACGGGGAATACCTGCTGCGTCTATTTAATGGCAGCCAAAGCCAGACGCAAACCAGCCCTGTCAACGCGACTTTGGAACATGCCACCATACCCACCGTTGGCGCTGTTGATTTAGTCGATCACGAATCGGGTTTACTGTCGCTGGTTCAAGATTCGATTGTTGTCGGCAACTTGGATGATGGAACCTTTCAAAGCATTCCGGTCGGAGACCAGTTAACCGAATTGCAGTTGCTGCCCAGTGGCGATGTCATTGTCATTGGGGGCGAAGTACCAAATGAGACAGCGTGGATCGTCAATCCTCAAACGCAAAGTGTCTCCAGCATTGATCTGTCGGGAACAGGCGGGACCTTTGCTTGGTCGGGGCTCGCAATTGATGCCAACGGCAATGGTGTTGTGCTCAATCAACGTGCCGGTTTTTCGACGATCGTCGCGATTGATGGCAGCGATCCCGATGCCCAGTTACAACTATCCAATGTCGACTTCGTCCTCCCCCCTGACACGCAGGTGATTGCGTCCGATTCGGGCAACCGAAGCGTGTTTGGCTGGAACGGCCCAACAGGATTACAGCTTTCGCTGTGGAGCAACCCAACGGCAACCTTCATTACAGATGCGCCCATCGAGCTAGCTGGGACAAGCGAACTTTTGGCTTACGACGATGCCTCAGGGTTGTTGGTTCTTCGGACCGATGATGGCGGCGTCAGCTTGCATGACACCAACGCCAGTTTCGCGCAACTTCAATCGCTGCCAAATGCGACCGGAGTTGTCGCTTTGGATGGCCAGCGCGAACTGTTGGTCGCCATTTCGAATGAACAGTCAAGCCTGGAGTTGATCGATTTACGTAACGCCGAAACAGTCGCAATCTTGGATGTCGATTTATCAACCGTTGGTGAAGTTGGATCGCTAATCGTTGAATCGAATGCTGCAGCGATATTGGTTCAAGGCAGTTCGGGTGCGACCAGAATTTCGTTGTCTCAACCAACTGCACACGAAATCCTGGTGTCTGGCGGTGTTGATCCCGAACCAGTCACGTTTGGGTTGACGATTGACGGAGAAAATTCTGCCCCGTTGTTTTTCAGCGTGACGCCGGAATTCTCCGTAGACGAAGACCAAGTTTTGACAGCGGGTGCTCCAGGTGCTCTTGAAGGTTCGATTGATCCAGACGGTGACCAATACGTTATCTTTCTGGCCCAGCCAGCCAGTAATGGCGACGTCAGTTTGCAGTTGGACGGATCACTGATTTACCAACCAGACGAAAATTTCAATGGCGTCGATACAATCTCTGTCGTCTTGCATGACGGGGCCAGCAGTACGGTCACTCCATTAGACCTGACCGTCAATCCGGTTGCCGATGAACCAGTCGGCATCGACATCGACATTCCTCCGTTCCCGGTAAACATCGCCAACGGGCAGCCCCTTGGCGTCATCGACGTGATTGATCCGGACAACGACAATCACGAAATCATCGTTCACGACGGACGATTCGAAGTCCGCGATGGGCAGCTTGTATTTATCGGCGAACCCGGCGATCTAAACTTGGTTGACGAACCGAACTTTTCAGTTTTGATCACCGCAACCGACCCGGATACTGCGACAGAAGTATCAACAACGGTCAGCCTTTCGCTGACCCTGCCCAGGTTGCCCATTGTCGACATCACACCACACACCGCAGGTATCCTGGAAAACTCCGTAGGAGGCCGGGTTACACCGCTTGTCATTCACGACGAGAACTTTGATACCGAACACATCGTCACAGTTGACGACGAACGCTTTGAAGTCGTCAATGGCGAACTGAGGTTGGTCGATGGCGTCGCCCTTGACTTCGAAACGGAACGTTCGGTCACCATCGCTGTGACTGCCGCTCAAATCGGCGTCGGTGGTAATTCTTTTACGCAGGAAATAACCGTTGCCGTTGGTGATCTTCCCGAACAAATTGAGACGGTCACATTGAATTCTGATTCGGTGGTCGAATTGGAACTCGGCGCTATCGTGGGCGGTATCGAAATCGACGGCAACTCAAGCGGCAACTTTGTCGTCGAAGTAGACGATTCGCGTTTTGAGGTCGTCGACTTAGTACTAAAGCTGAAAGACGACGTGTTTGTAGAGCGGGCGGTTGAAGACGAAATCCAAATCGTCGTCACGGCCCAGAACTTGAATCGCTCATTCCAGCCCGTTTCAGAGACGTTCTTGATTGAAGTGGTTGATAACTCAACCCCCTTTCACAACGACAGCAATCCCCACGATGTTGATGGCAGTGGTGAAATCACCGCGATCGACGCGTTAATCATCATTAACTATCTCAATACCTACGGCCCTGGTCCCGTTGGCGAGGGAGACCCTGCTCTGGGCTACGATGTTAACTTGGATGGCATCGTCTCAGCACTCGATGCACTGCTGGTTCTAAACGAACTTGAGCGAATCGCTGCCGAAGGCCCTGGTGGTACAGTCGGTAACGGAGATCCGAACGAGATTGAGGGCGAAGATCCCAGCGGCACGAATGGCGGCGGTTTGAACGAGATTCTTGCTGAGGGCGAGGCCCCGAGCGTTGCCCCTCAGGAATCTGGCCAGGACAACCTTTCGACTCAGAATTTCGCTCAGTTCACCGTTAACGATGCGAATGAAACGGACTCAAGTGAGTTGCCGTCAAGCGACCTGCTGGCGCCCTTCAGAGCCATTTTGCAATTGCCGCAAGAG
>CAZZDZ010000508.1:0-4083 GCA_964652675.1 uncultured Pirellulaceae bacterium
CCGAAAGTTGATTTCTGCGAGCCGTTCAAACGGAACTTACGGCAATCCCGCCCCAAATCGAGCACGGACTTCGCGCGCCAATCTTCCATGACTGCTGACATAGGCGCAAAAGAAAAGCAGGGCGAATCTGATTTCTCAGACTCACCCTGCATTGAATGTCGCGTGCATCCTTTTGTGAACGTGACTTGCCTGTTGCGTCAGGCAAGATCAGTTCATCCTACTAGCATCCGCAGGAAGGAGCAACTTCGCAACCGCAGCTTGGAGCAGCAACTTCGCATCCGCAGCTTGGAGCTGCACTGCAACCGCTGTCGCATCCGCCGCCACCGCAGCTGAAGATCTTTTGCAAGATCGAGCGAACTGGGCCAGTGCTTGCACCGCCACATGATGGTGCAGCACCACATCCGCCACAGCTACCAGCGCCACATGCCGAAGCACCGCCGCATGATCCGCCACAAGCCGAAGCTCCGGCGTTGCAGCCACAGTCGCCTGCAGCAGCACCCATCGATACAGCTCCGCCAGCACCACATGGGTCACAAGTTGGTGCAGGAGCACAAACTTGAACTGGAACTTGCTTGCAAACAACGCGTGGAACGCATCGTGTTACAGTGTAAGGAACTTGTACCTGACGGCACTTGCGAACTTGAACGCTACGTGTGTAGCACTCTTTGCGGTAAGTTGTGTTGCAGACAGTTCGTGTGCGAACTTCCTGACGGGTACCACAAACGGTGTAGTTAACAACCTTTGTGCGGCACTCAGGAACGATCTTGCATACGGTGTAGTTCTGCGTACGAGTACGTGGCTCACAAGTGTAGCCAGCACATACGGTGTAGTTAACAGTCTTTGTGCGTGGCTCGCAGACGTAGCTGCAAGTCGTGTAGTTAACAGTCTTGCTACGTGGCTCGCAGACGTGGCTGCAAGTTGTGTAGTTAACGGTCTTGCTACGGCACTCAGGAACCATTTTGCATGTTTGCCAAGTGACGACGCGTGTTCGGCACTCAGGAACCATTCGGCAAACGGTGTAAGGAACTACTTTTGTGTGACACTGTGGAACCTTACGGCATACTGTGTAAGGAACTTCACGAGTGCGGCACTCACGCTTGTAGCTGGTGCAGTTAACAACTTTCTGCTCGCAAGTTGGAACCCAGATCTTCTTGCAGATCGTGCGTGGGCAACCTTGAACGCAGATGGTTTGACACTTGCCAGGGCAAGTAACTGTGCGGCACGTTGCTGCGTCGTAGTACGAAGTCGAAGGACCACGAACTGTTTTACGCATCATTGGACCAGGAACAGTCTCAGTTGTTGTCTGCCATGAACCACCACGTACAGTGACAGTCTTTTGAGTGGTCACAGGAACAACTACGCTGTAGTTTTCCGTGCGAACTTTTTGCTCTTGAACTGTTTGGTATGTCGTGTAGTTGACAGTACGCTGCTTTTGCTCGCTAACTTTACGCATTACTGTGTAGTTAACGTTCTTGGAGTGAGTTTCGTACACAGGCTTGTTGACTGTGTAGTTGATCACTTTGGAGTGAGTCTGGTAAACAGGCTTCTTGACGGTGTAGTTGATCACCTTCGAGTGAGTCTGGTAAACAGGCTTCTTAACGCTGTAGTTGATCGTGCGAGTACGAGTTTCGTACTTAGGACGACGTACGGTGTACGTGTGAGTCTTCGTGCGAGTTTCGTAAACGCGACGGTTTACTGTGTAGTTAACAGTCTTGCTACGTGTTTCACGTGTAGGAATGTTAACGGTGTACTGAACTTCTCGTGAAGTCGTTTCCGGAACCATACGAGTGGCCGGGACTTGCACAGTTTCCAAGTACGATTCGTTCTTGGTGCGATACTTCGTTTCTTGAACCTGATCGTAAACAGTTTCTTGAACCGATCGCATAACGGTGTAAGTGCCGCCACCAACAGCCGGAGCGGCTCCGATTGCAGCACCATTGTTGATGATTGCACCATCGCTGACGATTCCAGGAGCGATTGCTCCGGAACTCACCATTGGTGCGCCGTGCGTGACGACTCCGCCACCACAGCCGCTGCTAACAGCAGCACTAGCACAGCCACCACAGCCTTGATAGCTGATCGCGCCGCAATAAGCGGCGGTGGCTGATTCTGCCTGCAAGGCGAACAATGCGATCGCCAAGGCTGGCAGGTACCATAGCCTTTTCATTTTTCTTCTCCGTAGGAACAACATCGTGTTGTAGGGACGCAACATGCGACACTCCGTCGAGTACTCACTCGATTGAGCGGCAACGCGATTCAACTATCAACAACGCCCCCGAAAGGATGTCCGCTGATCTGTCTCCAACCTTCAAGCAACGCAATACGTGTGGGAGGATGGGTTGGTCGCGCAAACTGTCTGCACGAACGCAACGAATCTCGATGCACAAGCTTCATCGTCTACGCAGCAAAGGTGGTTTACGCAAAAGAGGCTGTCGTGGTAAAATCGAATGATTGCGGCAACTTAAGCTGCTGAACTTGCTGTCATTACCGATTCTGCGGGCTCGGATTCAGCGCGAGATGGCTTTGGTATCGCTATTTCCGAGAGATTCTTCGTAGCTTGCCAATTCTGCACGCAGAATCTGCTCAGTCGAGTGACTTACAAAAGATTCAGGTTGTCACAGATCTGCGTTTCACGGCGGCTCACATTTGTTCCGCTGTCAATCTACAATCAAATAGGCCGTGATCCGGCATCGACAGCTCTCCAAAGTAAAAGAAACAGTGTGCCAAGTTGACCGACCTTCCCAACCATCCGTCCGACCCACCGGACAACGAAAACAGCCTTTCGAAGAACCTGCCCCAGCCGGCAGTTGGTCGCCTTAGCCTCTACTACCGCGAACTGTATCGGTTGCTCGAATCGGGGACTCAAAGCGTCAATAGCCGCGAACTTGGCAAGCTGGTCGATGTTAGCCCCGCCGTCGTCCGCCGCGACTTGAGCGCATTGGGAACGATCGGACGTCGCGGAGTTGGTTATGCGGTGCCAGCGCTGATCGAAGCGATCGGCCAAGTGTTGGGATCAGGATTGCAGTGGCGCGTGGTCTTGGTGGGTGTTGGTTCGCTAGGCGATGCACTGTTACGCTACCGCGGATTCGAGCGTTTGGGGTTCGAACTGATGGCAGCCTTTGACGTTGACCCAACACGAGTGGGCACGGAAATCGGAGGGGTCAAAGTGCGCGATGCGGCAGAGATCGAAGAAACATTGCAGGAGCTAAAACCTCATCTAGCGATTTTGGCCGTACCTTCAGAGAAAGCACCTGATGTGGCAGCTCAGTTGGTTGCCGGAGGCGTCAGCGGAGTACTAAATTTCGCCCCCACGATGCTTCGTCTCGCACCTGGAATCGCGGTGGTGAACGTGGACCTAGCCAGCGAACTGCAGCGGCTGGCATTTCGAGTCCAGCACCCCAAGTAGCGAATCAATGTTTTGAGGGGGTAATTGGGGGGCGATTTTGATCGCGACATTTTGACCTGTTTTTTTCGTCCTCACTTGGCGATTGCGGTTGGAAAGTTCGTCAGTGCGGCCCAAATCACGTAGATTTCGAAGAAAACGTCAAAAATACGCAGAGTCATTGATGCCAAGAGACCTTGCGATCCGATTGCGAACCTGACACAACTAAACAAGGTCCTCTTTAGTGCAACGCGTAGTCTTGCTAAGATTCGCGACCCAAAGAGTCACTACCCCGTGGTGTAATTGGCAACACAGCTGGTTTTGGTCCAGCCATTCAAGGTTCAAGTCCTTGCGGGGTAGCTCAGCTACATTTCGCTCTCAAGAGCGCGACAAGTCATTCAAGGCCGATGCGAGACATTCCCAGTTACAACTGGGGTTTGTCGCATCGGCCTTTTTTCGTGTCTTGTGATTGCTTTGCTCCACCTACACTGGCTCCCCTCGCCCCCAGCTTGCCTGGGGGGAGAGGGGTGAGGGGGCCGAGCGTTGCGAAACTCTGAAAGAGTTTTCGTCCTGCGCAACAGACCGCCTACCAAACCAAAACCCTCGGCACTGCGCGAAATCATTTTTTTAGCCGCTGCAATGGAAAGCCCCTCACCCCCAGCCTGGTCTGGCGCACGGAGTCGGAGTTTGACAAGGTAGGC
>CAZZDZ010000509.1:0-4064 GCA_964652675.1 uncultured Pirellulaceae bacterium
CGCATATCTTGCCATTTCAAACGAAAAAACGCTGGTGAACATTTCTGCTCACCAGCGTTTGCGTTTTGTACTGAAGTCGAAAAGAGATTATTGGTCTGGGTTGAAACCCGTTTGAGCTATCTCTTCTTCTTCCTGAATAATAATACGCGGCGTCACCATCAGCATCAGGCTTCGAGCATCACGACCGACCGCGACGTTGCGGAACAGACGACTGATGTAAGGAATCTTGCTGAGTACGGGAACACCGCGTTCAGCACGACCTTCTGCAAGTCGTTTGATTCCACCAAGCAGGATGGTGCCTCCGTCTGGAACACTAACGGTTGTGCTTACCGAAGTCGAAGCAAAGGTCGGTAGTTGAACCGTTGTACCATTAAAGGTTTCCTGTGCTTGTTCAGTATTGGAAGCATCATCGTCGTCGACCACTCCGTCACCGTTGGTGTCACCATTCTCGGTAACACTGCTACTGGATGAGGTACTGCTGCCCTCGAAGGTGAACGTGTCAACGTCTCCGATTTGGCTAAAGAAAGGTACCAGCGTCAAACGCACAAACCGTTTGTCATTGCTGACGACGCCTTGAACATTCAACTGCGTGCCTTCGTTGAGCACAACGATGACGGGCTGTTGAGCGACCGCAAAGTCGCCCACGATCGGCGTAATACTTGTCACAAAAGGTCGCTGTGTAATGTCGGCGATCGTCGCGATCTGGCCGTCAAACAGCGTCACCTTCGGTGCTTGCATCACGTTGTTTCGGTTGTCACCTTGTGCTGCTTGCAGAAAGAAGAACGCTTCAATGTCGCTCAGAATCGCAAAACCAATGGTTGAGATTGCACCAGCGTCCGGGGCACCAAATGGTGGCGTGACACCAAAACTATTGTTCTCGAATCGAATGTCCAAGTCCGGCGTAGGCAATCCGTTGGCACCGAATCCGATCGCAACCGATGGCCCCGCGTCGTCTTGTGGCAACGCGGTTGTGTTGTCATCAAACTGGAAGTCAAAGTTCACACCAATCTGCTCGAAAAAGGTATCGGACAAAGTGATAAAGCGAACTTCAATCGTGATTTGCAAGTTCTGAAGAGCTCGCAGTGATTCCAGCAAGTCAGTGATTTGATCGTGCACGTCACTGGTTGTGCTAATCACCAAGCTTAAGTTTTGTTGGTACGGAGCCATTGTGCTTGGGCCCCCGAGAGCTTCCCAGGTATCCGGCACGACCGTTTGCTGAATCAATTGCATCAGCGAATCAAAGTCAGCAAAGGCACCTCCACCACTACCGCGGGCTCCAGGGATGTTGGAGTTGGGAGAACCAAATCCACCTTGGCTACCCAAACCAGCGTACTGGCCCAGCATCGTCGGGCTTATCTTGTTTGGCGACAATTGATTCGCCGCACCCGCTCGGATGTCTGGCCCACCAAGTGACACGGGAGTGATGTGAATATCTGTTTGTGGGCTGGCCATCTGATAGGCCGCACGCAATGCTCCCGCCAAACCGTCTTCGTAGCTGCTGGTAAAGTTCGGAATCGGTGTCACCAAATCGGTAACTCGATAAGTCCTTGGGAAAACCTTGCTACGACGGGCTTCGATGCTGGTGATGTTCAAGACGTCGTTTTCGATGACGTATGTCAAATCAAGGTCTTCCAGCAACAAATTCAAAGCACTTTTAAGTTTGACGCCTTGCGGAACGTTCAACGTACAAGGAGACGCTGACGTCACGCGAGCTTGCTGCAGGGCACGTCGATCCATTCGGATTTGAATGCCTGCCATGGCGGAAAGATCCTGAAGAACTTCGCCAAGTGGTCGCTCGTCGTAAGATACTTTCACCATGTCCATCAACTTGCGTTTGATTTCACGCTCACTTTGGCTCAAACGCGTGTCGTCGTATTGGTTCTCCAAGCGACGTTTGGTCAGTTCCGCCCAAGTGACTGGATCGGTATACTCAATAGAGTCTTCGGCCAGCATCGGAGTAGCTGCTCGATCAATGCCGTCGAATTCTCTCAGGAAACCGTCGTTCTTGTTCGACTGAATTTCTTCGCCGATCAAACGACGTGTGCCCAATCGACTGACGTGGAACATACTGACCGCAATGGGCGAACCAGGTTTCAATTCAGAAACCTTCTTTGCCACAACTTCGGCTTCTGGAAAACGACGTTCTTCGATGAGGTCGTTAAAGGTCTCGACCAACGCAGAGATTTCTTCGTCAATGCGAATCTCTCTTTCGTCCTCCGAAGCCATCTCCAATTTCACGGCTTCGTTGCGTAAGTCCAGTTCGATCGTCGACCGGTTCGCTTCGACATACTGTTTCTGATCTGCCAACGCTCGGTCAACCATCACGGCAAGTGAACGTCGCGAACTACTGTCGATACTGGCGGCGTCAACACGCCGACGCAACCGACCAAGTTGGTCCAACGCGTCCAGTGGCGCGGAAGTTCGCTTTTCGGCGATTCGAGCGATTTCGATACTGATGTCACGGAAGAGTTCTTGCGTTTCAGCGACAGCTTGCAATTCAGCGCGGTCAATCGGTGTTGGAGCTGCATTGGGATCTTGCCCGGATTGGCCCAAACGTTTTGGACCTGGCAGAAGCGTCAGTTTGTCTTTCAGTTGGCGTCGGATCCCCAGATCTAGTTGGGATTCATACTCCCAAGCTTGGGAAAATCGCGTTCGTGCGGTTTGGCTGTCACCAGCAGACAGCGCGTCCATGCCTGCGTAGAACAATCGTTCGCCATAGTTGCTGCCGCGTCCGGCAACTTCCTCCTCAAGTGGATTGGTGTAAGCTTCTTCGGCTTGAACCTGTTTGACCTGTGACCCCTGCCCGCTGTCATTTTTGAACAACATCTGAGCGATCATCCCGGCTTCGTCAGCAGGCTGTGTCGCGAACGCCTGTTGAACCGGGTTGGTGGAATAGTTTTGGCCGCCCGCAAGAGCAACGCCACTGCGGCGTGCAGCCGATTCAGCGTCCAGAACGAACTGCCAAACGCGTGGCTCGCCAGCAGCAAAGTCCTTTTCAGGTACTTTTAATGCTTGAGCTTGCTTTGCGATTTGCAGTGCAGTCGACGCGTCACCACGATCCAGCGCGGCACGCCCAAGGGCGACCAATCGCAACGCTTGCGTCTTTCGCGACGCAGCGGTGTTGGGAATCGGGTTGTTGGTTGCGTTGGTTCGGTTTGTTGTGTTGGTCAGCGGAGGTGCGGTCGCAACGGCTGATGCAATCGGCATCGCATTCTTGACCGGAGGCAATGCGGTTACGTTCGCTGCCGGTTGGCCAGAGAGCATCGCGGAATCCACCCCTGCGATCTGCAGATCCAGTCGAAGCCTTGCTACGTCCGGAACCAGTTCCGGCAATTCTGGTGCAGCCGCGGCGAGCTGTCGGTATTTACCCACAGCTTGCTTGAAGTCGCGATTCGTCATTGCGGTTCGCACTTCAGCAACGAGACGCTGACCTTGCGCGGATGTCAATTTGCCCACAACCGGCTGAGCAGTTGCGGTCGGCTGAGTAGCCCCCGCAGCTTGGCCTTGTGGAAACGCAAACTGAGCGTGCGCGTCTATTGACGCGAGCAGCCATAACGCAGCTGCCAATCCGAGTACCCGATGTCCATGAACACTAGCGAAGCAGTTCAACGCGACTCTCCTTCTTCGCGGTGAGATTTTTAGTAAATCTTGGTGCGTTCTAAGAGCTCAGTCACGATCGACGTAGCTCAATCCGCATCCATGTGGCCATTCATAAAATGAAGTGTGACACATGTCGTACCAAGAGTCGCTCAGTCCGAAACAACTCGCCATCCGTGGCAAGCATTGCGTCCTTTCGCGTATCGAAAGAGACGGAGCTATCCTGGTTTAAGCCGGGGATAAGATGTTTTCAGAATCAATGTCAACAGCGATTGGAACGCAATTTCGAAATAAGTTTTGATCCAAAACAATACTCTGTTTCACACGCAATTCACAACACTTTGGGTAGTTCAGTGAACTTGATTTCACGCGTGATCAAAGCATCGTGAAACGAACTCACCCGGAAACTCACAAAGCGTTCTCCAACGCCAGCACATCAAAGAATGGATCTTCTTGATTCTTGCCGT
>CAZZDZ010000510.1:0-4060 GCA_964652675.1 uncultured Pirellulaceae bacterium
TACTTACGGTAATCCGAGTAATACAATGGTACGATAGCGGCGCGCTGTCGCACTCGTTCGCAGAATCCGTTTTGCGTCAGTTGGCAGCCACATCCAGAAAAATGTGGCTATTCTCGTGATTTATTCCCGCACTCGGAAAACACTTTTGAGCTTGATGAAAATGAGAACCACCTGTTTCCTGGTCGCTCTGCTATTGGCACCCTGTTTGGTAAGTGATTCGGTCACTGCCGACGAAAAGCCCAACGTGCTTTTCATTGCCATGGATGACCTAAACGACTGGATTGGATGCCTAGGTGGGAACCCGCAAGCGATCACGCCCAACTTGGATCGCTTGGCGGCTAGCGGAGTCCTTTTTAAGAACGCGCACTGCCCCGCGCCAGCTTGCAATCCCTGTCGCTCTGCGATTTTTACCGGACGTGCCCCCAACCGATCTGGGATGTACGACAACCGACAGAAGATGCGCGAAGTGATGCCGGATGACATTATCATTCCGCAGTATTTCCGCAATCACGGTTACCACGCGTCTGGTTCTGGAAAAATGCTGCACTACTTCATCGACGGACAGTCATGGGATGAGTATTTTCCAAAAGCGGCATCCGAGAATCCTCTCCCGCAAACGTTTTACCCTAAGAAGCGCCCGGTCAATCTGCCTCGCGGAGGCCCATGGCAATACGTCGAAACGGATTGGGCGGCGCTGGATGTGACCGATGAAGAATTCGGAGGTGATTACTCGGTCAGTAAATGGGTTGGCGAGCATCTACAACGCGAACACGAAAAACCGTTTTTCTTGGCTTGCGGGATCTACCGGCCACACGAACCGTGGTTTGTGCCCAAGAAGTATTACGAACCGTTTCCACTGGAGAGTATTCAGTTGCCGATCGGTTACAAAGAGAACGACTTGGACGATGTGCCCTCATCAGGAGTGCGTGCCGCTCGCAACCGTTACTTTGCCCACATTCAAAAACAGGGCCAGTGGAAAAAAGGCATTCAAGGCTACCTGGCGTCCATTCACTTTGCCGACGCGATGTTGGGGCGAGTATTAAAGTCGCTGGACTCAGGGCCCAACGCCAAGAACACGATCGTCGTGCTTTGGTCCGACCACGGTTGGCAACTTGGCGAAAAAGAACACTGGCAAAAATACACACCGTGGCGGGGCGTGACTCGGATTCCGTTGATGGTACGCGTGCCAAAGTCGACGGCCAAGTCGCTGCCAGGCGGCACCAAAGCGGGAACGGTCTGTAACACCCCCGTCAGCCTATTGAGTCTCTATCCGACATTGCTAGATCTGTGCGGTCTTCCGTCCAAGCAAGACAATGATGCGGTCAGTATCGTGCCACTGTTGGACGCGGACTCGAAGGCGAAATCGGCCAAAGAGCCGGCAGCGGTAACGTTTCTTTCCAAACCCGGTAGCTATGCGATGAGCGGCACGACGCATCGCTACATTCATTACGCTGACGGCGGTGAAGAGCTGTACGACATCGAAAAGGATCCCTATGAATGGACGAACCTTGCAAAGCTTGACAGTTCCAAAGGCCTGCTTGCTGAATTTCGCGCGGCTGCCCCCAAGCAATTCGCTAAGCGAGTCGAACCGTCAGTGGAGTCGCTTGCCAAGCTGAATTGGCGAACTGCTGGTGACGCAGCCGTTCCGCCATCAAAACCAGATGGAAACCCGTTCCCCGTATTCTTCACCAATAAACAGCGTCGAACGGTTGAATTGTTTTGGATGTCGCCTGACTCAGTGCCAAAGTCCTACGGGATGATCGCGTCGGGCAAACGCAAGACTCAGCAGACGCGCCCCGGCGCGGTGTGGATGATCCAAGATCCAAAAACCAATAAGCCGCTTGGCTACTTTGTCATTGGCGACCGGACGGCTCAAGCAATGATTCCGGCGACTCAACCCAACGTCGTCGTGATCCTGACTGATGACCAAGGCTGGGCTGATCTTGGATGCCAAGGTGCTGTTGATGATGTGAAGACGCCGCACATCGACGCGTTGGCCAAGCGTGGTGTGCGATGTACTGCCGGTTACGTGACTTCGCCGCAATGCAGTCCTTCGCGAGCTGGGTTGATGACCGGCAGACACCAACAAAGATTTGGGATCGACGAGATTCCCGATATGCCGCTGCCTCGCGAAGCCGTGACGATCGCCGAACATCTGAAGCCGCTTGGGTATCGCACCGGGTTTGTCGGCAAATGGCATCTTGAGCCAAATGTGACGTGCGTCAATTGGATGAAACGAGAACTTCCTGCGATGGCTGACAAACCGAGGAAAGAAGTGCGCATCGCGTGGCCCAAGATTCAACCTTACTCGCCCGCCCGGCAGGGATTTGACGAGTACTTTTGGGGCCAAATCAGCAACTACCGAGCCAACTATGCAATAGACGGAAATGTAACGGAAGAAATGCAAACGATCCGAACGGAGGATTTTCGTATCGACGTTCAAACGGCAGCAGCAACCAGTTTCATTGATCGCAACCATGACCAGCCGTTCTATTTGCAACTGAACTATTTCGGTCCGCACACGCCCCTGCAAGCCTCGCAGAAATATCTTGATCGATTCCCAGGCGAGATGCCGCAGCGCCGGCGCTATGCTTTGGCAATGATCTCGGCGATTGATGACGGAGTGGGAAAAGTGGTCGAAAGGCTAAAAGCGCACGGCCAGTTGGACAACACACTGATCGTAATGACAAGCGACAATGGCGCTCCGTTAAAAATGACCAAGCCGGATTCGCCGATCATGTCCGACGGTGGTGGTTGGGACGGATCGCTCAATGAACCTTGGGTTGGCGAAAAAGGAATGCTAAGCGAAGGGGGCATTCGCGTGCCGATGATCTGGAGTCTGCCAAGCCAATTACCCAACGGTACCACGTACAACTACCCCGTTAGCACACTGGACGTCGCACCGACGGTCATGCAACTTGCGGGGGGGCCTGCGTCACCAGACTTTGACGGTATCAATGTGTTCCCTCGGTTTAACAGCATCCAAATCCCGTCAACGCGCAGTTTGTATTTTCGGTTTTGGGACCAAGCAGCCATTCGGCGTGGAAAGTGGAAGTACATTTTTGTGGGCAAAGGTCAGAAGTATCTTTTCGATTTGGAAAGTGACCGGCATGAGTATCAGAATATGGTCAGTGAACATCCCGAGCTGGCTCAATCGCTACACAAGGCATTAAGTAAATGGTGCGAACAACTTACTCCAGCAGGTTTGCCCAACGGAGAAAAGCACCGAGAACAGAGTTGGTACCAATTTTACTTTGAAAACAAATCGGTAGAGTGATCCAAAGAACCAATGACAACCGATACAATTTGACACCTCAATGAATACGCGGGTCTAACATTTGTTCGTAAAGTTATTGGGGGATGCTGTTGGGGCAATTTATTGGGGGGTGGTCACAACATCCGTGATCACCTTTTCGTTCCAATTGCTTTCTGAGGAAAGCTGGACGTCAAAACAAAGATCTAACTTGTCCAACAAAGAAAGCGAAATGGCGGAGAAAGAACCAACAGAGTCGCAGCCTTCAAGCAACGAGGCTGATCTCGCCGTAGAATCGCGGGTCCGACGAACCCTTGTTCGAGCCGGTTTCGATAACGTACTCTGCCGAAACCTGGGAGGAGGACGGGTGGAGATCACAGGGATCTCAAAAACCGACCCCGACTGGCCCTATGTCGCGGCACTGGTGCGGACTTGTGCGGGAGTCACCGAATTCACGATGAAAAGTTAGATCAGGCGCGCGTACGGTTTTCTATCGATACCGTGAATCGTGTTCTCATTTCTATCGCGATCGCATTTCTATGCTGCGGACTTTGTTTCAACGAGAATGCTGCTGAGCAACCACCGTATTGCGCTGACGATGATCTGCTTGAGATTCATGTACGGCCGGTGTTAACCCCTCTCATTGCATCGCATGACACGGCGATGTCACGCGAGAGCAAACGAGAGGTCAGTTTAAAGTTGACTAGCTGAAGGCCGAGTTCACCACGGTATCATTGCCTGATCGTTTGCAGTGTTTTTTCTGCAGGGCAAATCATTGTTTGAAGCTAGAGAATTTACTAGCACGCA
>CAZZDZ010000511.1:0-4047 GCA_964652675.1 uncultured Pirellulaceae bacterium
CAATTTGTGGAACCCCGTTGGTGAGATTGATGCTGCAATAGTTGTGGATAAAGGCGAGGGCGTAAGACCCAGGTTATGATTCTTTAACAACAAGGCCGCGATCTTGCGTAAAAGCGTGCTAAACGACTCTAGACGTGCCAATCGGCGCCGCAGTGCATGCATTATTGGGCGCGAGCCGTTCGCAGATTTTTGCCACATTCAGGGCAAGGCTTCGTTTTCTTTTTCCCGTCGATCCATGATTCCGGTATCAAGTTCAGCGTGGCGGAGATAAAACTCAATACCTTCATGGTGATGTAGGCCGACAGAAGGCTGAAGCCAACTCTGACGCCGAAATTCCACTTGGTAAAGGCGGTAAGCCCCAAGAAGATCAGCCCCGCAAGTATGACCAAGACCACTAACCAAAGGACGAGACATACTATGCCAAATCCCGCCAGAATCGCTACATCAGTGAAGAAGCCTTTGGCGGGCGTTTGAGGCTTGCGCGGCATTTGGGCAGATTCCTGTAACGGAAGGTGTTTACCACACTGCTTCTCGCCGAAGCCAACAGCGTCGCAACCGTAAAGCAGTTTACCCAAAAGAATCCACGTTGCCAAAGAGACGGTGTCCGCAGCCAGGACAAAGTAGTTTCTGAAATTGGTCATACGTACGAAATACCAGCACGCTTCAAGCAATGATTCGTCCTGTGTCGACGACGCCAGCGGGCCATCAGTAGTTGACTGCCAAGTGCCAGCGAATACCTTCCAATTTGAGTCTTGATAGTACGGCGACGAATTCAGCAAGGTCTGAACGAACCTGCGGAGAGTCGAGGACTGCGTCTGGGGATTTGGCAATGTAGTCATCGAGGACATTTGCGGTTGCCAAGCCAGTATCAGCGTCGAACCAAGTTGTTTGCGGCAATTCAGTGTCTCCGGGGTCAATTCCCGTAGCTTCTGTGAGGGCCATTGCGTCGTCCGGGCTGATGCTACAGAAGTCGAGTAGCGGCGTTACGCCGAGTTCACGTGCCAGTGACGCGAGTTGTGGTTCCGTGCGGGAAAGTGCCTTACCGTTCACGAGCGTACCGAACCCCGGTATCTCGATAGCGGAGAGAGTTTTGAACGCCTCTTGTCGACACACAAGTCAAGTGTACCGACTTGGGCATTTACTGTCGAACTAATCCGTTTGTGTTCTCGTTGGTGTCTCTCTGGCCAGACGTTTGAAGCAGCCTGCCAAACCACCGCGTTTCAAGGCAAGCGATTTCTTTCGATGAACTTGCTATCCGCCACTAGACAAACCGCGGCATACAGATGTTGTCGGATGCTGACCTACGGAGCACGCTCAGATGTCATCACAGATACCATGGCGGTCTGCGATTTATCGAGCGTGAATTGGATGTGGACGCAATGATCGTTGTAGTCATGCCGAATCCATGGCGGCAACGGTCCGAGTGGCTCGTCTTGGGCACCGCCGCCGTGCGAATGACGCGATGGCGAACCCAGTATGGTCATAGCAAGATCAAAGGATATAGACCATTCGATACCGAGGGGAAGTTGGCCGGTAAACCAAACGTCTCGCTGGGACGGACCGTATAGGAACACTGTCGATACGCGACCATCGTCGAACGAGATTTCGATGCCGGTGTTGGGCAATCCCCACGAAAGCCCAATATCAGGGTCGGGGTCATCGTCAATTTGGGGCGTCTCGGTAAGGCCAGCAGCAACGAGGAGTGCGGGCAAGTCGCGAGGCGTCGCGCGAAGAAGCGTTTGCATCACGTTCGACTGCGTCCGACATCGGAAGGTGTTCAAGACGCCGCTTCTCACTGAAGCCAATAAGCGTTGCAACACAAATCAGTTTACCAAAGGAGAGCCACGTTGCCAAAGAGCGAAGGTGTGCCGACCGAAGAACTACGAGTTGGTTTTGCCTTTGTGATTTGCGCGATCGGCAAGCCAATAGGCGATCCAACACCAGACACATAAAACCGCTACCGGAATTGTCCATGGCCAACGATGCCGACCGGGTGGTGTGGCCGACCATAGTCGGTTGCCGGTTGTCAGATCGTACAAAGCGACATTGCCACGATAGCTTCCAGTCGCTAGATGCTTGTCGTTAGGTGAAAACGCAAGTGACATTACACCGGATATTGGCAACGTGCGCTTTGTCGCCGCGTTGCTAGTGTTGTAAAGCGTCACGGTGTCTCCGTCAGAAACAGCCAGCGTATCGGTTTTGCCTGATGCAGCACAAACGTCACCAACATTCGTGCTAATTGTATTTAGTAGCGTACCAGTTAGATCGTAGCGTTTGACTGATGAGTCAGAGCAAATAACGAGCGAGTCGTCCGGCATAACGGCGATCGCATGAACCGAAGAGTCTGCGTCAACTGGTACTGCGGCGTTTTGCGTTCCCGTGGCGGTGTCCAAAACCAAAACGCCAGAATCACCGACGGTAACGAGTCGCGTATCGTCATTGTTGAAGTCCATAAACAATGCACCAAGAAATACCAAATCTCTAATCTGGGCCGATAAGACCGGCCTGAAGGTCGATGTGTCAATGAGATTCAGTCCATAACTGCCGCTCGCGGCTAAGTATCGTCCCGAGTTCGAGATTGCAAGGTTTGCAGCAGGTGTTGTGAGCGTAACGGTCTTCGGGGAAGGGCGATCCGCACCGTAGATTACGTCACCACCGCCAAATGCAGAAAATGCGACTCGATTGTCGGTGGGGTTGCAAATCACAGAAGTCCGTCCAACGCACCAATGTTGGAAAGCTGGGCCGGAATTTCCCGGTTTGTAATCCTGATGAATCACACCGAGGGAAGCGCCCGTCGCGGAGTCCAACCAGCTTATCGTTCGTGCAACGTTCGATTTGTAGTGTTTCATCGGGGTGCGTGCGTTACGAGCGGTGAGTCTTGTCGCAACGATTCGAGAGCCATCCGACGAAAAGGAAATAGTCTCGATTAAGGTGTATCGTCTGCCGCATCCTTCGGTTTGCGTCAAAACGAGAAGGATCGCGATGAGTGCTGTGCCCATCAGGAGTTGCGTAAGAGAGAAACGCGGCATGTGGCCTCTTCGCTAGACCTTGGCGGACAACGGAAGGTACTTACGACACGTCGTCTCACCGAAGCAAACAAGCATCGTAACACCACTCAGTCTACCAAAAAGAATCCACGTTACCAAAGACGCGGTGCCCGCGGCGAAGCAAAATAAAACGTGTCACCTAGGTGAACAACGTGGAGAACCAAATCATGCTTCAACGAGCCGCGGCGTTGCGTAAAAACCATGATAAAGTGAGCCTGGACACACCGAAAAGAGCGTCGTCTGAACTAGGTGAAGTAGTATCAATGCCAGCGAGCGTTGCCATCGATCAGTCCCAGCAAGAAATCCGCATCAAAGACGAGCAAATCCCCTAGTCGCCACTTCGCAGCCCAAGCCACTCCGCGTCTCCCTTGAACAGGGATTTGAGGTCAGGCTCGTGCCTCGCTGACCACAAATCCTAAATAGTTGGGCGACCGGTCTACTCGCGTGCCACCGTTATGGAACGGCGGGTGGACTGAAGCTCCGTGACCCTAAATCGCCCATCGGACGGCAAGTCGATTAAATCGGTGGTTGGTAAAAACGCTGGTACGTTGTTGGTGAGCGAGACTATGTAGCCAGCGTCGATCGAACGAACAATCGTTCCCTGATGCGTAGAGCCGACTGAAAAAGTATCAGCAATCTGCTCCCATGCGGGCGTCATTCTGGGTGTAACTCGTGTTTGGAAACCGTTGAGGTGAACAAGGGTGCGCAAAGCGAACACGAGATCCAAAGGCGATACGTCCGGCGAAAGAATATCTGCGGACCACCCGAACAGGTTAGCGATTTCGTCAGGCTCGAGGTATTGTGCCGACTCCAAGTCGTCGAGAAGCTTGGATTCGTCGCCACATTGAACTGCGTTCCACAGTTTTTCAGCCCAAGTGTACGAGAGACCAAGGGAGGGATCGGACAAGGCGCGTTGCAGTTCCTCAAAGCTCACGGTAGGTCGCCCAACGGAAGGTTTTTACGACACCCGTCCGCAACGAAGCGGACGATGAAAATGTCA
>CAZZDZ010000512.1:0-4046 GCA_964652675.1 uncultured Pirellulaceae bacterium
CTTCTAGCCTTGTGTAGGGCGACGCGAGAACCAGCAAACCGCCGTCGCAAATCCGTTCCTTGATGGACTGCAAAAAAGCGGTTGGGTCGTAGAGTCGGTCCAATAGATTGCCGGCGAAAACGACATCATAATCTGTGTACTTTGCCGCAAGGTTGCAGGCGTCTCCTTGGCGAAAGGCAATTCGATCTTTGATTTCGACGTAGCCGGGGAAATCTTCCAGCCGAATTTCTCGGAAAGAACACAGTTCGCCTTCGTCAGTCACTTGGTAACGTTGCTTGCCGGAATTCTGCAGCTTGGTGGGCGTTTCGATCAAACGGGCGGAGAAATCAACCGCGTCAACATGGTCAAACGATTTCGCCAGTTCGAATGCCGACCGTGCCGTCGCGCAGCCAAGGTCTAAGGCGCGGTTTGTCTTTCGGCCGTCCAGGTGCTTTTCGATTTCTTTCACACAGGCAACCGGAAAGTTCGGTACGTCCAGGTATTCTTTGCCGTAGTGAAATTCGATGTATATCGAAACCATCTGGTCGGTTTCGTAGACATTGGTCTCTTTTACCGGCAGCGGTTCGGCTTCGACGTAGCGTAGGCCCGAATGTTGGAAGAAGTGTCGACGGAACGCGTAACGCGCTTCCTTGATCGCGTAGTTTCCGGTCGAGATCCAACAACCGCCTTTGAACAAATGGTGTTTGCCGTCGAACGTGGGCGCTGAAAAATCGTCGTACGTCGGGTGGACTTCAAAACCGTCGAAACCGTCGATCGCCGTTTCGGTCCATTGCCAAACGTTGCCGATCACATCGTGAAATCCATCATGGAACTCGTGACGCGTCACCGGGCAAGGCGACATTTCGTGCTCCAAATTGATATTTCCCGGAGCTTGATCCCAGTACGGTTGATCGGTTTCAACTTTTTCACGCAAACGATGCCACTCGGCTTCCGTTGGCATTCTGATTGTTTTTCCCGAAGCTTCGGATTTCCAATTGCAAAACGCCTTGGCTTCCAAATAGTTGATCTCGGCAGGCCAGTCCCACGGCATCTCGATTTCTTCTAACATCGATCGATAGCGGTAATCCGTTTCGCTACCGCCTTGTTTCCCGGCGACCCAGTACACCGGGCAAGTCGCCTTTTGGTAGCCAACCCATTTCCAGCCTTCGTCGCTCCAATATTTTTCGGTCGCGTATCCGTCTGCTTTTACAAACTCCAAAAACTCTTGGTTGGAGACGAGATATTTCGACGCTCGAAACGATTTCACTTCTTCGGATGAATAGCCGTATTCGTTATCCCATCCGTAAAGTTCGTTGGACTTTGATTTTCCAAGCTCGACGGTGCCGCCATCAACGGAGATCAACTCGTTGTCGGGGGCGTCGTTACTTGACTCATCACAGATTTTTCCCCAGACGCTGTGTGGTTTGACCATATCCAGCGGCAGTTCGCGAATCAGTACCGAAGACGTCTCCAGGTGAATACGCTCGTGTTCGATCCCCATCAACACGATCCACATTGGGTTTTGCCAATCGATCGGCATGCTGAAATCGCAGTTGCGAATAAATCGATCAACGATCTCTCGCGTGGCGTCGCGGTAAGCTTTTACTTCGGCGACCGTTGGCCATGAATAATCCGCATTGTTCAGATCATCCCAAGACATTTCGTCAACACCGATTGCGACTGTCGATTCGATCAACGGATCAATTCGTTCATCGATCAAGTTTGCGACGTTCAGCTTGTTGATGAAAAAGACCGCGGTGTGACCGTAATAGAAAATCAGTGGGTGTCGCAGTGCGTTGGCACGCGCGTAAAACGATTCGTCACTCGCCAAGCACTCGAAAATGCTCTCGTACAAGGTGAACGTGTCGTGAAAGTATCGCAGGATTTCTTGGCGTTTTGATTCGGGGTCGCCGTCGTTTAACGTTGGCGTTTTTGTAACCAGTGGGTATTCGCTCGAATTCTGGTCGGTAGGATTCTGGGATTCGGTCGAGGAAGCAGGATTCATTGACAACTCTGGTAAAAAAGCGGCGGGGTAAAATCGGGAATAGAAATAATCGTTGTCAGTTAAGACAACATGCGGAGGTATTCAGTTAACGCGGGTTTAGTGATGGTCGAGAGTTTGGTGCGAGCCAATTCGGACTTCATTTTTTCCTCGGCCCCAATAACGAGTCCGCTAAGTTGTTGTTTGACACAACAGGCCACTGGACACTTGGGGTATGGGTCGTGCATGCAAAACACGCTTTCTTCTTCTACGGCGTCATAGATGTCGCGTAGTGTTATAGATTCGGGGTCAACCGACAGCATCGCTCCCCCGTGGCTTCCGGCTTGCGACGTTAAAAAGCCAGCATTTTGCAGTAAGAGCATGATCCGTCGAACAACGACAGCGTTGGTCCCCAGGCTCTTGGCAACCCATTCGCTACTGCAGCATTCACCTTGTTTGACCGCCAAGAGGGTCATGATGTGAACGGCTGCTGGAAATCGGGTGCTGCGCGACATGGACGAACTGTAACCATGTGTGTTACAGTTGACAACCGCCTGTCTGGTTGGAGACCTTTCATGCAATGGCCGTAGAGGAGCGGAAGCCGTCAAGATTTGTCGGCAGCACTTCTGGATAGGGCCTGTCACCCTCTAGCAATCGTTCGCCGCAACCCGCTTCTTGAACAAAGACCTTAAACTTCGGCTCGTACCTTCGAAGATGTACCTTAGACGCACGAAATTCACGGTTGCTCGGCCAAATGGATGCGTTTCACAAGTCGCCTTAGCGTTTTTTTCATTTGCGATGCATCCAAATTGTGTTGCCACAAATACATGAGGCCCGGAGCAATCCGGTATCCAATTCTTGCGAGCCAAAAACCTTCTTTGATGTGGCGATGATCTTGTGTTGCTCTGTTTGTGACGATGGCACCGATCTCATCTTCACCCATTCGGACATTGCGGCAGCATACTCTTTGCACGCTATCGAATCAACAAATTTGGATGCAAGAGAACGATCTACCCGTGCCAACATACGGAACGCGATTGATCGAATGGAATGCACGCTTGATGAGTCATAACGTTCGTCGTCAGTAAAGGTTTTTTCGGTTTTGTTATCCGTGTCAATCTGTGTTCATCCGTGGTTCCTTTAACCTGCCTATGCCCTCTCCGTCCGCTATTGCTTCAGATTCTCCCAGGGGGTGAGTTGTCCGCTTATTCGTCAATATTTGGAAAGTCTTTTTGGTCTAGCCGCTTCAGGATCAACGGTCTTGGGGGGACTTTGTTAGGCGAAATCGAAATCGCGGATTCTAAACGATTTAAATGCTGGGCGTCTTCGGTGTACGCCGACACCAAGCACTGGCCTTTTTCGATTCGATCACCGATTCGTGCGTGTACGTGGACGCCCACACTTGGGTCGATGATGTCTTCTACACGTTGGCGGCCACCGCCCATCGCGACGACTGTGTTTCCGATCGCAATGCAATCCACCGAATCGACGAAACCTGATTCTCTTGCGACCACATCATGACGAGTTGACAAAGGTAATTCACCGTCGATCACGCCGCCTTGTGCGGACACCATCTGATTGAACTTTTCAAAGGCAGATCCATCCTGCAAAGTATCAGAGAGTTTGTTGATTGCCTGGGCGCGATCCGCGCATAATTTGGCATCGATCAACAGATTGGCAGCCAATTCGATGCTCAACTCGCGGACTTCGATTGGCCCACTACCTTGCAGGACATCAATCGACTCGTTGACTTCGATTGCGTTTCCAACCGCAGCCCCCAGTGGTTGGTCCATGTCTGACATGATCACCGAAGTTGGCAGCCCGGCGGCTTCGCCAACGCGAATCAATGATTCGGACAATTCCAGAGCGTCGTCAACCGTTTGCATGAATGCACCTTGGCCGACTTTGACGTCCATCACCAACGCATCGATATTGGCGGCCAGCTTTTTGCTCAATATACTTCCGGTAATCAGCGGCACCGAATCGACCGTACCGGTCACATCTCGCAGGGCGTACAGTTTGCGATCGGCTGGGGCGATTCGTTCGCTGGCACCGACTATGAACGCACCGACTTGTTTCAAAACCG
>CAZZDZ010000513.1:0-4031 GCA_964652675.1 uncultured Pirellulaceae bacterium
CCGTAACCTCGGGCTGATGCCCGAGGCTATATGCTGTCGCCGCTTCGCGGCTGGCTTCATTGTGGTGCAAATGAACCGCGCGAGTTGATCGTTCTACGGCAGATCGATGGTTTTCAACGACGTTCCGGTTCCTGCTTGGATCATCACCATCGCGTGCGTTTCGTCGACTTTGTCTAGTTGCACGACGTTCTTTAGCGATTCGATGGTCTCGTAACTTTGGCCCGCACTGCGTCCACCGGAGACTTTTTCGGTGAGTCCATTGTTGGCTTCCAAGCCGTCCGTGCTGACTTTCATCACGCCGCGCGAACTGTTGGCCATTAGCAAGTAATCTTTGCCATCCTTGTTGTAGATGATCATGTCCAGCGGCCTATTGCGATTGCCAAGTTCCGCGACCGTTGTTCCTTTTACCTTTTCGCTTTCCCCGATTTTGGAGACTGGGATCTTGACCAACGGCGTGCAAGTAAATCCTGCCAACACGCTCGGTTCGCCACCAATGTTAAAGGGTACAAACGTCTGGATCGCAGCGTAGTCTTCATCGCGGCCGTGAGCTGCGTGATAGATTTCGACTTGCATGCCTTGCGAAGATTCGCGGAACGGAAACTCGAACTCGCGAACCGAACTTGGTGCATCGCCAGCGGTAAGTCCCGACACGATCACTTTGCCGTCTGTATAAGCGATGTCGGTCACACTTTCGTTGCGCCGATTACGACTGCGTCGTCCTTGCCTGACCGCTTTGTTTTCGGGAGCGTTGGGCATGACCGCAGTCGCGTGCCCGATCTTATCCAGGTTCAACGGGGTGACCGTTCCGTCCGGAGCGACTCTGGCCAAATGGCCTTTGCCACCAGCATTGATGCCGACATAAGCGTGGCCGGTCGCTGGGTTGACGGCCAAATCTGCGACCGTGACTTTTTCCATGCCAAACGCTTTGGCGACTTTGCCAGCAACGTCATCGACATTGTAATGACCATCCGATTTGCCAGAGTCTTCGGTGTTGATCGCGTAAACCTTGGCCGCCATGGGGTCTCCGACAAAGAGCACGTTGGACGGTCCAAACGTCATTGGCCCAACGCTTTGCAATTCAAGCGGCCCAGGGTTCAACCCGTGGACTTCGGCAGCGGACAAAGATGAAAAGGAAGAAGCAAAAAGGACAGCTACCGCAAAGGCAGCAATGATTGAGTAACGCATTGGGCGTCTCCAAGATTACGTCGGCAAAACAAACACCATGTGGCGCTCGTGGTCACCCAAACAGATGACCCCACTGGATCAGACGCCATCTAGTTTACGTGATTTGCCAATGGACGGGTGGCGAAGACTTTTTTTCGCTATGCCCCTTCTGGTCTGAGAAACTGGGATTGTAGGTGTGTTTTGATGACGGATCGGCGGCCTTGCAGTTGCCCTTCCAAACAACCGTTCCAGCCGTCCGTTAGGCGTATTTGGCGTCTTTCGCGGTTGATTCCTATCCCGCTGAACAAAGAAGTTCGCAGACGACTATTTGTACCTTTGCCTTTCTAAACCGAGCCGAGCAGTTTCACGACAGTTTGCAAATCGATTTGGCGGAAGTTGATCGGGCCAGAATCGGCCGAAATTGGTCTATGCGGCTGTTCGTTGAAAAGGTTTCAATGATGTCGTTGATGAAACGGAGGGTTGCAGGCATATCCAATCAACGGCTGTTTTGACAAAGCGATATGGAAATCAATATACAAAAACATACACGCAGGGCATTGATAGCATTGCCCTGTGCGGTCTTGATGATCGCTGCGAGTGGTTGCAGTTTTCTGAAGAAGCGCAAGCAAGTCGATCTGGGCGTGGTCTACAACGAACTTGCGCAGCTACCGGATAACCAGCGCAATCCCGTGATTGTGATACCTGGCATTCTGGGCTCGCGACTTGTTGACAAACCGACGGGGGATGTCGCGTGGGGCGAGATGGGAACTACCGGTTCGAACCCCTTTGACACAAATACGTTGACCGAGCTGGCGTTGCCGATGCGAGTCGGTACGCCGCTGCATCAACTACACGACCAAGTCCACAGCGATGGTCCGCTGGATCAGTTGACGTTTAAGATCTTTGGGATTCCCATCCACGTCAACGCATACGCTCAGATTCTGGCGTCGTTGGGAGTTGGTGGCTATCGCGACCGTCACTTCCGCGGAGATTCGGCGACCAACGAAGTTGACTATGGCGACGACCATTTTACGTGCTTTCAGTTTTCCTACGATTGGCGGCGTGACATCAGTGAAACGGCTGCTGAGCTGCATCAGTTCATCCAGGAAGCCCACGCTTACACTCAGCAGCAGTACCTTGAGCGATATGGAATTGAAAACGCTGACATACAATTTGACATCGTCGCTCATTCAATGGGTGGCTTGGTTACACGATACTATCTTCGATACGGTGACCAACTGTTGCCCGATGACGGTTCGGCGCCTGTTGTGACTTGGGCGGGGGCGGACAAAGTTGGACGTGCGATCTTGATCGGAACTCCCAACGCGGGATCGACCAAATCGATTCACGAAATGAAGGACGGGATGCAACTGGCACGCCCGCTGCCAAAGTTTCCGTCGGCGGTCATTGGTACGATGCCGGCGGTCTATCAGTTGCTGCCACGCACTCGCCATCGAACGCTGACCAATGCTTCGGGGAAAGTTCTGGATGTGCTTGATCCTGAAACATGGTCGCGACTGAAATGGGGTTTGGCGGATCCTAAACAAGATCGCCAGTTGAAAAAACTGCTGCCGAATATGAATGCCACTCAACGACGCTGTGTCGCACTGGAGCACCAGTTCAAATGCCTTGTTCGTGCACGTCAGTTCCACGACAGTATCGATGTGCAAGTTCCCTTGCCGCCGGGATTGGAAATGCACTTGTATGCGGGGGACGCCATCGAGACGTTGGATTCTTTGGCCGTGAATGAAAAAACGGGAAAGATCGTCGAAGAGAAGATGACGCCCGGCGACGGCACGGTGACTCGAACGAGCGCCGTTTTCGAAGAGCGTACTGTGAACGGGATTCAGCGTAACATTCCGTGGGACAGCAAAACCTTTCTTTCAAGCGATCATGTTGGCCTGACAAAGGACCGAGCCTTTGTGGACAATGTACTAAGTCGTTTGTTGGAGAATCCAACGGATAGCGCGAGCCACATAGACGTACCGACTGTGATCGTGTCCGCGGAAGACTTCAGCACGGACGTGCCTCTGTTGCAGCCAGCCTTGTTGGACTCGCTTCCTGAGGCACCGCTTATTCTGGATGCCCCTACTGAGGTACCTTTCCCTGAAGAGTCTCCTACTCAAGAACCAGCGCTCACTCTTCCGCAGCCTGAGT
The DNA here is from genome assembly GCA_964652675.1 of uncultured Pirellulaceae bacterium. Taxonomy (GTDB): domain Bacteria; phylum Planctomycetota; class Planctomycetia; order Pirellulales; family Pirellulaceae; genus K23-9. The sequence goes on from CAZZDZ010000513.1 coordinate 3,322, forward strand.
CAGTGCAAAAATCATTTTCGGACATGTTGATTGATTTGGAATGAGCAAGAAAGACAGTGAGCATTGGGACGTCGGGTTCGACCGCACGCCGTCGATTGAGTTCCACGAAAACGGCTCAATCGAAATTTGTCATGTCCGCAACTTTCGATACGAATGCGATGGCACTCATCAGGCTTGCTGGGAGACGCGCACGTTTGATCTTGATTCGACCCGTTTCGTTGATTTCATCGTCGTACCGTTTGCCACACGCAAAGATCTTGCTCACACGATGGTCAGCTTTGGGTTCAGCGATGGGCGTTACCTTTCGATTTCGGTCGAAGCGCGGCGAAAAGTGGGCCAAACGTATTCCGTGTTGAAAGGGATCTTTGGCGCTTATCCGATCGTCTATGTGATCGCAGACGAACGCGATGTGATTGGCCACCGAACTGAATTCCGTGGTGACGAAGTGCACATGTATCGATCGGCGGCAACCCCCCAGGAGGCCGCTTGCTTTCTGCAAAGCATGCTGCAGCGAGCCGACAAACTTCATCGAGAACCCGAGACCTATAACACCCTGTTTAACAATTGCCTGACGAATTTGCGTGATCATGTGAATGCGGTTTGGCCAAAACGCATCCCGTGGCATTGGGAAGTCTTCCTGACGGGCCACGCCGATCACTTGGCCTACAAGCTTGGGCTCTTGAAACACGACCAGTCATTCGAGACAATTT
>CAZZDZ010000514.1:0-4029 GCA_964652675.1 uncultured Pirellulaceae bacterium
AGACTGCCTGCATGACGTCCATTTCTTTGGCGAGACGCTTACGAGCGACGTGCAGTCGACGCTTGATCGTTCCGACCGGGGCGTCAAATTCAACACTCATTTCGATTAGCGACTGGCCTCGCAGGTAAAACGCCTTCAAGGTCTCTTGGTCCATTTCGCCCAAGCGATCGATGCTCTCACGAACAGCGGCAGCTTGCTCACGGTCCTGAGCGTCTTGGTCAGGCGTACCTTCGGCTAGGCACGTTGCTTCCAACGTTTCAGGATCGCATGGAACGGCCTTTCGAGTTCGCGTCATGCGGTTGATCGCCATGCGATGAACGATTCGACGCAACCATCCGCCGAACGCTTCTGGCACTCGCAGTTGCTCGATCTTTTGCATCGCTTGGATGAATACATCCTGAGCTAGCTCTTCGGCTTCGTCCGCGTTGCGGACTCGACGCATTGCCAGAGCCACGATTCCTGGACGGTATCGCTCGAACAATTGACCGAATGCATCGCGATCGCCTACCTGAGCAGCGCGAACCAAATCAGCAACCGTTTGCGTCTCTGGAGTAACGTTCAAGTTTGTTTTTTCGATAGTGTTCATAGTACTGGTTCCTTCCGGTGATCACCCTTGTTGCAATGCCTAATCAATGCTGGATGGGTCTGATCAGCGATTTGGCAAACAGTTGGAAACTGCCTGCTGGGTTTCTTTGGTCTGGGTGTGAAACTGTGCAAGAAAGGAACCATGTGTGGTCACAGGGTAGCTAGAACGGTATTCGCTCTTGCTTAATCAATCTTGAACAATCGGTTTGCTAAAAATCGGTCCGATAAATTCGGGCCACCGGGTTGGAAACAAGGCAACATCCGTTTGGATGTCAATGTTTGCCGTAACCACGGTCTTTTCCAGCTTGGGCAGCTGTTAGCCAGATCCACGATTGGTTGTCGCTTGTTCTGGGCTTTCAGCTGGGAAACTCGCGTGCGTTATGCAGCTGAGGTTCCCGCCGGGCAAGTTGCCGGTTCCGCCACAAAGGCGGCTGCCAATCTAAATTGACAGAGCAAATTGCCACGTTTTATGCCGGGCTGCGAATTCCCATTCCCGGCATCATCTGTCGTCAGTGACGTATCACTGAGTAAGGATGAGGTCAGGTCGGAAATCGAATAGCGCGACAAGCCCAGATGCATCCGCGTCTGCCATAGACTGGTAAGGCACGAAGCAACCGACATTTCCACGCCACGGATCTCACGTACTTGGTTGATAACCAAACGTGTGACTGCTGCGATGATTTGTTCGATACGCATTTCATTACCTCACGGGCACCTTGAATGGTGCGACGGCGGAGCAAAGGAAAACCAAAATAAATGTGGCACAATACGTGAACCACAAGTCTCTAAGATACACCGTATCCTAGGTTCTGTCGAAAGACCAGTAAAACGAATTCACGTCGTTTCAAAAGTCGCTCTTTCAGATGATCGTATAGACGCAACCGGTACTGTAGGGTTCGCGTCCAAAAAAGGAAAAATCAAAAAACTTATTCGTCGGTTCAATTGATTCCCTAACTAATAACACGTAATGACCACCCAGGAACCCAGCAAAAACCCAAAGAACACCAGAGAACCCTGGTTTTCAGCGGCTTCAGCGCTGGTTGACCTACTGCTTCCTCCCGCATGCCGATTGTGCGATGAACCGGTCAATTCAGACCAATATTTCTGCCATTCCTGCCGTCTGACGCTCGCTCTGAGCGAACCCAAAATGGTCTCCGCCTGTGTACGGTGCGGACGTCCAGGTGATATCAATTCCGCCAATTCTCGAACTCAGGCCAATGATTCAGGCGAAATCCCGTGTTGTAGTTTGTGCGAGAAAGAGAAGTTTCATTTTGACACAGTGATTGCCAAGTGGACCTACGAAGGCCGAGTGTGTGATGCCATCATTGCAGCCAAATATGCTCGACAGGCCCCGCTAGGGCATGCCCTAGGATGCTTGTTGGGAGAACGCGTGGACGCGTCCATGGGCGATGACTTGCCGGATGTGATCACCTTTGTTCCATCATCGGTGCCTCGACAACTGAGTCGTGGCGGTCGAAATGGAAACGTTGCCATTGCCGAAGGTGTTCAGTCAACACTACGAGGCAATGGAAAAATAATCCCCCTCAGCAAAGTTTTGCGGACGACGAGATCGATTCAGAAACAGGCTTGGTTGAGTGATAAAGAGAGACGCGAAAACGCACGCGGTGCTTTTGCAGCTCAAAAAAGCTATGCTTGGAATCGAGTATTCCCGATCTTCCAACAGCACATTTTGTTGGTTGACGACGTACTGACCACCGGTGCGACCTCCAACGAGGTGTCGCGTGTTCTAGTCGAAGCGGGGGCTCGACGGGTGACATTGGCGGTTGTCGCTCGAGCCGTTTGGTCTAAATGACCATTTGGTTGGTGCTCCCAAACAGCCTTTCAATCCGAAAAAGTAATCGATGGCATCCGAGGAAACAAAAACTTCTAAACAAGATATTACTCCGCCAGCGAGGTCTGGTGGTTTCCGCAGCGCCGTGCTTCGTGGTCTTGGTGTGGTCCTGCCACCGCTGCTAACGATCGTTGTTCTGATCTGGGCTTGGAACACCATCGAAAGCTACGTGCTGCGTCCGATGGAATCGTTCATCCGTGGCGGCGTGGTTTGGTATTTAGAATCAAACGACGGGACTTTTTCGGAGCCACCCAAAGGTTCATTGACCGATCCGAAGAGCGATTTGGATGGGTTTAACTACGAAGGATTCAGCTACGTTAGCGATCCGGTGACAAACCAGCGTTTTTTGCCCAAGTACGTTGTCGATACCGTCGACGAAAACATGAGCTACTTTGGCCCCAATGCGACGCGACCGGCCAGCGCGAACGCGTACTGGCACCACTATGTGCAAGTTAAATTCATGCCGCGCGCGATCGTACTGCCGATCTTTTTGATTGTGTTTTTGACGATCCTGTATTTCTTTGGGCGCTTGTTCACTTTCGGATTGGGGCGTTGGTTTGTCCGCGCGTTTGACGCAGCGATTTTGCGAATCCCACTGGTCAGCAAAGTTTATGGCGGGGTGAAACAAGTTACCGATTTTGCTTTCAACGAACGAGAAATCGAATTCAACAGCGTGGTTGCCATTCAATACCCTCGCGAAGGCATCTGGTCGCTGGGGTTTGCAACGGGCAACAGCATGAAAGGTCTTTCGGAAATCACCGGCGAACCGATGTTGAGTGTGTTGATGCCAACGAGCCCGATGCCAATGACAGGGTTTACGGTCACCGTCAAGAAAAGCGAAGCGATCGAAATGGACCTGACGATTGACGAGGCGATTCAGTTTGTCGTCAGTTGCGGCGTGGTCGTTCCGATGCGTCAACGAGTCGAAACGATCGATGGCCCCGTATCGCTCAACAAAACCATGCTTCCAGATTCAACAGACGCGCATCAGGCAAAGTCGTAGCGAGCTGAGGAGCGCAAACTCAAGGTGTGACTTCATACTGCTCATCATTGCGATTACCTGAAGACGCCGCGCTGGTCTCATCGTAGGGCACTTGGACGGTATACGTCCTCTGGCTGCCAACGTCGGCCAGATCATCGAAAAGATAGTAAGGTGTCGGCAAAACTTTTGGCAACGTTACTTGCTTTGATTGAAAACGTTGATAGACGATTAGGCCGGCCGCCATCATCGCAACGCCAGCCCAAATAGCAACTCGCGAAATCACAGGCTTGTTATCCGCTTGGTCGTCCACTTCCGCTGGTGTCCGATACGGCTGAGGACTGTGCTCGCTCATGGCACGACTGCCGTGTTGCTGGCGGCTTTGCTTGGCGAAGGATCTTGACTCGAATTCAGGCGTAAGTCCTTGGCTATTTCACTTGGCACGGGCCCACGGGAGGCTCCAAAATTCGCGATGTCATCCTGAACTCTAGGCGAAAACAAGAAGTAGGCGCCTGCGACGCTCACCGTTAACAAAATTCCAACTCCTGCCAGAATAGGCAACCATCTTTTTCTACCAACCGTTTCGCTCAGTTCCGAGGGTGAGCGATAAGGC
>CAZZDZ010000515.1:0-4021 GCA_964652675.1 uncultured Pirellulaceae bacterium
GCCGTTTTCCAATTCGTCAACCAGCCCCAGTCCCATTTGTGACCTTTGGATGCTAAGTGTGCATCTAGTTTTTGCCGATCGGTTGCCGACAAATTTTCTAGCTGTTGAATGTTCTGGATTCCCAACTCCGTCAACTCGTCTGCCAAAGCAGGATCAACACCCTCGGTAGTCTTCCAATCGATATTCGGCCCAGAAACACCATCAAGACTTAGGTTCAACGGGCCTCTTTGTGCCTGCGACAGATCAACCCCTGGTGCGGATTGCAGTTCGCCACGACTGGCCAGCGGAGATTTTTGGTACCACTCAGATTGAATGTTGCGTCCACCCCCATCGACTCCTCCAGCCGAGGCAATCCCCGCTCCCGATCCTGCTGCGGCTATCGTCGTTTTCCAGTTGGCCAAACGCCCCCAATCCCAGCCCAAACCTTTCTCTTTCAGCTTGGCCTCTAAGGCGCTGCGTTGTTCCGGTCCAAGTGCTTCTAACTGCTCCACACTCTCAAAACCCAAACCTTTCAGCTCGTGTGCGAGTGCGGGATCAACGCCATCGACTTTTTCCCAATCGACGGCCGTTCCCGAAACCTCTGGCAAGCGAAACCCTAACTCACTGGAGGTTCCGCCAACCGCGCCAATACCAGCGGCAGCGATGCCTGCTGCCGCGACGCCACCGGCCGTCTTCCAATTACTCAGCCAATCCCAACTCCACTGAATCCCCTTCGATCCCAATTTTGCTTCAAGCGTCTTTCGATCTTCGGATGAAAGTGATTGAAGTTGATCTACGTTCTTGATTCCCAACGACGACAATTCGTCTGCTAGATCATTGTCTACCCCCTCAACGTCTCGCCAATTCAACTCGTGTCCTGTCGCTGCGGCCAAGTTCAATGATCGTTTTGCAAGCGACGGGTCAGATGAAACCGCGACCCACTTTCCATCTTTGCCCGATTCTTCGCGCCGTTTCAGTTCCGCCTCCAGTTTCTCATTGGCCAATCGAACCTGCTCGGCCTCGTCTTTGGCGACGTTCGCGTCAGCTTGTGATTTTTCTAACCATCGCGACTTGCTCCACCAAAGTATCCAACCCAAGAACAACCCGAGCAAAAATGCCACAAACGCAAAAACAAAGAAGAAACCCACTGGTGTCAGCGATTCATAGAGAGACTGAAGGGACATAAAATACTACTGTCGAAAAAGGAAAATTTAGAAGTCGAACGAAAAACCAAAACCCGAACCTAAAGTTCTTGCAAACGTGCTTCTAAGCTTGCGTGGTGCTCCAGCTGTCTTGCTCTGTTTTGCTTCGCTAACGCGGTAGCCGATTCAGCATCCAGCACGCGAAAATACCGAATGCCCCACAACGAATAAGCGACAAAGACACCGATCGTAAAACTGACCAAAATGGTCAGCATGGTTTGTTCTAACAGTGACATGGCTGTGGAGGCGTCCCAAGTAAACGAACTGAGTGGAAGAAATCTAGATACTGGTCGAAAATCGCGTTCACGTTTCATGACCATTTAACGACAACAAGAGTATCGCGTCAAAAATTTGTCATCAAAATTTGGACCAACTACCCATCGATGATGGGTGAAACTTCCAGCCCAGATCTGGATCCGATCCACGAAGCATAGACGATTGCGGGGTATCCACGAAATCTGCTAGCGCAAACGCGATCCTTGTCGCGTATTTGGCTCGTCCGACCCGCATGGGTCGGACACTTCAAGAAACATCCCGCAGACAGAAGCCGACCTTGATTGAAAGGCCGTAGAGGAAGTCCCCAAGACGTCGTCAGAACTTTCGGTTTTATGTGGTTTGCCGAAGCCTTGACGACTTCGGCGACCTTTTTCACGAGGTTTAAAACGCTGGGTCCATTTGCGTCCCAAACGCAAACGGCATCGCTACGCAGCTTTTTTGTTCTTTTTGTTTTTCTTTTTGTTGGCTTTCGGACCGAACTTCCAAAATTGACTGGGAATGTGCGCGTCCTTAAAAAATTCGCGAGCCTTCTTTACTTGCTCGGGGTTTTTGTCGGCGACGTTGTTCGCTTCGGCCAAGTCATCTGGCAAGTGATAGATTTCGATCGGTGAATTGAGGTTCTTGTGCAAGTTCAACTGGACGGCTTTCCAATTCCCGAACCGAACCGCTCGTTTTCCACCTCGCTCGTAAAACTCCCAATACAGATATTCATGCGGTTGCTGCTTTTCAGATTCGCCCATCAAAGTCGGAACCATGCTGATCCCGTCGATTAGATTGGGGACATTGGCACCAGCGAGTTCACAAAAGGTTGGCAGCATGTCCCAATGAGCGGACACCAAATTGCTTTCGCTGCCGGCTTTGATTTTGCCAGGCCAACGCGCCAACAGCGGAGTGCGAATGCCACCTTCGTAGAGGTCACGTTTGAATCCTTGAAACGGGCCGTGACTGTTAAAGAACACCGGATCATGGCCACCTTCTTTATGTGCTCCGTTGTCGCTGGTCAGCATGATGATCGTGTTGTCATCGATATCTAGTTCTTTCAGCAGAGCCAGAATTTCACCCACGTGATCGTCCAGCAGTGTCATCATCCCCGCAAAGGCAGCGATCGGATTTTTGACCAAGGGCCCGCTGTACTTTCCGATTTTGTCCTCGAACTGGGGAAACTTTTTTCGAAACGGTGCAACGTATGATTCGGGCGCGTGCATCGCTGCGTGCGGGATCGGCGTTGCAACGTATGCAAAGAACGGGCCATCTTTGCTTTCGCGAATGAAATCCAATGTCGCTTTGTTGATCAAGTCCGCGCTGTAAGTTTGCCCATCCAGTTCGATGCGTTCTTTGTTCTTCCACAGATGCGTTGGGAAGTAGTTGTGAGCTTCGCGCTGGCAGTTGTATCCGTAGAACAGATCAAAGTGTTCGACCGGATCACTTGGTGAATCGGGAGCGCCTAAACCCCATTTGCCAAACGCGCCTGTCTTGTAACCGGCTCGCTTTAGCAATCGTGGGATCGTGACGATATCGTCGGGCATCGCCGCTTGGCCTTCGGGTTGAACTTCGCGATTGCCACGCACATAGGTGTGACCAGTGTGAAGTCCTGTTAACAACGAACAGCGTGTCGGCGCACAAACGGTGCTGCCGCTGTAGTGATCCGAGAACTTCATTCCCTCTGTAGCCAAACGGTCCATGTTGGGCGTCTTGAATTTCTGCTGACCATAACAAGACAGATCGCCGTAGCCCGCATCATCCAGCAAGATGTAGATGATGTTCGGCTTGGCAGCGAGAATGTTTGAAACAGAAAACGCGGAAACTGCCGCGATAAAAAGCAGGGTGAATGCAAAGCTGCGAATCATGTCTAAGCTCGATTGTCGTGGGAAATGTCTGGCCCGATTGTAGTCGAATACAGGAACGATTGGCAGGATCAAGACTTGATGGTGGTGATGTCTCGACTTCTTGGTTTCACACGGACTCGCAAGGCAAAGAATAAGTGCCAAGAATCCCCCACAAGCCGAATTGCCTGAGGATGCGGGGTCGAGAAAAAGTTCGAACGCATCTTTTGCTGGCCGATGAAAAATCGTGGCAGAGACGATTCTTCGTGGCGGCTTGGTGGCGAAGACCCAACCTGAAATTGAAAAGCGAGTGCAGCGATTCAAAAAGATTAAGGCCCCAATCCTGCCAAAAGTAGCCATCTCTGTCCCAGAGATGTAGCCCGACTATGTGGCGTCTAGTTGTTTGAAATTTTGGATCGTAAGTTTGGTGGTGCCATTGGTCGGCATGCTACCCGCTGTGGTTTGCGAACAATCGTCGCTCTGATACACCATGCCCAAATGATGCCGGTTCACACCGCAAGCTGTGGTTTGCGAACAATCGTCGCTCTGATACACCGAAATGGAGTTGAGATGGATTTTAAAGTCTGCTGTGGTTTGCGAACAATCGTCGCTCTGATACACCGCCATGATGGGTGTTTCAGGGTCGCCCTCCGCTGTGGTTTGCGAACAATCGTCGCTCTGATACACCTTGTGGGTGTGTCGAACCAGTGGGGCAAAAGCTGTGGTTTGCGAACAATCGTC
>CAZZDZ010000516.1:0-3977 GCA_964652675.1 uncultured Pirellulaceae bacterium
TACTTGGGCAACTCAAGAATGTGGATTTGCAAATTGTCGGTCAAATCCAGCTCCGCATTTCGGCTCCGCAATCGAAAATCACTGTGGATATCGGGCGTTTGAGCAAACATGACGGCGTCCAACACACAGATGCTGATCGCGGGTCGTAGTCCGGTGTAGAGATCACCTTCGCTCATCTGGCCGACGTACATCGAAGCGGTGTAGTAGGCCAGACGCTGGCGTAAACCAGCAGGTAGGCTGGTTTGCATTTCGATGTCGTACTGCCGACCGGTCGAATCGCGAGCGGCCACATCCAAGATGGACAGTTTGTCCAGATCATCTTGCTGGCCGAGAATCGGGTTAATGATTTCAATCTCGGTGATCTGGGCTTGGTCGCCCAAGATGGCATTGAGAAAGTGCAGTGTGATGCTCGGATGTTGCGGATTTCCCAGCAACAGCTTGAACGCGTAATCAACAGTAGGATCGATTCCGATGGCCATGAGTTGACGACGCGTTGATTGTTGAAAGTAAAAGACTCGCTAAGCCAATTTTAGCGAACAAGCTACATATTCCGAAGACGTTTGATGCGGAACAAAAAGAGCTGATCCAGAACATTTTGGTTCGTTGCACAACCCTCGGTACGTCAAAGACGTCAAGAAACAGGTACGCATCAACAAGACTACGCTTGCGGTTCGGTCATGCTCCACGGGTCCAATGCTTCTTTGAGCGTTTCTTCGGGCAGAATGCCTTTTTCGCGGCAAAGCTCTCGGATGGTGACTCCGCTTTTGAACGCTTCTTTTGCCAAACTGGCCGCTTGCTCGTAGCCGATCAGCGGATTCAAACTGGTACACATCGATAGGCTTTGTTCTACCGCTGCTTCGCAAGCCTCCTCGTTCGGCTCCATTTCTTCGACGCAGAAATCCACAAACGAATCGGTACCGCTGGAAAGCAGATGAATGGATTCCAAAATCGTGTGGGCCATCATGGGCATCATGATGTTTAATTGGAAATTGCCGCCTCCCGCGCCGGCCATGGTCATCGCGGTGTCGTTGCCCATCACGCGAGCGGTCAACTGCATCATCGATTCGCACATCACTGGATTGACTTTGCCGGGCATGATCGAACTGCCCGGTTGTCGTGTTGGCAACTTCACTTCGTAAAAACCGCATCGCGGCCCGCTTCCCAGCCAACGAATGTTGTTGGAGACGTTAAACAATGTTTGTGCGATGCATTTCAATTCGCCGTGCGATTGCACGAGGGCGTCACGCTGTGCATTGGCCTCGAAGTGATTGACGGCTTCGACAAACGCGATCCCGGTATTCTTGGCAAGTTCCGCTGCCACGCCACGACCAAAATCGGGGTGCGTATTGATTCCGCTGCCCACGGCGGTGCCGCCAACTGGTAATTCCAGTACTGCGTCACGTGCTGTTTCGGCGCGTTGGATTGACAATTCGATTTGTCTTGCGAATCCACCGAACTCTTGTCCCAGCCTCAGCGGCGTCGCATCCATCAAGTGCGTTCGACCGATTTTGATGACTTTGTCCCACTGCTCTGCTTTCTGGATTAACGCTGCATGCATCTTGCGCAGCGCCGGCAGCAGTTCCTTTTCAATCTGAACCGCGGTCGCGACGTGGATGGCCGTTGGGAACGTGTCGTTGGTGCTTTGCCCCATGTTGACGTGATCGTTGGGGTGGATCGTTTTCTCTTTCGCAGTCCGATCGCCGCCAGCAATTTCGATCGCCCGATTGCTGATGACTTCGTTGATGTTCATGTTGCTGCTGGTACCGCTACCGGTCTGAAAAACATCGACGGGAAACTGATCGGCCAGTTTTCCGTCAGCGACTTCTTGAGCGGCTTGCAGCATCGCGGAAACCTGCGAGTCGATCAGCGGGTTTTTGCCACTACCGGTCAGTTTGCCGAGGTCACGATTGGCAACACCGCATGCGAATTTGACCATGCCCATGGCCGATATCATCGATGCGGGTAATTGCCATCCGCTGATTGGGAAGTTGTCGACAGCTCGCTGCGTCTGGGCTCCGTAATAGGCGTCAGCGGGTACTTGGACGTTGCCCATCGAATCGCTTTCGGTACGAAAGTCTGTCATGTAATTGTCTGGGTTGCGGTGAATGAAATGAATGGACGTCTTTGACTCGGCGCGGCATCAAGCTCGCGTGAGAAAACATTTTGTCATGATAGAGCGCAAGTGTGGCGGTTGGGGAGTGCCCCCAATTAAGAGTAGAATGGGTTTTTTCGCAAACCAGATAAGGCTGTTTTTGACCACCGAAACCGAACCACCCGTTCGATCAACGATTGCACCAGGCTGCGTTTTTGCGCTCGCGTCAGCCCTGGTGACTTGTTTGTTGCTGTTTGTGAACGGATCGCTGGTACTCGCCTTCTTGAAAGCGCTCGCAAAATCGGGGTCTGGCTGGGCCCACGATCCACGACTAATGCAGTTCGTGTTGCTGTTTTTGCCTGTAATCTTGGTCGTGATCGAGTGGGCCATTTTCGACTATGTCCGCCGAAAAGTTTGGCGGCGATAGACAAACGTAGCCGTCGATCTGAGGGCGACGGCTACTTTGGCGCGATTCGGACGAGAAAGCTCTCGTGGTTTTCTTCTTGCACATCGATGTCGATTTCCAAAAAAGTTTTGAGGACATCAATATGAGTCTTGCTGTGCATGGAAAGCGGGCCGGTTCGAAACGAACTTGTTTGACCTTGGCTAGCGGCTAAGCCCATCGGCATCATCAGTTGATCGGCCAAGTATTCGCCGACGGGCACATCCAGAGACAAATAGGCTTTCGCCTGGCGCAGGACTCCTCGGGCGACTTGCTCGGCTTTGATTCCGACTTTACCGATGCCGATGAACAGCTCAGTGACGTTCTCGGATTCCAGTTCGATCATCACCACGTTTCCGGCGCCAATCGGATCTTCGACGTCGACAACACGCATGCACTTTTGGCTCCACGCCATTTTGCGGCGAATCGTATCGCACTCGCGGTCTCCGACCGTGATGGGGATTTTGGCGACGACTGCTGTGACCGTCGGTCGTGGCTTGGCGTCGCGCTGCGGCAGGTCGAATCCGCTGAGTTCTTTTTGTGGATTGATCTCTAAGGAAAATTGCCCGCCACCGGCTGGATAAAATCCGTATGAATCCAGCGTTGCGTTGACTTGCGGGCCCGCCTTGGCCAACTGCGGCAGAAACACTCGCTGCAGAAAATCAAACGGCGGCGCCCAAGGGTTGTGCGTGCCGCCCTGGAGCGTCACAACCGATGGTTCGTCTGCCAACATCAGCGCAGGAAGAACGGTTTGCGCGACCAGCGACGTACTGCCAGCCGTTCCGACTTGAAAGTGAAACTCGCCACCGCGGATCGCACCAGGATCGAAAGTGAACTCGCTGGCGTTCAATTCGGCGCCGTCGACCGTTGCGCTGCAAATTTCGGCGGCCGCTTTTACGCAAGTCACGTGTTGACGCTTCAGCCCAGGCTTTTTGCGTCCGGCGCGAATGTTCGTCAGGTGAATGCTTTTACCGGTGACCGCAGAAAGTGCCAGCGAAGATCGGATGATTTGGCCGCCGCCTTCGCCTTGGGATCCGTCGATTTCAATCATACAAGTTGGTTCGTTTCGTGTTCTCGCAAAAAAAATCGCGGCGGCAGTTTGTGCCACCGCCGCGATACTATTTTTCTATCAGTCGTCTGCTTTGCTCGCGTCCTTGATCACAAAGCGTGCCTTCAGTCGAGCCACTTCGCTGGCCAGGCCAGCCGTCTTGACGCTGTTTAGCACTTCCTCGAAATCCTTGTAGGCTGCTGGCGCTTCATCCTTTGGATACTTGCGGCAGTTGCTCAGGATATCGTGGTTGTCCAATTCGTTGTCAATCGTTTCTTGATCCAAAGCTCGCTTTGCGTGCTTTCGACCCATGATCCGACCCGCTCCGTGGTTGACGCTAAAGCACGATTGCTCGGCTCCCTCGTCCGCCACCATCACTGCCGATCCATCGCGTG
>CAZZDZ010000517.1:0-3976 GCA_964652675.1 uncultured Pirellulaceae bacterium
TTAGGAATAACTCTCTCAGCGACTGCATTGGCAAAATGTGATCAATGGCTGCATCGGTCAGATTTGGATTGGGCCCGAATTCCAACTTAGTAAGACGGTTGAACTTTGCAATCTCGGCTAAATCATCATCATCACGAATGCTCCCTTCACCGAATATAAGCACCCTTAGTTGCGGTGCCAACGGATGCAGCCTTCGCAATTGTTCCTTTTTGACTGGGCCGAGAAAGCCAAGATTTTGAAGCCTTTTCATCTGCGTGATCTGGTCGATGACGTCGGGCTCCGCATTCATATCGGTCAAATACAAACTTCGCAAAGGAAGCTTCGCTACCTGACGCATCGTGTTCAGATCAAAATTTGGTCGAATGGTAAGAGAAGTGAGGGCGGCGATGTTGGCGAGTGGAGCGAGGTCGTTTGCCGTCAGACCGCTCTGAACGGGTCCAAGATCGACCGCGAATATTGGAAACTCCGGAGACACTGGGATTTCAGATGCCTGCCAACACTCGATAGGCTCTCCGTTCGTTCGGAAGGTAACACTGCCACCCTTTTCAATCAGCGTTTTTGCGAATTCCCGCTCGGCAAGTCTTGCCTTGAAAACAGGAATGGGTGTTCGATCAATCATCTTTAGGTTGGGCAGATTCTCAAGCATTCGCTTCAACGCTCCTGCATCAATTTCTCCTCTCCACTGCAGTTCCTCTAGTTGTGGCAACACCGAAAGATCATCTAAGTCTTCCGCAACAAGGTTGGATGACCAGCCAACGTACAGGTAATTCAGTTTCGTAAGAGGAGCGAGGAGTCTCAATTGGCCACTTAGTGCTCCGTGGGTCAGGGTCAGCCGTTCTAAGTTCGTTAGCTTCGCAACCCATTTGACTTTTGCCTGAGTTTGACTTGGGCTTCTATTTCCAACAGGACAGGTCAAGTCCTTTAGATTTGAGTCAATAAAATGAGCCAGACCTGGGCCTTTTACTTGGAGACCTAACACTAGTTTTTCTAAGCTCTTGAGTCTTGCGACTCGCTCGAATTGATCGTCAAGAATTGTGTCGGGGAGACCTGCCTCGATTACCTGGAATTGATCCTCAGGCAGATCGACTTTCTTGCCGCAACTAAATGTTCGTGGGCCTGACCTAACTACGACCTTGCCATGTTCTTGCAAGATCCATTCCGCAATCTCGCGTTCGCTTTTGGGATCACCGACCACTGGTGTGTCGTCTGAAGTAACCGCTCGCGGGACGCCCTGTTTATTTGGTACCCAAGTGACTTCGATCGACTCGGTTTCTCCGCTTTTAAGTGTGAATTGATCCGTGCGTGTAGTCAGGCCACTTTCGCTAGTCAGAACGACGTACTTTCCAGGTTCATACTGTCGCGTTTCTTGCTTGGAATCCAAGTTGATGTTATACGTCTCGCCTGTCGCGGTGTTTTTGATTGTTACCGTTTGGCCTTTCATCGAGGTAGCAAACGTATCGCCTTTCGATTTAATCTCCAACGTTCCATAGGGAGTCTTGAAAGAGAAGACGCCGGCGGCGTACAGCCCAACAAAACCAAAGAACAAGAGGCTTGCGATTGCTACAAGCACCCATGGCGGTTTGGATCGCGAGTCGGTGCTCGCTAATGGTTCTGGCTTAGCTACATCGGGGACCGTTTTCGACGCTTCGGCTGCCTGCTGTGTCGATACCGCAGTTACTTCTAATTGCGGTCCCGGGTCAAAGCTAAGATCCGTGCTGTGCTGCGAAACCGTATCGATTTCAGCGGCAGGAGATTTTGCTACCGTTGAGGCTTCGGTGTCGCGTATTTTTCGGGTAGTCGGCGGACTTACTTGCGTTGCAGTCGCTATCAGTTCTACCAATCCTGATCCGTCACAAAAGTCTTCCAGTGCCGAACGTATGTCTTTCGGTTGATCGAAACGGAGTTCAGGGTTTGTCTGCAACATTCTGTCGGTTGCATCGATGACGTCTTGCGGCAAGTCATCACGGCGTGTCGCGATGCTATCGGCGGGTGTCGTCGTTCGTGCGACCAGTTTCTTGATCGGTGTGTCGTACTTGGGTTCTGAGAACGGAACTGTTCCTGTTAGCAACTTGTACAACGTTGTGCCAAGGCTGTAGACATCCGAACGGATGTCGATTTCCCCAGAACCGGATGCTTGTTCAGGCGCCATGTAGTCAAAGGTGCCCATGATTTGACCAGTAGTCGTCAACTCACGCTGATCATTGGCAGACAGTCGGGCAAGCCCCATGTCCAAAACGCGAACGGTGCCGTCACGGCTAAGCATCAGGTTCGACGGCTTGATGTCCCGGTGAACCAAACCGTGTTCATGGGCGTGTTGCAAACCATCCGCTGCTTGGCAAATGATTTCGCAGGCATCAGCGACTTCGATTGGTCCAAGCAACTTGATGACTTGTCCAATGTCCATCCCATCACAATATTCCATGGCCAAAAACTGCACGCCATCGCGACAGTCCGCATCACTCGCTGTCACAACATTGGGGTGAGAGAGTTTTCCAACGGCCTGCATCTCGCGATCAAATCTCGCCAGCAGTTCTGGGTTGTCTGCAGTTTCGGGCGGCAACAACTTAATCGCAACGTATCGCCGAAGTCGTGAATGCCAGGCTTTGTAGACGGCGCCCATCCCGCCTTCGCCCAGCTTTTCGCGAAGTTCGTACGGACCAATTCGCTTGGGCTTTTGCGTTTCGGCCAAAGCAAATACTTGATTGATGATCTCGGCAAACTCGGGGTATAGCGCTAGCTGCTGCTCTCGATTTGGAATAGTGCCTCGACGTGTTTGGTAGTCGAAGTCAATGGCAAACAACGATTCGAAACAAGCCGAACGCTCTTCTGCTTCAAATGGTTCTAAGTAGCTGGAAAGGTCTGTCTGGCGATTCGCCTTTATCTCAGCCTCGAATTTCTCGGCTTGTTCATCGATCTGCTGGAGAAGCTCGATTTCGTTTTGTGTGACCATTTCAAATCCAACTTTCGCGTTAATCAACGTTCTGTTCTATTTGGGACGAAGGACAATTAGAAAAAAGCAGATGGCGAAACGCGATGTGTCACTGATTGGCGACTGCGTTCGCTCCAATACCGAATCTTTCACTGTCTATCTCACTCGTACCCACAACAGCCCCTCAGAAAAAAGCTGAATAAGTTTGGATTCATGTGTTTATTTCTGCGAAATCTGCAACGTCCAGATTGATCGAATCAGTTTCATGTATCGCTCGACTGACTTGACGCTACAGTCACGATGGTCTGCGATTTCCTGATTCGAGTGACCAGCCAACCGCATCAGCGCGACTTCGCGGTGTTTTTCGTCCAGCATTTCCAATAATTCTTCGCACGACAGCGGAATCTGATCGTAGATCGTTTCAGAGTGCGGTGCCTGCAAAATGTCAGCTAGCAAGACAGCACTGGACTGGTCATTGCCCAAAACCGACTCACCACGTTCGCGCCTAATTCGTTCCTTCCGATGAACGTTGGCTGCTTTTCTGGAAGCGATGACCACCAATAGTTGCCACAAGTCCTGGCGGCTTTCCAGCTTCTTGAAACGCCCGTGCTTCGCGCCCATCCAAAGAGCATTTAGCGAGCTGGCAGCCAGATCGTTGCGGTCGACCACCGTCGTCCGTGCATTGCCAAGCTTTTTTCCAGCGTACTCGCACAGACGTTCAAAGTAACGATTCCAGATCGGCGACATCGCGTCATCGTCGCCGCTCTTTAAGTTTGCGATCCAATCACTCACCGTATCGTCTTGGTTTTCTGGCATAGTCAACGTAGTTCATTGTTGGAAATGCGTAAGATGAACACCCGTGCCGTACCATGCGGTGTTCGTTCGCAGGCATCTACAAATCCTAATCGTTTGCTTCATCGCAATGCAGTGGATTTTTGACTACTAGTTTTTTAAACAGAACTTGAAATGGGGTTCAGCCCAGTCGCCCTTCGGTTTTCACAATCGGCCTGAGTTCTGGCGAACCCAGCTACGCCAAATTAAGACTAG
>CAZZDZ010000518.1:0-1629 GCA_964652675.1 uncultured Pirellulaceae bacterium
TTGCTTCAGGCTTTTTGCTTTTCTTGGCTTGCTCTGCGTCAACACTTCTGGCAACGATTTCGGCATCGCTTGCTTCGAAATCGAAGTCATCATCGTATCGAGACCGATAGCCTGGTTCGCCTGCTCGAGCCAATTCGGCTTCGAACTCGGTGATCACGGCCTTTTGAATGATCTCGCGACACTCGCTGTTGATCGGGTGCGCGACGTCTGCATATAGCTTTTGCGGCGAGTCATAATTGCTGTCGCTGTCGGATTTCAATTTGACGCCACAGTTGTTGCAGTAACTAGCGCGCAAATGGTTTTTGTGATTGCATCGCTGGCAATGACCAGAAAGCTTGCGACTTGGCATCGCAACGAACGGTCCATTGGTGCCGTCGATGATTTTCAAATCGCGCACAACGAAGCTAGCGTCGATCGTGATCGAGCAAAATGCGCGAAGCCGATCTTCGGATGACTCCATCAGCTTGATGCGAATCTCTGTGATTTCCATCGTCCGACTCTCCCTAACCGGCCATTGTTCATTCGGTCGAATGAACGTTCTGGTTCCATCGTATTGAATCGCCTGTAACATCCAACAGCAATCACTTGCGATTGGCGATCACAACCGGTGCTGGCACCGATACTGATTTTGCAACTGCGGTGAATGACCCTGGTTCGATCATTGCTTGCAATCTCGCAAAACACTGCTGTGCTTGTGGTTGTGAATCAGCGATCGCAAAACACGCTGAACCGCTACCCGTTAATTGACACGCTTGCAAACCTGAGTGCCACATTGATTCTAGGATTTCGTCAATTCGCGGCAAGATTTTTTTGGCGGGATCAGACAATCTATTGAGTAACTGATCGCGAATTGCGGCTACATTCGGCGTTGCCAGCGCCACAACCATCGCTTCGGCGGTTGTTGGTTGATCAACTATTTTTGAACCTTCATAAACTTTGGCAGTCGATAGCGAGTCATTTGGATACGCCAGAACAAAATTTAGTTCCGAACCAAGTTCAATCGCGTTAATTCGTTCGCCGCGTCCGGTCGCGCGAGCTGCCTGCATCGAAGTGCCTTTTGCACCTAAGAAGAACGGGACGTCACTACCGATCGATGCAGCAATGTCGAACAATTTACCGCTTGTTTGCGGGATATCGCACAGTTTGGCAGCACACAACAAGGCCGACGCGGCATCACTGCTGGCGCCACCCATGCCCGCGCCTGCTGGGATTCGCTTTCGCAAATCGCAACCAAATCCGCCTGGCAAATCAAATCGATTCTTGAACTCACGAAGCGCTCGATGAACCAAATTCGATTCACTTTCGGGTATCTGCAGCAACTGGGCTGCTTTTTTGCTTCCCAGTTCGATTCCCAAGCGTTTTGCGACAATCGGTTTCGAGGGAAGCCAATCGACTTTTAAATTGATCGCGTCGTCTTCGATTCGCCAGACACTTAATTCGTCGCACAGATCAATGGGGATCATCACCGTGTCGATTTCGTGAAAACCGTCCGCGCGTTTTTCGATCAACTCCAGAAACAAATTTAGTTTTGCGGGAGGTCGCGTCGACGCAACGGGCACCGTGTCAGACATGAAGAAATTTCCAGAGCTAAGCTGCTGTGCGCGATGCGTCTGCTGCGCTGGGCTGATC
>CAZZDZ010000518.1:1729-3972 GCA_964652675.1 uncultured Pirellulaceae bacterium
ATCGTCATGCCCGCTTCGATCGCGATCGCTTTGCCGCCGGATTGTCGAACGCGATCGATCGTTTGTGGACCGATTGTCGGCACGTCAAAACGCATGTCCTGATTCGGCTTGCTGACCTTTACCAGCGTCCAACCGCGTTTGCACAGTTCGCCAGTTCGCTCGATACAAGCGTCCGTGCCTTCGATGGCTTCGACAGCGATAACGGTGCCGTCTTTGACTGTCACGGTCTGACCGATGTCCATCCCGCCCATTTGCTTGGCGATCTGCCAGCCCAGGTTAATATCGGTACGCAGCTTTTCGTTGATCGGTTTTCCAACCAAGAGACCCTGATTCACAAGCAACTCCGGAGCAAAATCTGTCGCCGCACACACTTGCATATTTCCCGAACCATACGCTTGTGTAACAGCCGTCAATAAAACATCGTCTCGCGCATCGCGTTTACGACCAAACAAATAGGGCCAGAAAGTGCGCAGAGCGCACAAATCGGGGAGATGTCGTAACCAGATCGGTCCTTTGAACAGGATATCCGCTTTGAACAACTTTCCGGCCATCGTGACCTGTCGCACACCGTGTTTGCGAAAGTAGCGAATGTGACCACCAATCTTACCAACGCCCATCCATTTGACGTGATCACAGATCGATTCCAGGTCCTTGCTCGCGTGCCCAGAAATGGCAACACAACAAACGCGTCCGCCATCGCGAACGATTTGCTGGGCGACTTCTATTGGAAAGGTCCCCCATCCGGCTACCAATCCAACCGGTGGTCGTTCGTTTTGAAGTGTTCTGCTCATAGATGCTACTCGAAGCTCTCGTCGCCGTTGACGATCACGCCGCTCGTTTTGAATTCGGTTCGTTCCCAGCGTGCTTCTTCTGCGAATCGGTGGAACCTGCTGCTGGCGTTTTGACTTGGTCCAACTCTTTACGCAGCTTTCGCACTTCCCTGCGAATATCGGGCAGCTTTCGTTGGATGGCCCAGGATTGCATTTGATCGCGTTGGGGTACCGCAGGCGAACCAAGGTAGACTTCGTTGCTCTTGCAATCGTTCATCACGCCCGATTGGGCGCCGATGATAGTGTGATCGCCGATAAGAATATGGTCCTTTATCCCGACTTGACCTGCCATGATCACGTAGTCGCCCGTCTTGCAACTGCCTGCAATTCCGACTTGTGAACAAAGAATGTTGTGTTTGCCGATGTGACAGTTGTGAGCGATTTGAACAAGGTTGTCGATCTTTGTCCCTTCACCGATCACGGTCGCACCGTACGTGCCACGGTCAATCGCCGTGCCCGCGCCGATTTCTACATCGGATTCGATTTTGACGTACCCAAGCTGTGCCGTCGGGATATGTCGGCCATTCTCTTGTCGATAACCAAACCCGTTTGCGCCGATAACCGTCCCGGCATGTAGCACAACGCGGTCGCCCAGTTCTGTGTACGGATAGAGTGTGACGTTGGGATGAATGACGCAATCGTCCCCAATCTTGCACTGCTCCAAAATGACGACGCCAGGCATGATGACTGATCTTTCGCCAATGCTAGTCCCAGCCGCAATGGTTGCGTTGGGATGGACTTTGGCAGACGCAGCAATCGCGGTACTTGAATCGACACCCACTCCGGGAATCGAAGTCTCGATCGGCGGACGAAACTTGCCCACGATCTTTGTAAATGCTGCGTGTGGATCGTCCACGATGATTTGCGCCAAAACGGAACTTTCCGAGCAATCGATTTCCGCTTTCGTTACGATCGCGACCGCGCATGATTCAGCGATCGCCGCTGAGCGTGACGGATCGTCCAACATCGTAATGTCGTTAGGGGTGGCAACACCCAAGGGGTTGGCACCGTGACAGTGAATGGTCGCGTCACCAACAACGTGGCCGCTAACCAACTGAGCCAGTTCTGCAATTTGAACCGCCATCCGAGTCCTTTCGGGAGGAAGATTCGTTTGTGTGTGGGTCTGATGCCCCTATTGAATTGAGGCGACCTTGTGATATACGAACTCAACCCGCTTCAGAGCAAGATCAAGTCGCTGAGTAATCACGATGACGGCAGAAAAGATCATTTTGAACACACTCGGCAGCGGACTCAAAAGGTCTTCTAAACGCTCCAAACGTAATAAATTACGAGTTTCACGCCTCTATCTGCCCCAATTGCGAAGACCGGCACGCGACGTGCGTAGTTTGGGTATCAACGGCGATCTACCCCCGATGCTTTTGTCGGACAGAGTTCCATCCCCGGAAGTTCTAC
>CAZZDZ010000519.1:0-3967 GCA_964652675.1 uncultured Pirellulaceae bacterium
ATGGTTTCGATCATTAGAGAGATGTTACGTCATGAAGAAATGCTCGCGGAATGACAGATCTCTGAACGCCAATACGTCTCCGTCACCGATCCCTGATCATTCACTAATGATCAAGCGTTTGTCTACAGTCATCGCATTTTTGCTAATGTTCTGCGTCGCTGGGTGTAGCGATGAGCGCAATCGCAAGCAACCGATTACAACCCTATCGTCTGCTTCTGAGAACATTGCTGGCAGCACCGAATCCGAGCCAGCAGCAGAAATCGCGTCGCATGCTGTCACGCTGAACTCTGAAATTCTATCTGGCTTCCTTAGCGAACATTGCACGCGTTGCCACGGCTCAGAAGAACAGAATGGTGAAACGCGATTGGATACGCTCTCACTAAAGATTGCTGATAGCGATACGGCTTTGCACTGGCAGGAAGTTCTCGACGTGCTGAACCTCGGTGAGATGCCGCCTGAAGATGAACCTGCTCCCACCGATGAACAACTGCGAAAAGTGCTGGCTCATTTAACCGAAGCACTTACGGAATCGAAGAAGCGTCTGTCGGAAACTGGCGGCGACGTTGCACTGCGTCGAATCAATCGGCGTGAATACAAATACACGATCGATCAATTGTTCGGCCTGCGCGTGCCGGAGGACTTACTGCCACCGGACGATATCGCGGAAGGCTACGACACGGTTGGCCACGACCAGCAGTTTTCCAGCTACCACTTTGATGACTACTTTGCTGCGGCGAAAACGATCGTGGAAGTCGCCCTCGATTGGGTCGATCGACCTCGCCAGCAAGTTCAAGTGCAGAAGTCGGAGCCAGAGCGAGCTAACTCGAAAACCCAGGCTTATATAGACGACTACGACAAAAAGATGGCTCGGATCAAGAAGGGAGCAACCTTCAAAGATCTGGGCCTGGATGATGAGAAGCAGTTCCAACTGTTTATCAAACGCTATGACGGTCGCGCAGGAGGACGCAAGCGTTACCTGGCAAAGCCCTATGCCGATCAAGGCGCCTTTCTGCTGGAAGGCCGCAACCATAGTCGAGCGATCCACACCAACGGGCAGGTTGATCCACGAGCGTCCTATAAATATCGCGTGGTCGCGGGCCTGAACGGTTCGCCACCGCCGATCCGTCAGTTCGTCAAAATGCAAGTCGGAGCACGAACCGCTGGCTATTTGAAAATTGAAGGTTCTCCGAAAGCTCCGGTTGCGCATGAGCTTGAGTTTCGCCCGTTCTTGACCGATGAGCGGGGCGGCTTTGATGTGACAGAGAGTAAAGCTGACGTCAGCATTAAAGTCTACTACAAGACATTGCGAGGAAAAGCAAAGGAACCCGAGTCGGCGATTTGGGTCGATCGCATGGAACGCGAAGGTCCGTTTTACGATAAGCCCTCGGTGTTTGAGTTGCGCTACTTGGCGACGCTTGGCAAAGCGACACCGGAAAAAGGCCAAACGAAGCCGAAGGAAAAACGGCGGAACGATAAACTTGCGATTCGCTTCCTGAACGATTTTATGACCGATGCGTTCCGCCATCGCGAGCCGGCGCCGGATTTCGTCCAGCGAGTCCACCGAATTTACAAGCTGCATCGCGACAATGGCCGTACGATCAAGCAAGCACTGCAATCTCCATTAGCGATGATTCTCAGTTCGCCTAGTTTTCTGTACCTGATGGAAAACTCTGCCACGACCGACGATCGGAGCCTGAGCGATCTGGAGTTTGCGAATCGTATGTCGCACTTTCTATGGAGTCGACCGGCTGACGAAACGCTTCGCTTGGCCGCCACGGACGGCAAGCTGTCCGATCCCCAGGCACTGAGAACACATGTCGATCGCATGCTTCAGTCGCCCAGCAGTTGGGCTTTGTCCGAAGGCTTCTTCAGTCGCTGGGCGGACCTGGAGCGGTTCGACAATATCGCGATCGACGAAACGGAACATGTCCGGTTCAACAGCGGCGTTCGCAATTCGGCTCGGCTGGAAGTGCAGCACTTTTTTGACACGATGGTCAAAGAAAACCTGAGCCTTGCCGAATTGATCGATTCCGATTTTGTTGTCGTCAACGACGTGCTGGCTTCTCATTACGGTATTGATTCTCCTGGCGCTGGCGCTGGATTTCAGAAAGTCTCTCTGCCTGCCGACTCGCCGCGCGGCGGACTGCTGGGCATGACGGCTTTTCTGACGATGGGCTCCAACGGCGAACGTTCGTCTCCGATCATTCGTGGTGCACTGATCATGGAGAAATTCCTGGACCAAAAACCATCGCCTCCGCCACCGAATGTTCCTGAGCTTGCACTGGCAAGCGAAAAGCCTCTGGCGGTCAAGGAAATCATTGACTTGCACCGCAAGAAGGCGCAGTGTGCGTCGTGCCACAGCCGTTTCGATCCGCTGGGCTTCGGATTGGAGAACTTTGATTTGCTGGGCCAGTGGCGTGAAAAAGAAGCGGTCGGCAACATCGGCAAGAAGTCAAGAAAGGGCAGGCCAAAGCGGGTTCCGATCCGCGCCGAGGGTGTTTTCCCAAGTGGGCACATTTTCAAAGATCTGGCTGAATTCCGATCTGGTTTGATGAAGCAACGGCACTTACTGACCCGATCCGTTACTGAAGGCCTGTTGTCTTACGGACTGGGCCGTCACATTGAGTTTGCCGACGGTCAGTTCGTGGATGAAATCTGCGTTCAAGCTGAGCGTGACGATCAGCGAATCGGCGATTTGATTTTCGCAATTGTTAACCATCCTGTTTTCCGTCGAGCGGACAGGTAGCTACCGAGTACCAACCATGAGCATCACACTTCATAACCGTCGTACGATCCTGAAAGCAGGTTCCGCCGCGCTGGCCATTCCGATGATGGAATCTATTGCCCTGGCGAACGCTTCGGTAGCCGCACCGAAGCGGTTTCTAATGATCGGCTGCGGCTACGGCTTTACCAAGGAAACTTTCTTCCCAACCGAAGCCGGTCGCTTTGCAGACATCGGCCTCACGCCAGGCCTGAAACCGTTGGAGCGACATCGTGACGACATCACCATGGTCTCGAATCTGACGAACCTTGGTGCAACCAACGCGCACGGTGGCAGTACGTCTTATCTGACCGGAGCGAATGTCAGTGGCACGCCGGGCAAGAAGTTTCACAATTCGATTTCGCTCGATCAGGTGATCGCACGCAAGATCGGACAGGACACACGCTTTCCAACCATTCCAATCAGTGACAAAGACACCAATGATGGTCACGGCCCGGGGCTATCACTTTCCTGGTCCGACAAAGGCCATCCGATCCCCGGCGTCACGAACCCGCTGGATCTGTATCATCAACTGTTCGGCCAAGACAAAGAAACGGATGCCGAGCGTGAATTCCGGCTCGCCGAGCGGCGAAGCATTCTTGATGGCATGGTCGCCGATCTAAAGTCGTCCAGCCAAAAACTCAGCAAGACAGATCAGCGTAAGCTGGAAGACTATCTGCAATCGATTCGACAGATCGAACAGAGCATCAGTCGCGAGGTGGAGTGGGCGAACACGCCGAAGCCGCAGTCGCCACTGAAACAGCCCAAGGATAAAATGGATGGCCTTGCGGCTCTGAAAACCTTTCAAAAACTGATCGTTGCCGCATTTCAAACCGATTCCACGCGAGTGATCACCTATCGGCAACCGCTTAACTCGATCCTGAAGAGTTGGGAATTCAGCCTCGGCGCCCACTCGCTGTCTCACTACAACCTGGATCCCCGTCGGCGAGAGGCTTCGCAGCAGAAGGATGCAATGTTCATGGAGCTTTTCGCTGGCCTGATCGATCTGTTCAAGCAAACCGAAGACATCCACGGCCAGAATCTCTTTGAATCGACTCTCATCAGCTACGGTTCCAACCTGCGAACCGGTCACGGCTTGAAAGGTTGCCCCGCGCTTTACACTGGCGGCGGAGCGACCAACCTGAAATATGGGGAACATATTGTGTTACCACAGCAAGACACGCCACTGGCCAATTACTGGCTGAC
>CAZZDZ010000520.1:0-3951 GCA_964652675.1 uncultured Pirellulaceae bacterium
GTTGCAAACACAGTGGCATAGACCGCTGATTGATAGGCCCAGGGTTGCAAGCGATGTTGATCAAACGCGAACGAAAACGCGAAACCGATTGCCACAAGCCACCATGCCCTTTGCGGTGCAAGTTGGCGGCGAATGACCAGCAGGCTGCCAAGCAGTATCAACATCAGGGGAACCCAACCAACAATGCCCGGCAGAGCATCCACCCAGTGGAACATTGCGACCGGAGGAACATCGTTTTGGACAAACCACAAACGGTGCGTCAACGCGATCAGCAAGCAAACAAAACCCACCCAGACAATCGGAAATAGCCAAGTCTCATGCTCGCTGTTTTCGCCGTGAGTTTTTCCATCTGATGTTTCGTTCAATGGTTCATCAATCCCATTTTTTGGTGCGAGTCATATGCTCAGCAAAATCTGGCGTGTGGATTGAAGTAGCCCTCTGTTTCAATTCTTAGCCAGCACGGAATTCAGTTGCTGCAGCGCAGCAATGGCGGCTTCGATTTGACGGTCTTGCCGGTTTTGGGATTGCAGCTTGACGTTTACCACCTGCGAATCGTCGCCTGTTCCACAGGCAATGAAAACTTGACCGTCTAGTTCACTTGGAGCATTGGGGCCGAGGTGTCCGGTGATTGCCAAGCCAACGGTTGATTCGGTGCATCTTTGCAATGCGCCTGCCAACATTTCGGTCGACGTCTGAGCGTTTACCGCGGTGAACTGGCTGAGCGTTTCCGCTTGGACACCTAACGAATCGATTTTTAACGATTCGCGATACGTCACAAACGAACCACAAAAGTTCTGCGAGATTCCTGGCACTTTAGAAATCGTTGCCGCAAGCAATCCTGACGTGCAGCTTTCGGCGAAAACAAGTTTGTGCTGCGATTCGCCTAGCAGCGACGCGCATTGTCGGGCTGTTTGATCAAGCAGTTCTTGCGTCACGACAAAATTCCTTGAATCGCTGCGATCAACTCGTCGGGAGCATCGTGGCTATACGCCACATCTTGCTGTTCTTTCGTCGCTAACGTTTTGACTTGCATTCGTGAATCTTGCCATTCGTTACCGCCCGCGACCAATGCGATCGCAAATCCGTGGGCGCTGGCGTACTTTAGCTGTGGACCTGGTTTCTTGGCGTCGGGGTAGACTTCGACGCTGATCCCTGCGGCCCGAAGGTTGGCAGCTAGTCGTAAATAGTCATCACGAAAGTCTTTGTCAAAAAAGACGATCAATACGGGTGCGGGCGTTGATGCGGTGGGCAACAAATCTAATTGCTCCATCGCGGCTAGCAATCTGTCTAAGCCCAACGACGCGCCAATTCCAGGCAAATGTTGTTTGGTATACAGGCCGGCCAAATTGTCGTATCGACCGCCGCTACAAATGCTGCCAATGGTGGGTAGATCGTCCAACGTTGTTTCAAAAATCACACCGGTGTAGTAATCCAGCCCGCGCGCGATCGATACATCGATTTTCATTCGCTGCGGGGGTACGCCCGATGCGAGCGCACCGGTGTAGATGCTTTGCAGTCGATCGATTCCCGCGGCGGCCGTTTCGTTGTTGCCTGTGATATCAGGTAACTGTGCGAAAATAGCTTCCGCATCGCCACTGCATTCGGCCAACCGCAGCACGGCGTCGGCTTTGTCCGCATCGATCTCAGCGGCGTTGCACATTTCATCGGCTGTTTTCTCGCGGCCGATTTTGGCTAGTTTGTCCAATGAACGAAGGACTGGCACCGTCTTGTCAGCCAGGCCAAGGTGCTCCAGCAGACCCGTCAAAACACTACGGTTGTTGATGCTGATGGTGAACCGGTCGAAGCCAATTGTTTCCAACAAGCGATTGATCACCGAGACGGCTTCGATGTCGGCCAAAACGGACTCGGTGCCGATCGTATCAAAATCGCATTGCATGAATTCGCGATAGCGACCTTTTTGAGGGCGTTCGCCGCGCCAAACCGGCGCGATGTGGTAGCGTTTAAATGGAGTGCCCAACGTGTTGATGTGTTGAGCAGCAAATCGGGCCAAGGGAACAGTCAAGTCGAATCGCATGGCCACGTCGCGACCACCGTTGTCTTTGAAGCGATAAATTTGGCGGTCAGTTTCATCGCTGCCTTTGCCCGTCAGTATTTCCAAGTACTCCAGTGTGGGCGTATCGATCGGGGCAAAACCGAAACTTCGAAAGACTTCGCGAGCAGTCTGCATCAACTGCTCGCGCGGGATCTGAACGGCTGGTAGGTAGTCGCGAAAACCGTTCAACGTGCGTGGATTGATCAGGGACATGCGTGTTTGTCTGGAGCGAAATTCGTGTGGGTGGATTGGTACTTTACCCCGACAGCCCATGCCGCGCATAGGTTCGGTTTACAAGTCGAAATACCAGCACGCAGAGGTTGTGAGTTTTTAGGCCGGAGGCCGGCACAACCCTAGCTGGTGGCTTCAGTCACCAGATTGAATCTTATCGGTTCCGTTTTTTCCGTCCTTCATCGCCGCCGCTTCGCGGCGATGAAGGACGGAAAAAACGAGAGTTGGTGGTGCGACGACTCGAACCCCATGCTGACGCATGGGGCTATATGCTGTCGCTGCTACGCAGCTGGTTCTCCGGTTGTTTCACCTAATCGATCGATCGAATCTCGATACATTTTTGCAAATCGCAACTTCAAAACGCGTGAGCGAGGGACTCGAACGCATTAGTTCCTCGCGTACGCGTCCGAAGATTCGCAGTCTCAAATTAGTTCACAGCCTCTGCGTGCTAGTAAAACCTCGCCGAGAAAACCGTTAAGCGAGAATCGGCAATGCGCTTGGACGTTTACTGCGCAGTGAATCGCGATCGCGGGCTTTGGGATTGGGGAACTGGGGGCCCAGCATCGCGTCAGCGTATTCGTCTATTTGCTCAGGTGTTTCAAAATACATTTCGTAACACCAATCGTCTTCAAATTCGCAGTCGTCTGTTTTGTATTGGCGGCAGATTTGCGGTCGCGTTTCGTAGATTCCGCAGCGATTGTCATCTTGAAGATGTTTGCAAGTCGTATGGACCAACAGGTACCAATTGTCATCATCGACAAAGCAACTGGCGCGATCGTGCAGCAGGTACCAGCGAATGAAATCAAAGTCGTTGCGGTTTACAGGCGATTCCATCGGCAAGGCAAAATAGCGACAGCATTTGGCGTTGCAATAATCGCATAGATTGGCGCCCTGGGGGACTCGAGATCGGAGGCGTTTGGGGGGAAGCGTTGCTGTTGACACGCGTGATTTCTCTGCTTGTTGTATTGATTGGGCCCCGTATTCGCAGGGCGTCAAAGTTGTCTGTGAGAATTTTGGTCGTTCGATTATGTTGTTGGCTAGGTGGGATATCCTATCCGCCGTCACACAGCTTGATTTCAGGTCAATACGAATGGAAGTCGTCATTACTGCACTTGGGCCCGATAATGTTGGATTAGCCGATCCGATCATTCACCATGTCACGGGACGTGGGGCCAGAATCGCCGAAATTCAGATGTATGACCATGATGAAGAGCATGTCTTCGCGATGTTGTGCCGCATGGACATCGAGCGATCGGAGTTCGAACCGCTATCCGATGCGATGCGGCAAATCGGCGAACACACAGGGCTAGCGATTCGCGTTTGGAGCAGCGAACGCCGCCAGCAGCGACCACGAATCGCGATCTGTTGCACGTTTGTGGAACACACGCCGCGCGCGGTTCTGCAAGCGATCCGCGACGATGTGATTGGAGCGGAAGCCGCCGTGGTCATTTCCAACCGCAAAAAACTATCGACTCTGGCTGATGAGTTCGATGTCCCATTTCGGATGATTGGCGGCGAGAAAGGAACCGCCAATGATGACGCGATGGTCCAAGTCCTGGATGAGTTCGATATCGACTACGTTGTTTTGGCACGCTACATGCGAATCTTGCCAGCATCGACGTGTTGGCAATTTGCTGGCGGGCGAATCATCAATTTGCATCACGGGT
>CAZZDZ010000521.1:0-1093 GCA_964652675.1 uncultured Pirellulaceae bacterium
GAGTTATCCAGAAGGATCGATGCATCGATCGAAAGCACTCTACGCTAAACAGTCTTGAATCAGGTGGCACAACAAGTCGTTTCATCGACTCCGCAAGACCCGCATAGTTGGTAGGACTAGTATTGTCGTCAAACTCGTCCCCGGATTCCTCTGTTGCTTAAGTCGCCCAGACTCACACTGTTTTGCTCCAATAAACGAACGATTGGTATAAGCGTGACAATCGATAGCATGAAGCTGCGAGCTGTAGGCAGGATTTGCGGATTACCGAATGCTCCCTCCCGTTCACAGTAAATCGGGGCTAGGGTTCACCGGACTTCTATTCAGATCCCCCAAGCCACCAAACCATGCTTGCCGGGGGTAACTACGAAACGAGAACAGGTATGTACGCTGTCGAAGAACACACTGATGTCGAGCCGAGAGAGTTCTATCGCTGTGCAGTCTCAGAAGAAAAACAGTCTGCAAAGTTGAAGATCGGGCGTACCAGCATCGACGTGCGGGTGGTCGAAAAGTCTGTCAAGGACTGCACGCTTTTGGTAAAGAAGCGGTACGCCAAAAAACTGCGCGGCAAAGGGCCGTTCACGTTGTATTTCGATGGAGCCAAAATGCTTCTCGACGAATTCCGTGTCTCGAAAGCCAAGAAGGGATACGTTCAAGTCGGCGCAATGATCGGCGAAGACCTTACACCGCCTGAGAAGATCAAATCAAGCTGGTGGCCGTCACGAAAACCATCGTCCGACAACATGCATATCGTGTTCGCTGGTTTTGTGCTTGTCCTGTTCTGCGCGATGGCAATGCCAGGTTTAGGCGATCGACTTGGAACAGCCGACCGAATTCAAAACGCTTTCATATGGTTCGTCTCCGCAGCAGACGAGACGATCTCTGGATAGCAAGCGATTGGAATATCCGGTCCACTGGATCAATTCTGAATGCTTAACTCCGACTCATCGTCGTCTTGATCGTAAGTGATCACCGAATGGACGGGGTATGGACTCAGTCTCGCTTCGCCGCCAAGCGGCAGCAGGTGAATCAAAAAAGAGCAACCGACAATATTTGCGTCGCATTTTTCTAGCAAGCGACAGCACGCTTCCATGGT
>CAZZDZ010000521.1:1193-3919 GCA_964652675.1 uncultured Pirellulaceae bacterium
TCTTTGAATGGTTCTGCCAATGCTTCGGTCGCCGCAACCAACGCCTCTGGGTCCACCAGCAACGGCGTTATGTCGCGAAACAAGATACCCGGCTTGGGGTAGTCCGGAATGTCACGGACAAGACTGCGCAGGTTGACCATCAATGAACTTTCAAATGGGTTGGGCTTCAAATTGTCGCCTTAAAGCGTAAATGAAGGCTCGCAACAACAAAAGGACACGAGTTATCGAGGAAAAGCACAACCGCTAACGTAACAGCGGTGGTAGCGGATTGCCGGGAATGATTTTGACGTCTAATTCCTCTTTGCGAAGTTCTTCCATTTTGCGTTTTAAATCCGGATCCTCTTCATCAAACCGCCCTGAGCCCGGTTCGGTTGGATCGGTACCTTCTTCATTTGGATTGGCTTCATTTGGATCGATGTCTTCGATGTTGGGGTCTTGTTCGGGATCTGAACTGGAATCCGGGCTGGGATCTGGCTCATCGTCCAAGCTATCTTCTAGTTCTGGATCTGGAAGCGGATCACTTGGGTTCAGCCGTTCTTCTTCATCGCGTCGGCCGCGTTCCAATTCGTCTGCCGTGATGGGTTGATCGCGGCTGACCAAAGCAGAAGCTCTCGCTCCAGCAGGATCGAAAACACTGCCTACTCTTCCGCTTTCTCGAATCGTCCGCTCCCACGCGCCGCCATACGTCGGATAGTCCAAGTCACCGGTGTCACTGCATATCCTGCAGCCCGTAAATGACAACATCAGGATTGCCATCACTGCCAGCGAGCGTTGCCTAGAATTGATTGCGTGTTGAACCATGATCAATCTTCTTGCACCAAATCGCGCATCGATAAGCACGCGATTCTGGCGGAATTTGAGTTCGTATTCGATTCGATACGCTGCAAACACAATCCGCAGCGCAACCGTGACCATCCACGGATATCATTTGGTATCGGTTGGGAAGACTGGTGGCTTGAGGCGAGGTTTGACGATTATGTCCGCCGATCGAGTTTCACGCCGATCTTGGTACCGCTGCGGCTTTGCTGCGGCACCGCTGTGTCTTTGCTGCAGCATCGCTGGGCAAACAAGTTCAAGAATTTGAACCAATTTTTGAAGAATCACTAAAGTCTGACTTTCGGCTCTTGGTCTTTAAATGCGACAACGGTTGTGTTGGATGAGAGATTTACGGAACGTCATCGGGCACCCTAAACACTCTCCAACGGGCCTTTTCAATACGTTTGCTAACAAAAGCTGAGACTCATCCTTTGTCCAATCTTCCCCAATTTGTCGAAATGGTAGATGCTATTGTCCTACCCCTTATTGGACTGGTTTCACTTTTCTGGAGCAAAGTCAGCCAAGGAGAGGTGGCGCGGTTGGCAGAAAAACAATTCTTGCTGTCACTGATTGTGATTACGATCGTAACTTTGCGAACCGTGGTTAACTGCGACGACGTTTGGCTGGTTCATACATTGACACTTTCAGTGATGATTGTGGGAGCGTTGGCGATTCCGAACCGGGACACGTCAGTCGCTCTTTGAGGACTGTTTTTCCCAAGTTTTTCGATGACCCAATCTCTTCCAGCTTCCTCCACAAGCGATCCTGTCGTAGAAGTCATCCCGGGTGGCCCGGTTTCTGGATCCATTCGTCCGCCCGGCAGCAAAAGTCTGACCAATCGCGCGTTGATCTGCGCCGCGTTTAGTGACAAGGTGTCATCAATCACTGGTGCTTTGCGTAGCGAAGACACCGAGGTGATGATCGAAGCGATGCGATCAATCGGGGTCGAAATCGAGGTCAGCGAAGGTGGACGAAAGCTCTCAGTTGATACACGAAAGCGAAAATCACTTTCCAAAGACAGCGATTGCAAAAGTCTGTACATCGCCAACAGTGGAACTACCATTCGCTTTCTGACCGCGGCATTGTCGGCAGCAGGCGGGCACTATCAGCTACACGGCGTGCCTCGCATGCACCAACGCCCAATCAGCGACCTCGTTGACGCGATTGCTCCCGTCCAGCAGGGGACCATTACAGCGGAAAGTGAAAATGGTTGCCCACCTGTTTTAATTCAATCAGACGGTTGGACCAGCGGCAAAATCGAAGTCGCCGGAAGCGTCAGTAGCCAGTACTTGAGCGGCTTGATGATGGCAGCCCCCATCGCCAATGCAAATCAAACGCAAGAAAATCCAACCACGATTTGCGTGACAGGAGAACTTGTTTCGCGGCCATACGTTGACATGACCGCGAACGTCATGCGTCTTTTTGGTGCAGACGTTAGCGTTGTCGAATCGCCTAACGACACTGTGCCAATTCAGATAAACGTTGCGGGCGGGAATTACCAAGCGGTTGACTATCCGATCGAACCAGACGCGTCCGCAGCGAGCTACTTTTGGGCGGCAGCAGCGATCACAGGAGGCGACGTAACCGTCGAAGGCTTGTCGCGTGATGCCATTCAAGGCGACGTTGGTTTCTGTGATGTCTTGCAAAAAATGGGTTGCGAAGTCACCTACGGCGCAGATTCCATTCGCGTGGCTGGCAAAGCTACCAAGGCAGTCGACGTCGACATGAATGTGATCAGCGATACGGTTCAAACGTTGGCCGTCGTCGCATTGTTTGCAGAAGGAACAACACGGGTGCGCGGCGTCGCGCACAACCGATTCAAGGAAACCGATCGCATCGGCGACTTGGCAACCGAATTGCGAAAACTAGGCGCCGTGATCCAAGAACACGAAGACGGTTTAAGTATCTCG
>CAZZDZ010000522.1:0-3866 GCA_964652675.1 uncultured Pirellulaceae bacterium
CCCGATCGGAGAAGGCGGCATGGGGATTGTCTGGCGAGCCGCCCAGGAGCATCCCGTTAAACGCGATGTTGCACTTAAGTT
Organism: uncultured Pirellulaceae bacterium; assembly: GCA_964652675.1. Classification (GTDB taxonomy): domain Bacteria; phylum Planctomycetota; class Planctomycetia; order Pirellulales; family Pirellulaceae; genus K23-9. Next base: position 82 of record CAZZDZ010000522.1, read on the forward strand.
TGTTCGCCGAGACCTTGGCAAAGATGCGTTGGCAAGGTTTGAAGCGGAGCGGCAAGCGATTGCGATGATGGAACATCCAAACATCGCGAGAATTCTTGATGCCGACACGACCGACGAGGGAGCCCCATTCTTTGTGATGGAACTGGTCAAAGGCGTGCCGCTTGATCAGTACTGCAATCTTCACAAACTTGGTATCGCTGAACGATTGCGTTTGATGGTCCCGGTGTGCAGAGCGATCCAACATGCTCACCAAAAAGCGATCCTTCACCGAGACTTAAAACACTCCAATATTTTGGTTGCCGAAGGTGACGAAGATGCAGTCCCCAAAGTGATCGATTTTGGACTTGCCAAAGCGCTGGACAGTCATAAAACGCTGACCGACAAAACCATTCATACCGATTTTGGAAAAGTAGTCGGAACGATCGACTACATGAGCCCCGAACAAGCGGGTTCGGGGCGCGTCGATGTCGACACTCGAAGCGATATATTTTCGCTTGGCGTGGTACTCTACAAATTGCTAACCGGACGGACGCCGCTGCAGATGGAGGGCGAGGGCGTTTCGTTCATTGGAGCGCTCGAGGCAGTTCGCGAGAAAGATGCGATTGCCCCCAGTTTGACCGTTCGCAATTTCGACGACTGCGCCCAATGGGTCGCTAATAATACGTCGACCAATCCCAATCGATTCGCCGATCAATTGAAAGGTGATTTGGATTGCATTGTTCTAAAGGCGTTAGACAAAGATCGTGGTAGTCGCTACGCAACGGCCAGTGGAATGGCGCTGGATATCGAACGATATCTGCGTAACGAGCCCGTCTTGGCTCAACCGCACAGCACGGTTTATTCCATTAACAAATTTGTTAGGCGAAATAAGGGTTTTGTCGCGTCATTAGCGGCGATCATTTCGTTGCTGGTGATTGGAATCGTGGCAACCACATCGGCGTTGATGCTGGCACGATCCGAAACAGGTCGCGCGAACGCTAGCGCCAGTGTCGCCATCCAAGAAGCGTCTCGCGCCAAATCTGCCGAAGCCAGAGCGAAAGAGGCGGAGAGGCAAACGGCGACTCAGTTGTTGGCGCAACGGTACAAATCAATCTGGAACGACTGGAAAAGTAACAATGTCCAGTCTGCGTGGCAAACGCTCAAGCAAATAGAACCTGCGTCTCGCGGCTGGATCAGTCGTTATTTTGCGAATGAAATGTACACCTGCCAGCCTGACGATTCGCTGCATGGGCATTCACATTATGTCCAAACGATTGATGCGTCCGGCGGCGGAGATTTTTTTATCAGCGGAGGGGGTGACGAAGTCGTCATGGTTTGGGACGCGAAAACCCACCAGGTGATTCATCGAATTGTATTCCAGGAATTGGTTGAAACGGTCCGATTCTCACGAGACCAACAGCAATTTGCGGTGGCCGATCGTTCCAACTTGGTTTCTGTGTTCGATACCCGCTCCGGCAAACTACTCAAGAAGTTTGGGCCGTATGAAGAAGACGTGTCGTCGGTCAGTTTTCATCCCAAGCATCCTGTGCTGGCGATGGGGTTTTTGGGCAACGACAGTACCTATGGTATTTCCTACGGTAAACGCTCCCTAAAATTCGTGGAGAATCGCCCCGCCGATCTATGGTTGGTTGACATTGAGTCGGGAGAAACTTTGCAGACGATCCAGGGTCATGCAGACGAAGTAACTTCATTGGAATTTGATGCTACGGGAGATCTTCTTGCGTCGGGATGCATGGACGGAAAAATAAGAATCTGGAAGCTTGCCGAATCAGCGAATTCCGATTCAAAACAAGAAATCAAATACGAGTTGTGTAACCAGATCAGCGCGCACCCAATGGGAGTTCGCAAGATTGATTTGACGGCGGATGGTTTGACCGTTGTTAGTTGTGGAAATGACAAAATAGCCAGCGTCTGGAATGCCAGTTCCGGGCAATTGATTGCTCAACTCGCACGACATTCAGATCAGGTGACCGCGATCGATCTTTCGCCCAATGGCAAGTTGGTTGCTACGTCGTCCAATGACCAGACCGCGATCGTTTGGGATTTGCAAGGCAACGTACGTACGATCTGGCAAGGCCACACGGCCCCCATTAGCGAAGTGCGATTCACGGCCGATGGCGATCAGATCATCACGGCTAGTGACGACCAGACGGTTCGTCGTTGGAGCACCGAAGTTGCCGGGACATCCGTAACATACCGAGGTGGCGGGCCGTTTGAAATTTGGCAAGCGGATTTTTCGAGCGACAAATCGAAGGTAGCAGTCGCTTGTGAAAACGGCGAAGTTCGATTGATAGACACAAGCACGGGGGAGTTAACGAAACGTCTTGTGCATGACGCCGCAGTGCTTTGCCTAGAATGGCTTGAAGATGGCAGGCTGATTACCGGCGGTGATGGTTTTGGAGTTTGGGTCTGGGATCGTTTTGACCAGCCTAATCAAAGTGATAAGCCGACGCGGAAAGTCGAGTTAGGTGATTCAATGATTTGGGATGTCAGCGCGTCACCCGACGAGAAACGGCTGGTCGTAGCGAGTGGTGATGGCACGGCCCGAATACTGGATGGGCAGACATTCCAGGAAATCGGTGTTTTGCGCGGCCATGAAGACGGACTGGCATCAGCAAGGTTCTCGCCGGATGGAACTCGTATTGTGACTGCCAGCGATGACTTTAGTGTTAGAGTCTGGGATGCCAACACATTCGAGCATTTGAAAACGCTCCAAGGTCACACACAGTCTGTTTGGCGGGCCATCTTTTCTCCAACAGATCACAACCTAATTGCCAGTAGCGCCTCGGACGGGCGAATTCTGTTGTGGGATTTGGAAAACGAAGAACCGCAACCGATTTCGATAGGAACGCATACAACGCATGTCGCCGGCTTAACGTTTACCAGTGACGGACGCAATTTGATCAGTGCAAGCGATGATGGGACCGTGAGAATTTGGGATGTCGCCACCGGTGTTGACCTATTTGTTTTCCAAAGCCAACCTGCAGCACAAATGATCCATGCGTCGTTTTCCAAAGATGGGCTGTCGCTGGTCACAACAGGAATTGATTTGGTGACCGTTCGCCACGCGTGTCCGGATTTTGTAGTACCGTACCTGAGTTTGGACGCGGAAGCAGACACCAACCGCGCAGAGGCTCTCGCCGATCACGATGATGAAGAATCGATCAAGCTATATCGCAAAGTGTGTCGATTTTATCCGACGCTAGCTTCTTTCACGGGCTTGGGGACTTCGCTGGTTCACGCTGGGCGTTACGACGAAGCACAGGAGGCTCTGGAAGAGGCATTGCGCCTGCACAAAATTGTCAACGGCACGACGGATTATCGGCCATGGGTCGAAGGTTATCTTGTGATCGCTTACGCCAAAGCAGGCAAAGGAAGCAAGGCTCGCGCGATAAAAGAGGTGTTCGATCGCAAAGCAGAAAACTGGGATGGCGATCCAAGGACCCAGCAGCTTCAAGAAGAAATTCGAGCGGTGATTGGCGATTGAAACCCGCGCTACCCACGGCTCCGTGATCATCCCACTGTTATCCGACGATTGCCCCAAGCCTAAAGTTCTCAACCAGTCTGATAGAACCCTCTATCCTCCAACAGTTCTCGTGCAACCCCATTAAGTTCATGGTGACGATCATTGTCTGTCGGATTCTCGGCCAATTGTATCAGTTTCTGTTTGTAGTGTTCGTACAAGTCGTCATTGTGCGAAAGAAGGCATACGATCATCCAATATTGCCAGGTTGCCGCGTAAATGAGTGCTCCGGTTCACGGGTTTGTTATGCCAGATTTGTTTT
>CAZZDZ010000523.1:0-3861 GCA_964652675.1 uncultured Pirellulaceae bacterium
GACTTGCCGCTGCTACTCTTTGCTCGGCGGCGCGGTAGATTTTAGCCAGCTCAACTAGAATGGGTTCCAGCGATTGGTCGTAGTCTGATTCGGTTAAGTCGGATTGTTTGCTGCGTAGTTTGTCTAAGGCTTGCTCTAGTTCGTCGCGGCGTTTGAGTTCTTTGTCTGTCAGGGGAAGCTGCTTTCCTGATGGTGACAGGGTGATTTTTGAACCGAATTTGCCGTCTACTTTCGCGTTCTTTTTTGCTTTGGCGATCACTCGGACGCCGCGGAACATGTTGGCGGGCGTTCCCCTTGCGTCGCCGTTGTCGTCGATCAATGCATGCTCGGTGCAGATTCTGGATTCGGAAGCATAGAATTCTTTGACGTCGTTGCTGGCTCGCAGGAACGCTTCGTGTACGGAGACTTCGTCGTCGTGATCTAAGTCGGAATCGGGGGACGCGATCGCGGCAGCAAAGTATTCGCCGAATCGGGCGTAATTGTATTGCGAACCGCTTTTGGTGGCGGTCACGATCACTCGGTTCTTGGCCGAGAGTCGATTGATGAATGGGCTGCTGGAGGAAGCGCAATTGACGACCACCAGGGGACGCTGAATCGGTTTAAACCACTCGCCCAGTTCTTGCGCGGAAACATCTGGGCCACGCATGTTGAACTTGGCGACTTTGCCAGAAAACGTTCCGTGGCCGATGAACACGACCCACAGTGGACGAGCCCCGTCGGCGGGAATCGATTCGATCGCTTTTTTAAGTTGTTCGTGGTCGTTGGATTTGCCAATCGACTGGTTTTCTGGCGACTGGTTTTCGGCTGTTTGGCCAATGACCGTCAATTTTGCGCCGGCGTTCTTGGAGACCTTTTTCCAGTCGTCTGCCCAAGAGTCGAACTGTTCGCCGAATTCGGGGTTTCCGGCGGCCCCAACAACAACCAACACGTGCGTCTGGCTGGACTCCTGCTTAGCTTCGTCGGTGGGGGCGTCTTGCGCGATGACGTTGGCGGCTAGCGCGAACAAGATTGCGAAGGGAAATAAATACTGGTTCATCATGCTAGGCCCTTGTATCTTCTTAGGCCCCATTCGCCACACAAACACAGCATGGCCAGGAACATGATCCATGGTCGGTGCCAGACGGGATACACCCAAGTTTCGGTGACGGGGACTTTGCGGTTGGGCAAATCGGCGACGAAAGCTCCCAACGCGTTGTCATCGATCACTTCGCCACCGGTTTGCTGAGCGATTCGTTCGAGTAGTTTTCGGTTTAACTGCAAGTCGCTGAATTCGGCTGCGTTTGATTGTGCCGTCCAGCCTGCGTTTGCTGTGCCAACATCGCTACCGTCGGCCGATGTAATCGCAGCGGTCACGCGATACCCGCCCGGATCATGCGACCAATAGGTTGCGGTGTACTGACCTGGCGTGGTGTCGTCCGGTTCGGCTTTGATTGTGAACGGTTCTCCGTCGATCGGGTTGATGATCAATTCGACCGAGGCGTTGTCCAGCGGCAGATAGTCGTCGTCTCTTGCGCTGGCCACGATCGTGACGGGTTCACTGGGATCTTTGCTTTGGTTGACGCGAATCTCGGTCCGGCGTGGGACTTCGTTGACCAGCCAGTGAGTCAATTGGCGCCATGCTTGTGCGGGGTCGTCGCGGTTTTCGTCATCGCGTCGCATCGACCAACGCCACATATCACCAATCGGGATCGCAGCCGATCGGCCTTTGCCGAATCGTTGCGCCAGCAGCGCGGGCGATTTTTTTCCGTCAACCGATTCGACGGTCGCCAGTTGCGATGCACCCGGTTTGATTTCTCCGACTGCATTGAGCGATGTGAAGACAGGCATTTGGCTAAGTCGTTCTTTTTCGCCACTTTCGTTTTCACGCAAACGAACCCATGGCTGCAACATGCCTTCGCGGGTGAGTGACATTCGGAATGAACCTGGGCCGGCAGCTTGAGTTTGCCGAGGTGCGTAGACCGGTGAAAGTTCACCCAGAGGACTGTCGCCGAACTTTTTGTTTGCAAACGACTCTTGACCACCCAGCATCAACAGTCCGCCGCCGCGAGCCGCCACAAAACGACGCAGCAACAACAACTGATCTTGAGTAAAGAACTCGGGTTCGATGTCGTCCAAAATCACGCCATGGTAGGCGAATAGTTCTTCGGGCGATTCGGGGAAACCGTCGCTCAGTTCATCGGATTCGCTGACGCCCAAACGAATGATGACGGGCTGATCGTATTGCTGTGCGGTTTCTTCTTCGTCCGCCCCCAAACCTTGGAACAACGGGTTGGTCGACGTAACGCCTTTGTCGCGAAAACTGAATTTGGGTTCTTTGTTGGCGATTCGCAGTAAGCCGACCAACTGGACTTCAGCGTCTTCCTGCAAAGCACGGCGTAGGAATTTGAATTCCCAGTTGGGGCGACCGGCGATATACAAAATTCGGTAGGGCCCTGATGCACGGTCGACGGTGACCAGTCGTTCGTTGTTGGCCAAAGTGGCTTCGTCGGTGTCGATTTCACCGGTTTCGGGATCGCCGCGTTTGGAGGGCAGCATCTCCATCACTTCGCGATCGTCTTCGGTGAACGTCACGACACGGTAAAACCGCACACCGGATTCTTCTGGGCGAAAACTGAATTTGACTTCTTGTGGCTGATCCGATTTTCCTAACGAAACGGCCTGTTCTTCGACCAATTTGCCGGTCGCGTGATCGCGTAATTGAACGAACGCTTTCTGTTTTCCCATTGCGACGCCGTCGACTTTTACTCGCAACGTCATCGGTGCGGATTCAAAATCGGTTTGTCGCGTGCTGACATCCACGATTCGCAAATCACGGACTTCGTCATCGCGGTTTGGCAGAACGGGGTAGATCGGAAAACCCAGTGACGACCAATCAAAATCGGCACTGGGTGGATCGGTTAGGTTGCCGTCGGTAAAAAGGATCGCGCCGCCAACCGGTCGATCCGCGAACCGATCAGCAAGAGAAGTCAAACTGGTTTTAAGCGAGGAAACATAGCCGTCCATCGGGAGATCGGCGACACTTTCGACGCTTTCCAGTCGTGAGTCGAACAGGTAGGTGCGAACGTCGAAGGCTTGGGCCAGTCGGATTCGCCAACTGGATTCTTTGTCCATCAAAGCGGCGACGTTCTGGCCGCGACTGGTGTCGCTGTTGACTGATTTCAACTGCATGCTTTGGCTGTTGTCGACCAAAATTGGCATCACGTTAGCCTTGGGTCGTGGCCGAGTCCCACTGCGTAGCGGTTCCAATAAGCAGATCGCGATCAGGACGATCGCCGCAAGTTTCAAAAGGGTCGCGATCACTCGAACGGGCGCGACGATTCCGCGTTGCGAATAATTCCACAGCACAAACGCCGATAGCACGACAGCGATCACGACCGCCGGCACCAACCACTGGGGGGCTCCCCATAAAAAGTCGCCCGGGACAACACTATCAAGTGCGCCGCTTTGGGCTAACACAAACAACATTAGCGGCCGCTCCCAAGGTTTTCGTAGTACCGCTGAACCGCGTCAGTGAATTTGTCGGGAACGGGATCACGATCGATCGGCACGAGTGCATTTTTTTCTGCCGATCGACGCATCAACTCTTCTTGGACATCGCGTTTGAGTTCACGCAATGGCTGGGCGATCATTTCTTCGACCAATCCCCACTGCGGGTCTTTGGAATGACGTTTCAAATCGATTCGCACTTCGCGTGCACGGTCGCGAATCCTGGCGGCGCGTGAACGCAACTCGGCGTCTTCGACCATCTCTTCGACATCGCGCAACCGATCGGACCAATCGCGGAAACCGCCACCCGCGATCGGCTGGCTGGTTGGGTTGTCGGCCGCAAAACGACTTAACCCACCGTTCTGATCGCCACCA
>CAZZDZ010000524.1:0-3850 GCA_964652675.1 uncultured Pirellulaceae bacterium
GTTCATCGTCCAGTGAAACGGGGATCCGCCAAAAAGGCGAATTCAGCATCCAATAGGGTAGCGTTTTTCTGGTAACCCGAAGCGTTAGCGAGGGACAATTAATCTTGACTCGGTCCCTCGCTTACGCTTCGGGTTACCAAAAAAAATGCCTGACGTAACCACAAACAACCGAAGCCTGGCGACTCCGGCTACGGTTTTTACTTGTCCATCTTTAACACGTTTTCTATGCGGATCATCTGAATGAACAAATCGGCATCCATGTTCCTGGTTGGACTTGTGGTTGGCGCCATCCTGTCGACTGCCGGGTTTGCTTACTTTTTAAGAACGCAAGGCTCCGGAACACTCGGACAGACCGTTTTGAAATTGGGTCATACCCAGGACACCGGGCATCCCGTGCATCTTGGCATGGAGCACATGAAGACTCGGCTGGAAGAGTTATCCGGTGGCCGTGTCACGATCGACATTTACCCCAGCTCCGTGTTGGGAAATGAAAATCAGTGCATTGAGCAACTGCAAGATGGCTCGCTCGCGATGACCAAGACGTCGGCGGCCGCGATCGAGAACTTTATCCCGATCATGTCCGTCTACAGCATGCCATATCTGTTCCGCGACTCAGATCATTACTGGGCAGTGCTGGAAGGAGAGATCGGCAAAAAGTTGCTTGAATCCGGCGAGAGTAAATTCCTTCGTGGGCTTTGTTATTACGACGCCGGCAGTCGTAACTTTTACACCAAAGACAAACCCATCAAGACTCCCGACGATTTGAAAGGCATGAAGATTCGTGTCATGAACTCTAGGACGGCGGTCGAGATGGTTAAGGCGATGGGGGGTTCGCCCACGCCAATTTCTTTCGGTGAACTTTACTCGGCGCTCTCGCAAGGAATCGTGGATGGTGCTGAGAACAATCCGCCCAGCTTTACATCAAGTAAACACAGCGAAGTTTGTAAACACTTCTCGCTCGATGGCCACACGCGAGTCCCCGATATTTTGATGATGAGCACGAAGGTTTGGAACAATCTTGATCCTCAGGTGCAGAAGTGGGTTGCGCAGGCCGCCAGCGATTCGACAACCTATCAACGGAAACTGTGGGAGGAAAAAACGCAGGAGTCGCTGGAGGAAGCCCGGGAAGCGGATGTGACGATTTACGAAGTCGACACGGCAGCGTTCGCGGCCAAAGTTGCTCCGATGTTTGACGCCATCGAAGACGAAGAAACTCGCGAGTTAGCCAAGCAAATTTTGGAGGTTCGCTGATGTTGCGTAAATTGAATTTGCTGAAGAACGCGATGACGCGTGCTCTGGAATTTGCCTTGATCGTTGCCGTCGCCGCGCTCGTTGGAAGCGTTGTTTGGGGCGTGATGACCCGAACTTCCGGCGACTTCGTGGTAGCGTACTCGGGCGGTTCGGTGACCGGGATCTGGGCTTGGCTGCCCACCGGTCAGGCTCAGTGGACCGAAGAACTTGCCAAGTTTCTTTTGATCTGGGTTTCGCTACTTGGTGGAGCGGTTGCATTTGGTCGCCAGAGTCATCTTGGTGTCGACTATTTCGTGGGCAAGCTTGATAAAGACGCCAGCCAATGGTCGCGGATGGTGGTTCACGCAGTGGTAATGTTTTTTGCGATCGCGGTGCTGGTCGTTGGTGGTATGCGTGTCGTGTCCAATACGCTCGCTATGGAGCAGACGACGCCGGTGCTTGGCTGGAAAATGGGCCATGTCTATCTGGCCCTTCCCATCGCCGGGGTGTTTGTCATTTTGTACACATTGGAAAGTGCAGCGGAGACTCTGGCCGCGATTCGCCGCGGCGAACCGGTCGACAGTGGGCCGCCTACTGATGAAGTCGCCGGCACAAGTCAGGAGGGAACCTAATCATGGGATCGATCGCACTGATTCTTGTCATTGTGTTTGCACTGATGTTGGTGATGGAGGTCCCGATTGCGGTCGCCATCGCCCTGGCAACTTTCGTGGCCGTGCTTGCCGAAGGAAGTGATCCGACGGTCGTGGTCGCCGCGAACATGGCCAAAGGCGTCAACAGTTTTACGTTGCTCGCGATTCCGTTTTTTATTCTCTCTGGCCACTTGATGGGGCGTGGCGGGATGGCGGGTCGGCTGATCGATTTCGCTGGCACCTTGGTCGGTTTTTTGCCCGGTGGACTCGCCTATGTCAACACATTGACATGCATGTTGTTTGGCTCGATCTCTGGTTCGGCAGCAGCAGCGGTTTCGTCGGTGGGCGGTTTCATGATTCCCGAGATGAACCGAAAGGGTTACGACCGTGATTTCAACGTCGCTGTCACCACCACGGCCGCGACGACCGGGCTGCTGATTCCGCCAAGTAACATCATGATCGTTTACTCGGTGGCGGCGGGTGCTGGTGCGTCGATTGGCGCGCTTTTCTTGGCAGGTGTCTTGCCTGGTATCCTGACCGGTCTGTTTATCATGCTCGTTTGCGGCTGGATATCATTTCGAAACGGGTATCCACGGGAAGAACGTTCGACTCTGGGCCAGATTGTCAAAAGTTTTTTCCGAGCCATTCTAACGTTGCTGCTGATCGTGATTGTGATCGGCGGAATTCTCATTGGTGTATTCACCGCAACGGAAGCTGCGGCGATCGCGGTCGTTTATTCGTTTATCTTGTCGGTGATTTTGTACCGCGAGATCAAGCTGCGCGAGTTACCCGACATTCTGCTTGAATCTGGTATCACGACGGCGGTGGTGATGTTGTTGATTGGTGCCAGTTCGGGGATGAGCTGGATCATGACGATGGCCAATATTCCTCAGACGGTCAGCGATGCGTTGCTGGGGCTATCGGAAAACCCGTTTATGATTCTGCTGGTGATCAACCTGTTGTTGATCATGGTGGGGACGTTCATGGACATGACGCCAGCGGTATTGATTTTCACACCGATCTTTTTGCCAGTCGTGATGGCATTGGGAATGCATCCAGTTCACTTTGGGATCATGATGATTGCCAACCTGTGCATCGGATTGTGTACGCCTCCGGTGGGCACCTGTTTGTTTATCGGTTGCGGAGTCGGCAAGACGACGATTGCCAAAGTGACCAAGCCGCTGATGCCATTTTTCTTGGCGATGATCGTGGCGTTGATGTGCATCACGTACATCCCAGCCGTTTCACTATGGTTGCCAGTTCAGACCAAGCAGTTGAAAGCAGAGGACGTCAAGTCCGACCAGTTCCTACAAAGGCCACAGTAGGTTGGCCACTCTTGGCCGACTGTTCGTGCGCCGACGTTTGAACTTATAGAGCCTGACGCATGACGGATACAGAGTTGATTCAACGCTTTGTCGATTGCTTCACGCGACTTGATGAGTCGGCGTTTTCTCATGACGATCCAGCGGCCTTTTCAACCTCACCCGAGGCCTTGGTTTCAATTCGGCGCTGTGGTGTGTTGCCTGAACTGTACGAGCAACTGGCGACCTCTTATCGCTGGCCTGAAGTGGAAATCGGCGTGGCGCGATTGCTGCCCAACTTGCCCGCTGAAAACTTGCAGCCTCTGGCAGATTCAATGTTTGCGGACCCTGTACTCAACAACACCCTGGTTTCAAAAAAGCTTGTGCGATTCGCGATGGCTCCCAATTACTGTTATGACCCTATCTGCTTCGATTTGAACCGTTTTTCAAATGCTGATTGCCCTGTGGTACGAATCAACCATGAATCGGTGTTGAGCAATGGCACCGTTGGCGAGGTGGAAGCCATCTTTGATTCCTTTCGTGATCTAATGCTGCCGGTTTTGGCAATTGAAAATCAGCCGTAGCGAAAGAACACGCTTTTAATACATGAGCATCGCATCGCACTTTTTTGTTGGCTCTCTGGAAGAGGCAATCCGCAATGATGGCCTC
>CAZZDZ010000525.1:0-3849 GCA_964652675.1 uncultured Pirellulaceae bacterium
ATTTGGAACAGCAGTCACTCTACGACTCGCTTGATTGGGATAAACCAGCGTACGCCGAATTCGTTCTCGAAAACAATCGGCAATTTGGGCCAACCGGAGATTCGGTCAATCGAGAAGCGGCCGTTAACATGCCGTCCGTATTCAGTTGCCCTTCAGTGCCACCGCTTTTTGAAGGCGAATTTAAAGACTACGGCATCAACGCCGGCACAGGAAGATGTTGCCCAGAACGAAACGATGACCCCACACAAATGAATGGAATTGGATTTTGGAATAGCAAGACCAAATTCAATGGGATCTTGGATGGGCTTTCAAACACGTTCTTGTTCATGGAGTTTGCTCACTTGGGCAATCATAGCTTCACACGCGAGAACGAAGGATCAAACCACTTTCTTTTTGTGCATCATATTTCGCAAGGCTACGTGACCAGTCGTGAACACAATGGGTTTCCGTTTCCGCCCAACACGACCCGGTTTAACGCTCGGTCCACTCACGGACTGCATCCCGGCGGGATCATGGTCACCATGGCCGATGGAAGTGTGCAGTTCATTTCCGATCACATCGACTTTGAACTCTACGACAGCATGTTCACACGCAATGACGGCGAGGTCGTCGATATAAACTTCCAGTAACGATGACGGAAATTTTCCGATGCTAAGTGCGTCTTTTGTTACGTCAGATCAAATTTAAAGATGGCCGAATTCTACATCCAAGCAGGCGAGCAAGTCGTTGGCCCGTTACGGGAATTGGAATTGCGTGAAGCCGCTTTGGCCAAAATCATCGCAGTTGACGCTCCGATCAGCCAATCGGCTCAGGGGCCGTGGCAATCAGCGACCGAGGCGGGGTTCTTTAACGAAAAGGGAGTGGCCGTTGCTCATCGTGCAGGCACAACCACTCCGGTATGCAGGATCGCCGGCATGCCTGACGCTTTTCAAAGCCCTTTTAAACTACGTGAACTGATTGGCTTTGCCGCTCGGGGAATGCTACCCCCGAACGCTCCACTGCAATTTATAGGCGCAGATTCAAAACCAACTCCGACGCCACCGGGTGTCACGGTTGAGAACGATCGTTCACAAGACGAAACGCTTACCGTATCCAGTCTACGGATACTTAATGAGGCGTCTGCTGGCCGCTTGGTTCTCGTTCAACCCGGTGGAAGACTTCTGCTGCGAAGTAGTGCCAAGTCGCAGCCGGTACCCGACAATGCCCAATCGCCAATCGAATTGGCACCCAAAGTGGACCTGAGTGATCGACGTTTCGATGCACCGCAACCTGCGCAAATTGATCCGGAGTACCTTGCTGAACAAGAAAAACAGCTCCAGGAAAAAGCGGAAGTGGCGCGTGTGCGACGTGAGGCCGACGAAGCAGAAAAAGCCGCCGAAGAAAAGACGGCGTTGAAGAATTTGGATCGCGCCGAAGCAGAAGAAAAGAAGGCCCGCAAACGAGCTCAACGGCAAAGCACCACAGACAAACCAAGTGCTTCTCATTCGCAGCGACCTGCTATTGTGTTATTTGGCCTGCTACTGATTTTGGCTGCGAGTATTTTCTATTTTAATCGTGGGCACGGAGAACCAATCGTCGAAGTATCCGGCGTCCTAACTCATCACGGTAGCCCAGTACCCGACATGATGATCACGTTCAAACCGACCAAGGGGAGACCTAGTTGGGCAATGACCGACAGCGTAGGCCGGTTCACATTGCAATACAGCAGGACGATTCCCGAAGGCGTTTTGATCGCCAAGCACAAAGTGTGGCTGACACAAGGCACCAATCCAGGGGAAGAAGTTTCGCCTGAAGAGTATTTGGAACAGATGATGGCGGAACCATCGATCGACGAAAAAGGTATTCCCCGCGACTATTTCGCTGAGAAAAGCAGTGATATCGAAATAGAGATCACCAAACCCACGGATGAACTGAAAATAGAACTTCCTTGGCAGTCAACACAATAACGTACGATCTACTTTGTGGTGACACGAAACTACTTGAGCGTCTTTCTTGGTAGGTTCCGCACGTCGTGTTTACGCCTCTACCTGTTTCGCCTTAGCACGCCAGTATGGTTTCGCCGAATCGACCGATCACACTTCGGTTTCGACCGTTTTCCTTGGCGACGTAGAGGTTTTTATCAGCCGCTTCAAATAGGTCGCTCGCATCTTCGAAACATGCTGGCTTGGACCAACAGCCTCCCAGGCTAGCGGTCACCTTCAGGTCATCGATGCGCAATGATTCAACAGCCGTTCGAAGGCGATCGGCTATCGTTACTAGGTCTTCGAATTTGCAGTCTTGGACCATTACGACGAATTCTTCACCACCGTACCGGTAAACACTATCGTATTGACGGCAATTGGCGCCCAAGCATTTTCCGACCTCGCGGAGTACCGTGTCGCCGAATGCGTGCCCGTGTGTATCGTTGAACGATTTAAAGTGGTCGATGTCCACGATGATCACACCAATGGCTCGGTTCTCGCGACGTTGCTTCGACACAATCGCTGGCAGTTCATTGTCGTAGGCCCGACGATTCTTCAAGGTCGTTAACGAATCAACCATTGCCGATTCCTCAAGCTGTGCCCGCTCGTGAGAAATTCGGTCGATCTCGGCGTCCATTCCCAATGAGACTTGAATCAGCGAATCTCGTGCACGTGACTCAAGTTCTTCGATCGAGTCATAAGACAGACTCTCGAAGTCAAATATCGGCTCGTATCCCTTCCATTCCGCGATCAACGTATCAAAGTATTCAGCAAAGCCATCGTCGATTCCACACAAACTTGACGCTAGGTTGCGAGTGTCAGAAATCTCTTGTGACGACACTTCGTTTGCGAGCAGGGTACTTGCAAGTCTTTGGCTCAAAACCAGTTGTTTTTCCTTTGGCGCTGTGTTGGTGGGTTGAAACGTTGCGACGGTATCAATTATTTCCTGTGGAAAATTCCAATTCTGCAACATCATGCCGCCAACCTGATATCGATTCACGCCCAGCAGTTCTGTCTCCTGCTTGATCGTCAATCCGTCGTCTCCGCCGTGCTCCGCCAATAACTCGGGGCAACTGATGCCGATGCCGATCTGACCTACGTTTAAAACGAGACCAAACAGTAATGCTTCGTCGCCGTTCTCTCCAAGGTGATTGGCCAGAGTTTTTGATGCGACTGCGGTCGCCAACGACCGCATCCAAAATTCTTTGAAGTTGAACGGCGAGTCATTTTCCGTTTCCATGATCGAAAACGAAAGGGCCAGAAGTCGTGTCGTTCTCAACCCCAGAACCATAACAGCCTGACGCAAACTGCCAATCTCTCTGCGCGATCCGACTAGCGGCGAGTTGCAGTAGCTGATCAGTTTTGCAGATAGCCCCACATCAGTACTCAACGTTTTGGTGATCTCGCCGACGTCGACGTCTGGGATGGAAAACAATTCCAGCAACCGAGACGCAACAGTCGGTGGCGAGGGGATTTTGTCGTTCTTTGAGATTTTTGCTAAGTAATCGTTCATAGTTTTCTGTGCTACCGTTCGGCTAGGTTTTGTTATTGCCGCTACTGTTTCCCGATATGACTTCGCCCCGCTATGACTGCACTATTCACACGCTGCGCGTTTGCCTTATCGGCAATTTCGCGTCAGAGAAAACAAACTCAATCCCCAGCCGGTAGTACCAGCCAAAGTCAGAGCAGTATTTTACAATTCCCACAATCTCTATCGGATTCAAATGCGCGGGCTCTACCGACAACCGAACCATGCGATTCGCTTGTGGATTGCTAGAAACGACACTTATGCCAGTGTACGAAACGTCTCGCGTCATTCCGATTTGCGTATAGGTCATTGGTTCCATGTCGTCGTTCAAGGGCCGGATCACGACTGGGATCGTGACTG
>CAZZDZ010000526.1:0-1617 GCA_964652675.1 uncultured Pirellulaceae bacterium
CAAGATGCAGTAAAGTTCGTCGACCCTGGAGATACTAGGCCGGCACAACCCTAGCCCATGGCGCGAGCCATGGGACCGCATCCAGAACAAACGCAAAAGGCCGGAGGCCGACACACAATTGTGTCGGCCTCCGGCCTTTTATTCTGAATTCGGATTCAATCTGGTGGCTGACGCCACCAGCTAGGGTTGTGCCGGCCTCCGGCCTAACAAAAAATCACGGCCTCGCAGTGCCAGCAAGTGTTCTACTTTGGTTGCTTCTTGCCGTTGTTAAGATGCAACTGTGGTCGCATGTTTGCTTGACCGCGAACTTCGATTACCTGGTCGGCACGTGATTGTGTCAAGAATTCTGTCAGGTCGACTTGCATGCCTTGGAGCGATTGTAGATGGGATTGTTGCTGTTCGTCTCGTCGAGCCTGCAATTCCATCTCAAGTTCAGCCGATGCACGCTTTTGTTCTCGGTCGAACGCTTCCTGGGCTTCGCGTTGCTTCAATCCGGCAACTGCTTGTTGGCGTTTGGTTTCCAAGTCATGCTGGATTTCGTTGATCTGCTCGGTACGTCGCCTTTCGGCTCGATCCATTTGGCATTTCAATTTGTAGTCTTCAACATCCTGGGCCTGTTCCTCGGTGGCCCGTTCTAAACGCAAACGTGTTCGCGTTTGGATCGCTTCGTCATGCATGCTCTGTAGCGAATCGGGTGCACCATAACCGCGATAGACGACGTTGTTGATGCGGTAGCCGCATTGGCTGGCGCGATGCAACAATTGAGCGTAGGTTTCGATCTCGTTTAAGTCTTTCGTTTCTTGTTTGAATTGCTCAAACGAACGTTTCCCGGTGAATTCAACTACGTCGCTGGTCGCCGCGTTGATGAAATCGCCGATCGGATCCCGAGTCGTATCGAGCATCCGGTCGATATCAACCAATTCAAAAAAGATCATCAGCCGAATCGTTAACACCGCGTCATCCGCCGTTCGTACGTCGCGGACATCGTGATACATTTGGTCCGGCATCAAGCACAGTTTTTCAAACTGCAGTGCGTTGGGACGTTTTTCTTCTCCCCGTGATCCACCGCGCGACGCATGCCAAGAAAATCGATGCAGCCATTCGCCTGGCTGGGGGACAAACAACCCAGGACCGTAGAAAACGCGGCGCGATGTCTCTGCCGATTCGCCGTTATCCGCGTTGTAGACCACAACGGCTTCTTTCGCGGCCAAGTCCAGGCAATCTTTGACTTCGATCGATTGATGTTCGCGCGGGTCACCCCAAATCTCGGTCGGACCAAGCTCTGTTTGCTCGCGTCCATCACAATATCGAATCGAAAGATACTGGCCAGGATGCGCGATGTAGCGACGCATCTTTTCAAATCGCGTGCCAAATTTCCAGACGCGACAGGGCCCCTTGAGTACTTCGATACGCCCATCACGACGATTGGCAAGAACACGCTTTCCTTCGGGTACGGTGTAAAACATGAATCCCTCGTTGCCGTTTGGTTTGGGTTGAAAAGAACGAAGTTGCCGGGCGTTTTTACGTCGAAATCGCGAACGCAGTCCTTCCGTGCTGGCGCTTTCTAATTTGCCAACGTAAGCTGCGATTTGGCTTTCGTCTTCCAAGGCTGTTTCG
>CAZZDZ010000526.1:1717-3828 GCA_964652675.1 uncultured Pirellulaceae bacterium
ATTTCTCTCAGGTCTATATTGTCCCGGTGGCGGTAGTCGCCACCTCGTAAAAGACGTGAGAGCAAATTGCGTGAACGCATCCTATTGGCAAGCAAAAGACGACTCCTTGGGTTGCGACTGACAATGATTGGCAAGGGCCACACCAATCAGGATGGCATCCAAGGCGGAGAACCGCATGAGTCAAAAAAGTGGCCTGCCAAAATCAATGACACGGCTACTTCAGTAGAGGTTCGCAAGCAGTCATGGTGCTACTGCAGTTCGACCTAGAAATTCAGCGCGCGTTGCACGATCTCGTAAACGTCTTTGCACAAACCTGGTTTCTCTGCAATCCGCTTTAGTTGCTCTTGCATCAACGATTGTCGTTGCGAATCGTAACGCCGATAGCTATTCAGCGCGGCCACCAATCGTGCAGCAAGCTGAGGGTTCCCGGCTTCGATCTGTAGCACATAATCGGCCAACAACTTGTAGCCCGCACCATCGGCTTGATGAAAGTGAACTTGGTTTTGTGTAAATGCTCCCAGCAGAGAACGGACACGGTTTGGGTTTTCGACGCTAAAGTCTGCGTGTTCGGCAAGCAACTTGACTTGTTCAATCGTGTCGCCCCGTTTGGACAGCGCCTGCACCGCGAACCATTTGTCGATCACCAAGGGATCATCTTTATGTGCTTGATAGAAAGCAGTCGTGGCGACTTCGCGCTCGGATGCCTCTAAATCACACAACAGCGAAAGGGCGGCTTGTTTGTCCGTCATGTTATCGGCGTTATCAAACTGTTCTGCGACCATTCCGGTGGACTGCTCCGTCTGCAGAGTACTTAAATAGGCGAGCACAACGTTTTTCAATCGCCGATTGTTGATAGACGTCTGGTCTTTTTGATAGGGACCATCATTGGCCAGCGACTGATAAAGTTCCGTGAGCGCTGTTTGGTGCGTTTGAGCCAAATGGCGACGATAAAATTCACGTGACTTGTGAAGCGCATCCGGATCGATGACATCCATTTCTTGGCCAAGCACTGTTTCGCGCGGCAACGTGATTGCTAACGCTTTGAATGCCCCATCGACAGTCTCGTCGGCTAACAAACGGCCAAACGCGTCACTGAATTCTTGTGACATCTTTGGTTCGCCACCATCGGCAACCTGATTGGCTTGTTCCAGCAACAGTTTTGTTGCGAGCGACTGTCCCGCATCCCAGCGATTAAACGCATCGCTGTCGTGTGCCATCAAGAAAGCGAGTTCTTTGTCGTCGCGTTCCATTCGCAAACGAACGGGCGCCGAAAATCCTCTTAAAACGGACGCGACTGGTTTTTCTTTCAATCCAGAAAACACAAAAGTGTCGGTTTCTTTTTCCAGCACGCAAACCTTGGCGTGTTGCGTTAGTTCTTTACCCGTCGACGGATCCAGCAATCCGACACGCACCGGCAGCGGGACCGGTTTGCGATTGGATGCACCGGGGATGTCTCCGGAGAGATCTGCATACAACTGTTTCATCGTCAGTGTGTACTGGCCGCTGTCAGCGTCAAAGCTCTCGCTGACAAAAAGCTCGGGCGTCCCGGCTTGTGAATACCAACGATCGAAAAGATCAAAATCGAATTCGTTGGCGTCGGCCATTGCGGCACGAAAGTCGTCACACGTCACAGCACTATTGTCATGCCGCTGGAAATACAGGTCCATTCCTTTGCGAAAGCCCTCCGCTCCCAACAGCGTGTGATACATCCGAATGATCTCCGCTCCTTTGCGATAGACCGTCGCGGTGTAGAAATTGTCCATCGAAATATACGACTCCGGTCGGATCGGATGCGCCATCGGCCCGCTGTCTTCGGCAAACTGGCGTGCTCGCAATCCAGCCACGTCATCGATGCGTTTGACTGCTGCGGACGTCTGGTCGGCGGTAAATTGTTGATCGCGGAAAACCGTCAGGCCTTCTTTTAAGGTCAACTGAAACCAATCGCGACACGTCACACGATTGCCAGTCCAGTTGTGAAAATACTCGTGAGCAATCACGGCTTCGACCAACATGTAATCTTCGTCGGTTGCTGTCTCTGGTGATGCCAACACGTATTTGGAATTGAAAACGTTCAGGCCTTTGTTTTCCATCGCGCCCATGTTGAAATCGTT
>CAZZDZ010000527.1:0-3822 GCA_964652675.1 uncultured Pirellulaceae bacterium
TCGGAGTTGCTGTCGGGCGCCGTTGATTTTGAATCTGCTTGAGTTCTTTTTGGGCTCCCGTTTTGGTCGCCGTTACGAGTACTGCCATTGTGACTGGCGGGAGTTTGATAGGTTGATGATTCGGCTAAGTACTCGGCAATCGACTGCCCTTGGAGTTCTTCCATCACCAGCACGCGGCGAGTGCACAATTCGTTGACGGGGCGTGGAATGACGACCGTTTCGGTGTTGTCGCCAAACATGCTGGCGAAGTGTTCGAGGTTTTGTCGTTCACGGCCGAAATCCAATTCGCGAGTGATCATGGGTGCAAGCTGGCTGACCATCTCGGCCGGCCCCCAAGCAGCGAACGCTTCGACTCTTTCGGCCAGCTGAGCCAAGCCGCCCAGCACTTCGACGTCTTGTTGGATTATTTTTTCGATACCCGCACGCTGGACTTTTAGAACCACCTTGCGACCGTCTTTCAGGACGGCACGATGGACTTGGCCAATCGATGCGGTCGCCAAGGGGTTGGGATCGATGTTTTGAAAATGGCTGGAATAGTCTTCTCCCAGCTCCGATGCCAAAGTCGCGCGAACTGTATCGATCTTGTCGGCACGGACGTTCGCACGCAATCCTTTTAATTCATGTCCAAGTTTTGGGCCGACCAGATCTGGTCTGGCCGCTAGGACTTGGCCAAGTTTGATAAAAGTGGGTCCGAGTTCGGTGATCGCCATGCGAACGCGTTGTTCGCGGGAGTATTGTGTGAGCGGAACGCCACCGCGATCTTTAAAAAGTTCTCGAAAGGGAATTCGTCGATGCTGGCTGAGCCAATCGGCCAAACCATAGCGACGCAGCACCGCTAATATCTGCCGCCACCGCTTTAGGTTGCGGTACAGTTGTGGAATGGCGGTGATTTTCATGCTTCGAATCGTCTGGGCAGTGCCGTTAGGTTGGGATTACACGTTAATATAGTCGGGCAAAGCAAGAATAAAGCAGCAGCGCCAATCCGATGAGTTCAGCTTAAGCGTTGTTTTTGGTCATACACAGTAGAATCCCGTTCATGCAGTCGCTTTTCTTGACGATTCAACTGATCGCCGTCGCGGTTCTGATTGCGGGCGTTGTCGGTCTAACCGGGGCTTGGGCCGCATCGACGGCCGAGCAATCCGGGCGTTTGGGTCGCTTGGTTGCTCGTGTTTTCTTTGTCTGCCTGATTGCCAGTTTGGCATTGCCGATGATTTTGCACGCGGCTGCATGGGAGGCAACAGCGGGCAAGTTCGGCTGGATGGGCTTAACGCAAACCGGAGCACGACTGACTGGAAAGTACGGATCCGGAGTCGCCTACAGTGGCCTGGGGGGCTTTTTTCGTGGGCTGATCGCGTGCGGCTGGATTCATGGAATCTATTCAAGCGCATTGGTTGCGCTGGCGACTTGGTATGGCGTTGGGCGAGTGCCAGCGAACGTGATTGCCCAAAGTCGTTTGGACATGTCGCCGTTTGCTACTTGGTGGCGTGTTCGTTTGCCGATTGCGTTTCCATGGCTTGCGACGTCGTTGCTTGCGACGGCCGCCTTGGCGACGACGGAGATGACGGTTGTTGATCTGTACGGATTCAGAACGATCGCGGACCGATTTTACCTAGAGTTTGTGGCGGATCCGACGCTGATGGCGATCGCGACCACTTGTTTGTTGCCGCTGTTGTTTGCCGGTGGCATTTTGTTTGTGATTGGAACACTGATCGGACCAAGATTAAACGTGCAGAGCTCTATGCAGAGTTCAGTGGAGAGTTCGACGGGAGCAGCAACGCAACAATCGACGACGAGTGAGCATGGTGAAAGCGGCTGGGTTGGTTGGGGCGCCAGCATGGCGGCAAGCGCCTTGGCTGGTTTGATGGTGGTTGTGCCCTTCGCGGGATTGATAGTGAAGGCTGGATGGGTTGTCCAAGTCAGCGGCAGTGAGCGAACAGCATCATGGTCGCTGGAGACGTTTTCAAAGAATCTGATTTCGGCTCCCGGGACTTTTACTGCAGAGTATCAATGGACTTTGATGATCGCGATCATTGTTGGGGTTTCGTCGATGGTGATCGCATGGTTTCTGGCCGCGATTGGACGCAATCACGTTCGGCTGCAACGATGGATGGATTGGGGTTCGATTCTTTTCGTTTTGATACCAGGTCCGATTGTTGGATTGACGGTTGTCCGTTTGTTCCAGTTGGAGCTACCGGGATTTAGGACGCTTTATCACGAAAGTTTGATTCCGACCATGATGGCGTTATCGGTTCGCGCTGTGCCGGTGGCTTATTGGATCGTTCGCGCGGGCTATCATTCGCTGGGCCCTGCTGTGATGAATGCGGCTGAACTGGATGTCGCTTGGTGGCGTCGAATATGGTCGATTGATCGACCGTTGATAAAACACAGTTTGTTTGCGGCAGCTTTGGCGTCTGGCGTGGTCGCGTCTGGTGATGTTCCCGCGTTGTTGCCGGTCATTCCGCCGGGGGTCACGACCGCTGGGACTAGGTTGTTTGAACAACTACACAGTGGGGCGAGGTACCAGGAGGCTTCGCTGGCACTTTGGTATGTGGGGGCGGTAACGATTGTGGCGTTGGTGTGGTCGCATTGGGGTGCCCGCTCAAAAGCTCTTTCACGTGGTAGAATGTAGCGAGCGGATTCGGATAGGAAGCGAATTTCGCCGATTTCTTTTCTGGCACAGGGAACGAGAACATCATGCCAAGTTTGTTTGGCCAACGCTTGCACTTGATTGCTTTGGTGATCGCATCGTCTGTCGTCTTCGCGGTGTCGTTTGCCGAGGCGGTGGAAACGGTATCGTTTCGCGAATCCAAAAGCGGAAAGCCGCGGACGGTGGTCGGTGAAATTTTGGTGGAGGCACAAGACGGTGGTTTGCTGCTGCGCGGCGATGACGGTCGGATCTGGTTGATTCAGCCTGAAGAAATGGTCGATCGAAAGTCAGATGACAGCGAGTTGGTCCCGATCACGGCGGACCAAATGGAACGTCGGATGATGGAGGAAATGCCCAAGGGTTTTGCCGTTTATCGGACCGCAAACTATTTAATCGTGTACAACGCAAATGAAGAATACGCCAAGACGGTTGGGGCATTGTTCGAGCAGTTGCACAAAACATTCTTTGCCTATTGGAAAAACCAGCGTTGGGAATTGGCCAAGCCAAGGTTTCCCCTGGTCGCGTTGGTGTTGGCTAACAAGAACGAGTTTTTGAAACATGGAATTGCCGAAGTCGGCGAGTCGGCGAGGTCGGTGATTGGTTACTACGATCGGGCCAGCAACCGAATGACAACGTTCAATATTCCCAACCTGGAACGAAACATCGCCACGATCATCCACGAAGGCACGCACCAGTTGGCGTTTAACTGCGGCATGCAAACGCGTTATGCAGACAATCCCCAGTGGGTGAGCGAAGGGTTGGCGACTTTTTTTGAATCACCCAATATCAGCAGCAAGCGAGGGTGGACCGGCGTCGGCCGAGTCAACCAAGTCAACCTTGCGAGGTGGCGTCGCTACCAGCGGTCAAGGCCTGCGGATTCGTTGGCAACCTTGCTGGCAGATAACTCGCGATTCCAAAATCCAGCAAGCGTCGAAAGTGCGTACGGGGAAGCGTGGGCGCTGACGTACTTTTTGATCAAGACGCGTCGCAAAGAGTACACGGCTTTTATGCAAAAACTGAGTCAGGGAAAACCGCTTGCCGAGAAATCGCCACGTGAACGGATCGAGATATTCGAAAGTTCGTTTGGGATGACTTTGGCAAAAGCGGACAAAGCGTTTGTGACTTACATGCGGCGCGTTCGTTAGCGGAACGTTTTCACCAGCACGCAGCGCCAG
>CAZZDZ010000528.1:0-3807 GCA_964652675.1 uncultured Pirellulaceae bacterium
TAAAAGCAGCGAGAAAGAATAAACGAAACGAGGATTTCATCTGATGGTTTCCGGTAAAGGGTGATTAAATCGAGGGCGTTAATGGTACCTGGACAGGGCGGTACGGCGAAGGCATAAGCCAGCAATCCAAGGCAAGTCAGTTTTCGATTCTGCGTCATTTGGTACTTAGTCTATTAAGCAGTCCACACCGAAATCTCAGAAGAATGTCAGAACGGCGTAAGTATACTCACGCCTGGAAGCTGGCGTTTCCAATGACGAAATTGTCTGTCGACTTTTGAAAATACCGAAGTGATAAGCACCTTCCCGTATTCGGGCCGCCCAGTGTGCATAAAGTTCCTCGCAACCATCGCCAGCCGAAGTTCACAGAGCTGCTGCGCGAAGGCTAAGCCTGGTGCCAAGTGGACCGCTTTTCACCATGTTTTCCTGGTGGCTGAACCCCCGAATCCCCGCGTCGGCCACCTATTTGCTTTGTTGGCACGTTGTCGACTTCGTTTTGATGTGGGTATAAATATCGGCAACTCCTTTTTGAAACACGACGATAGCGAAAGCACGAAATGATGGACTTTGCAAAAGAGTATCGAGTCAAACCTGGCGACAAAGTTGACTTAGGGAAATTGGACACCAAAACCAAAGGGCCATTTAGTGACAAGGACGCTGCCAAAGCGTTCACTGCCGAAACCGTCGAAAAACTGCAGGAGCTACAGTACCGATTGTTTGTCGAAGATAAACAGTCATTGCTTATTGTCTTGCAGGCACCAGACGCGGCTGGCAAAGACGGATTGATCCGCAAAGTGATCGGTCGAATGAATCCACAAGGTATGCGAACGTATCCGTTCAAAGTGCCCAGCAAAGTCGAACTGCAACACGATTTTTTGTGGCGCATTCACAAGTGCACTCCCGCAAAGGGAATGGTTTCCGTCTTCAATCGGTCACATTACGAAGACGTCTTGGTGGTGCGCGTTGAAGACATCGTGCCCAAGAAAGTATGGAGCAAGCGTTACGATATCATCAACGCCTTTGAAGAAAACCTAGCCGAGTCCGGCACAACGATCTTGAAATTCTATTTACACATCAGCCCCGAAGAGCAGCTGGAACGATTCAAGAAACGTTTGGACAACCCCGAGAAGCACTGGAAATTGAATCCTGGCGACTACGCAGCGCGTGATAAATGGATGGACTATCGGGCGGCGTACGAAGACGCGTTTTCTCAATGCAGCACAAAAGCGGCACCGTGGTTTGTGATTCCAGCGGATCACAAGTGGTATCGTGATGCAGCCGTTGCAGGCATTTTGCATCAGACGTTCGAGAAAATGGATCCGCAAATGCCCAAGGCCGACGTGGATCTAGCCGAAATCGAAGCCTTGTACGAAGCCGCACTCAAGAATTCGTAGAACTTGACCAACCAGCCGCTTACGTTGCTACGTTGGCGGCACTTTGGTTCAGGCATTTGCCGATTTGGCGTACTGCTTGACGCAACCTTTGCTCGTTCTCAACGAGTGACATTCGCAAGAAGCCTTCGCCTGCGGCGCCGAATCCACTGCCAGGACTGACCGCAACGTTGCCTTCTTCGAGCAGCTTCATTGCGAAATCCATTGTGCTCATGCTACTGCGCCAAGGCTCTGGCACTTGAGCCCAAACGAACATGCCAGCTTTGGGCGGATTCACCGTCCAACCGAGCCGACGCAAACCGCTTACCAATGCATCACGTCGACCGGCGTAAACCAACGACTGCTGTTCCACCGTTGCCTCGGTTTCGCGAAGCGCCACGATCGCCGCGATTTGAATCGCCTGGAACATTCCGTAATCGTAGTAACCTTTGATCGTCCCCAAGCCGCGAATCATTTCTGAATTGCCCGCGCAAAAACCGACGCGCCAGCCCGCCATGTTGTAGCCTTTGCTCATCGTCGTAAACTCGACGCCTACATCGATCGCGCCGGGTGCAGACAAAAAGCTTGGTGGTTGATAGCCATCGAAAGCCACGTCTGCGTACGCAAAGTCGTGGATGACCATGAACTTGTATTTCTTAGCAAGCCGGACGACTTCGACGAAAAAGTCTGGCTCGATCACTGCCGACGATGGGTTGTGCGGATAGTTGACGATCAGGATTTTTGGACATGGTGTCAAGTTTTCACATGTGTACGCCACATTGCTCAGAAATTTGTCGGGATCGGCTACATCCAACGCGACCACATTGCCCGATGCCAGAATGACGCCGTACATGTGAACGGGAAAATAGGGTGACGGAATCATCGCGGTGTCGCCCGGACCCATCAACGCCAAGCACATGTGTGAAAAACCTTCCTTGCTACCCAAGCATGCGATCAGTTCCGCATCGGGATCTAACCGAACGCCATACTTGCGATGGTACTTGCTGGCCACTTCACGGCGCAGATTGACGATTCCATTGGATTTGCTGTAGCCGTGGTTGCCTTCGTCTTGAGCAGCATCGATCAGCTTTTGGATGACAATCGGATCGGGCGGATCGGACGGATTGCCCATTCCAAGGTCGATCACATCGTCGCCGGCACGTCGTTTTTGATAGAGCGAATTGTTGATGCGGCCGAACATATACGGCGGCAGTCGTTCGACGCGTGACGCAAACTTGACTTCAAACGGTTCCGGAGTTGGATCGGTTGTGGGAGTCTGAATGGGGGGCGCGTCGATATTAAACTGTTCGTTGCTCATAATGAATTCCCACGCAGCGCGATAGCTGGTGCAAAGATTCGGTAGGGGATATCTCGGTCTATTCGTTTGGCGACCATTGTCGACTAGACACGCGAGCAATCCCAGGGGTTATCAGATTGTTTCCGGTTTGTCGCCCGAATCGGGCAATTGGGGCGTGACAACTGCCTAACCAACTGAAAGACAAAACGCTCAGCCCATTCATAAAAAAGCTCAGCCGAAATCGGCTGAGCTCTGTGTGGTCTTTTGTCAGGCCGGTTTTTTATCGACGCTGCGGCGCGGCTTCGGGAGCCGTCGCTATTTTTGCAATCTCTTTAGACGCGGCCACAAAGTTGTCGATCTCAGCGTCTTCTTTTAGCTTGTCAAACTCCGACGCCATTGCGATTGCCATCTTTTTCTCTCTCAAGTCTCGCACCAACTCGCTTTTCACTGCAGCGATCTCCTGCACGACCGGATCGGTCTGCCCAAGGCATCGCATCACAATGTACTTGTCGCCCGTTGCCACGATTCCACTTAGCTCACCCGCTTTCAATCCGAACACTTCTCGTTCGATGGCAGGCTGCCCGCCGTACTTGCGGATTGGCGGAACTTTACCGCTGTTGCTCGCCGACACTGGTTCGATGCTGTATTGCTGGGCAAGCTGACCGAAGAATTTTTCGGTGGGATTATCGCGAGCCATTTCCCATACCTTTTGAGCGGCACGCTGATTGGGCAGGACGATCGCCAGTATTTCTACGCGAGGTCCATAAAACGATTGGAATCCTTTCTGTATGTCTTCATCAGAAATCGTAATTGTGTCTTCGACAAGTTTCTTGAGCGCGACGCTGGGCCAAACGGAATCGTCGATGTAGATTTGCTGAGTCGTTTTGCCGTCACTGGTCACCGAATCCAACCAATCTTTTAAGTTGGCCGAACCATCGCCGTTAATGTAGCCGTAACTCTTTGCGGCTCGCTCTACTTCGGCGCGAATGTCTTCTTGCGTCACCTTGCGATTCGCTTTGCGAAGTGCCTGAGCCAGCAACTTGCGATTGATTTCGCCGTCCAGCACTTCGCTGCCGTGGCGTTTTAGGCACTCCGTTGTGATCGAGGCGATCGTGACGGGTTGTCCGTTGACGATTGCGGCAA
>CAZZDZ010000529.1:0-3788 GCA_964652675.1 uncultured Pirellulaceae bacterium
TTTAGGCCAGAGGCCGACACAACCCTAGCTGGTGGCGTCAGCCACCAGTTTGAACTCCGCCCTTCGCATTTGTTTTTATACGCCCCCATGGCTAACGCCATGGGCTAGGGGTGTGTCGGCCTCTGGCCTAAAAAAGCTCCGACTGAATTGATATACGCTTTGACTACTTGGCTGCGGTTTGCTCAGTTTTTGGAGTTTGCTCGACCGGAGCGGTTTGCAGCGAGCGGACGAAGTTGATGATGTGCCAGACATCGTCTTGCTCGAACTGGCCATCCACGAAAGTGGCGGCTGGCATCGGGGTGCCAGCGATCCCAGCCATGATTCGACGATAAAGATCTTGCGGCGTGGAACCTCCGCGAAAAATTCCTTCGGCAAAATTTCTTGGCAAGGCGTTTCGCGGCGGCAGCGCCCCGCGAGCAAGCAACGGAATCAGTCGTTCACGGTCTTCGGGTTTCAATCCGGCACGGCTGGTCCAGTCTTTTGTCCAGTCGTCATAGTCGTTGGTGGTGCCATTTCCAAGCCCTTTTTCGCCATGGCATTTTCCACACGATGCAACTTTACCGACGAAAAGTTCTTGTCCGCGTTTGACGGAATCAGCCAACGCGTCTGCTTGGTCGCCCTGAGTAAACTGCACGAACTCTTTGCGTGATTTTGGCACTGGGATTGAACTTGGCGGATCGGGGACTTCGACGATGTCGTCTGCCGCATCCAGCCAGCTGGCAACGATGTCGGCCGACTCGTCCTGGCAATCTTCCCACGCCCCGTCGTACAAATCGAACCCGTCAACCAAGGCTTCCAATTTGTCTTCCCAGCTCGGTTCTTCTGCTTCTTCTTCGTCGTCTGCGTTAGCTTGCAAAAACGGCTTGCGCATTTCGTGGTAAGTCGAAACCAGGTTTTGAAAATCCGCAAGTTCTTCTTCGATGCTCTGATTGTTGACCAGCAACTTGGCATCTTCTTTGAAATCGCGAAAATCCTCTATCAGATCTTCGTCGATCGTTTCGCCATCAATCACCAATTGCTCTGGCTTGAAAGTGGCGGCCACATAGTCGTCTGTGTTTTCGTTGTGTGATTTTCGCGTCTCGGCTAAGTCACCAATCCACTTGGCCATCTGATAGTCGTACAGCCTCTCGCCTTCTTCCAAATCCAGGTCGAAAATCGCCAAGTCCACCAGCGTTCGCTCCAATTCGCCACGAATCGAAAGATAAATGACGTAGTCCGTTAAAGCTTCGACGTCGTCATCAGATAGCTCCGGAATTTTGGCCATTGGCGTGCCTTGGATTCCGTTTGCAATTTGGTGGACCAAATCGCTTCGAATCGGTTTGGCCGATCGTTTGGTGGATTTGAATTTGAATATTCCCAGGCGATAGTCGCGCGGGTAGGGATTGATGATTGCGGCAGTTGCACCACGACCGTTGCCAGTGATCCCATGGCAACTAGCACAGTGTTTGCGATACAGCCCGCTGCCTTGGGCAATCGGCCCCGCTGCTTTTTTCAGTCGCTCCAGCGAGATCAAATCCGCAATGTCTTCGTCAGACTCGGGCAGCTTGGGGTTATCGGGAGTACCAAACATTTCCGTTACCAACCACATCGCGTCCTCGGACGCTTGCGCGGTAGAGAAACCTTCTTTGATCTGATGTCGCATCGCGTGCACCAAATTCGGCTCGAACTGCGCCTCTGGCGCGGGCTCGTTGCTGCAGCCAACCAATGTGAACACGGTCAGCGCTAACGAGATTCGTGTGAATACGACGCGTTGGGTTAAGTATCGGTGCATGGCTGTTTTGTCGAAGATCAGATCGCCCTCGAAAAGGTATGTTTCAAACCAAATAGGTTATCCGCAAACCATATTATCTGCCCAGGTGATTAGCTGTGAGCAGAATCCAGTGTGCGGGGCACTTTGTCGCGGTCGCCGCCGAAATCGAAAAGGAACGGCATAAAACGGAGTCTAAACCCAAGGCAGGCGTTGAGCCCTCGATCACGCAATGAAAAGACTACGACGTTTGGGCATGTTTTAAGGCTAAGTCGATTCGGGTGATCACCTTTTCTTTGCCCAAAACCGCAAGCGTTTCGAACATTCCAAATCCGGCGGGAACTCCGGTCGCCGCAATTCGCAGCGCATGAATGATCTGTTTCAGTTCGATGCCTTCGGATTCGCAGAACGCTTTCACGGACGATTCGCACGCGGCAGTATCAAATTGCTCGCTGGCCGAAAAATGATCGCGGATTTTTCCCAGCAGATCGATCGCATCGGCAGGTTTGGTGATTCGCTTTTTGAACGCTTTTTCGTTGAACGTGATGTCGTCAACGAAACAGTAATCGAAGTCAATGATGTCACCAGCGACTTTTAGCCTGTCACCCGCTGAGTCGACGACGACCTGAAGTTTTGTGTCAGCATCGTCCCCGCTCAGAAATCCAGCTTGTTGTGCAAACGGGCGGACCCTTTCGATTCGCTGGTCCAATGGCAGCGCAGCGAATGCGTCTCCTTGGAACGCAAGGAGTTTCTGAGGGTCGAAAGACGCTGGCGCCTTTTTGACTCGCTCCAAAGAGAATTGTTTGATCATTTCGTCGACGGTGAACTTTTCCGTTTCGCCATCAAGCGACCAGCCAAGCAATACGAGGTAATTCAGAACTGCATCGGGAACAAACCCGACTTCGCGGTAAAAATCCACCAAGACGGGATTGAATGTGTCGTCATCGGTCGCGATGTTGCATCGATCGACGATTGTTTTGCCATGCTGAACCAAGTCGGCAAACTCTTTGTTCTTCAGATACTTTTTCAGTTTGCGTTTGCTTAGCTTTGCCGATCCACCTGGTTCGGCAACGTACGGCAAGTGCGCGTATTTTGGACGCTCGGCTCCAAGCGACTCCAGGATAAAGATCTGGCGCGGCGTGTTGGATAAGTGATCGTCGCCTCGGACGACATGCGTGATCGCAAAATCAATGTCGTCGACGGTGCTGGCCAAGTGATAAAGGCAGCTACCATCGGAGCGTTGCAAAACATGGTCGGCTTCGGTGATCCAATCCACACGAACTTCGCCGGCGACTAGGTCGTCGATCACGCAAGTGCCTTCGCGCGGCATCTTCAGACGCACAACGCTCGTGCGACCTTCGGCTTCGAATGCGGCTGCCGCTGCATCATCTGCTGCCATCCACTTTCGATCGTAGACAAACGGCTCGCCCGCTTCTTTGGCAGCGTCGCGTTGTGACTTGTATTCGTCGGCGGTTGAAAAGTCGCGGTACGCGTGGCCACTGGCAAGTAGTTTTTCGACAGCGGCTTTGTGCTGATCGGCGCGTTGGGATTGGAAGTAAGGGGCGTTTGGTCCGCCGACTTCAGGGCCTTCGTCCCAATCCATTCCCAGCCATCGAAATCCGTCCAAGATCGGCTGAACGGCTTCGTCCACATTTCGCTCAGCGTCGGTATCGTCGATCCGCAGAATAAACTGACCGCCGGATTTTTTTGCCAACAGCCAGTTGAATAAAGCAGTACGAACACCACCGATGTGAAGGTAGCCGGTGGGACTGGGGGCAAATCGCGTACGAATCATCGAGCATTGCGGGTAAGTGGAAACGCGGGGTGTTTCGGCAAAGGATAACCTAAGACCCAGGTTCGACTAAAGCGGGTTCGCGCCAATGTCGTCGATGGTCGCCTTGGCTTTGAAGCTGTGCGTGCGACACAGCGTGGTTTCGTACTCGATCTCCACCTCCACCTCGATCTCGTACTCGTACTCGTACTCGTTCTCGGTCTCGGTCTCGGTCTCGGTCTCGGTCTCGGTCTCGGTCTCGGTCTCGGT
>CAZZDZ010000530.1:0-3768 GCA_964652675.1 uncultured Pirellulaceae bacterium
TCACGTTATTTTTCCGCAGAACGTTTATGAACTACATCCCTCGCTCGCTTGCATGTCTGTTCGCGATCTCGCTTGTAGCCTCTTCCCACTTGGCTTGGTCCGATGACGCGAGTACGAAAGCGCCTCCGCTTTCGCCACAAGACTCCATCGCAACTATGCAGGTCGCTGATGGATACACAGTCATTCCGGTGCTGAGCGAACCGCACATTCACGAACCGTCTGCGATCGCTTGGGATGGCAATGGCCGAATGTACGTTGTCGAAATGCGTACTTACATGCAAGACATCGATGGCAATGATCAATTGAAACCGACTAGTCGCGTCTCGCGTCACGAAGACACCAACGGCGATGGCATCTACGACAAGCATACGGTTTTTGCAGACAACCTGAGCCTGCCTCGGATGGTTTTGCCACTGATCGACAAAGTCATCATTCGCGAAACGAACACCTTGGATTTGAAGAGCTACCAAGACACCGACGGGGATGGCGTCGCCGATAAGATCGAACTTTGGCACGAAGGTGGCAATCGCGGTGGTAACTTGGAACATCAACCAAGCGGCCTGATTTGGAACATCGACAATTGGCTTTACACAACCTATTCACGCCACCGCTATCGATTCACCGGTGGCAAAGTCACTCAAGAACCGCTGCCGCATGGGAGTGGCCAATGGGGTTTAACTCATGACGACGAAGGCCGAATTTTTTACTCGACCGCCGGTGGCGAAAATCCTGCGATGGATTTTCAACGCCCAATTATCTACGGCAAAATAGCACTCGCTGGCGAACAGGCTCCCGGTTTTCGAGAAGTGTTTCCCATCGACACGGTGCCAGATGTGCAAGGTGGCCGCGGCCGCGTTCGTGACGATAACTCGCTCAATCGATTCACGGGTTGCTGCGGGCAATCGATTTACCGTGGCAACTGCATGCCTGCGGACTTCAACGGTGACCTGATCATCCCCGAACCGGTTGGTCGCTTGGTACGTCGTGCCAAAGTCACCAACGACGATGGCCGCATCATTGTGTCCAATGCCTACGACCAAACGGAATTCATCGCAGCAACTGATCCGAACTTTCGGCCAGTCAACAGCGCCACGGGACCGGATGGATGTTTGTATATCGTCGACATGTATCGAGGAATCATCCAAGAAGGTAACTGGGTCCGCGACGGATCTTACCTGCGCGAAATCGTCCAAGAGTACGAACTGGATAAGAACATTGGACGTGGACGTGTTTTCCGTGTCGACCACGAAACAACTCAGCGTGGCGCTCAACCGCGAATGTTAGACGAAACACCCACGCAGTTGGTTGCTCATCTTTCACATCCCAACGGATGGTGGCGCAGCGAAGCGCAAAAGCTGATCGTGTTGCACGATGACAAAACCGTTGTGCCTGGGCTTCGCAAACTGCTGACATCAAGCAGCAATCCTTTGGCGCGACTACACGCGATTTGGACACTCGAAGGTCTAGATGCGATCGATGATTCGATATTAAAAACCGGCTTTGCCGACTCCGACTCTCGGGTTCGTTCCGCAGCGATCCGCATCAGCGAACCTTTGATGATCGAAAACCGCTGGCTGGACCAATCGATCCAAGGTTTTATCTCTGACCCCAGTCCCGACGTCGTCATTCAGACATTGCTGTCCGTTGGACGAGCCCGTCATCCCAATGCGGAAAAGATCACCGACGAAATCACCGCCAAGCATGCGGACAACGAAGCAATCGCGAGCATCGTCAATCAGATCAAGGCTCGTGCCGCTGCAATGATCGCCGAGCAAAAGAAGTTGGAAGAATTGCGTCGTCGCAACAAGTTACTTGCCGAATCGGTTGTTCGCGGCAAGACAATTTACACAACGCTGTGCGTAACCTGCCACGGCCCAGACGGCAAAGGCATGGCGTCGCCGGATCACAAAGACAAAATGGTCGCACCGCCACTGGTTGGTTCATCTCGAGTCACCGGACACAAAGAACGATTGACGCGAATCATGCTGCACGGACTGATGGGACCAGTGGACGACAAAACCTATACAGCCGGATTGATGTTGCCGATGGGCGCGAACACGGACCAATGGATTGGTGACGTCTCTACCTACATCCGCAACGAATGGGGTAACAAAGGATCTCTCATCGAACCGTCCGACGTGGCCAGGATTCGTGACCAATCCAGCAAGCGCATCGGCCCTTGGACGCTTAACGAATTGAACTACTACGATCCGCCGGCAATGGACGATCGTGCGAATTGGAAACTAACGACCAGTCATCGAAAAGAAAATCTTGGTGGATGCATCGACGACAACCCCAAGTCCCGATGGGACACTGGAACACCTCAAAAACCCGGCATGTGGTTTGGAATTGAACTGACAGAACCAGTGAAACTGATGTCGCTGGTTTTGGATTCGCAAGGATCACGTGACGACTATCCACGTGGCTACGCCGTGACGGTTTCCACCGATGGTGAAACTTGGAGCGAACCGGTGGCCGAAGGAATCGGTGATGGCCCCGTCACCGAGATCGAAGTCGATTGCCCGGAACCGATTCAGCACATTCGGATTACACAAACGGGTTCTTCGCCAAACAAGTATTGGTCCATCCACGAACTATCCATCAAAGGCCTTTCACTGCGCGAGCCGCCGCCAGTCGCTTTGGCCGAACAATTGGCGAAAGTCGATTCGGCGAAACTCGCCCAAGAGGCCAGAGCCCACGGCGATGCAACGCGAGGAGCACTACTGTTTTACAATCAAGCGCTCTCGTGTGCCAAGTGTCACGAACCGACCAAAGGGGATCGCCTTGGTCCCGACCTGGCCTCCAAACGTGAAGATGTAAACGATCCCTTTATAGTCGATTCGATTTTGGATCCTTCGAAAGCGATACGCAAAGAGTTTGCCCAGGTGGTTGTATTAACAGAAGACGGGCTTGCGGTCACAGGCTTTGTCGCCAGCGAAACGGACGACGAACTGGTGCTTCGTGAACCAGCCAGCGGCAAGCTGATCAAACTGAATCAAGACGACATTGTTGCAAGGAAACTGGCCAAGACATCCGCGATGCCAGCAGGCTTGGTCAATCAACTGAGCAATCGCCAGCAGTTCCTGGATTTAATACGTTTTCTAATAGAAGTAAACGAACAGGGGCCAGAACACATGGCAAAATTGAAAAAAGCGATCACGCCCAAGTAGCGTCGCTACATCCCGAAATATGTGCACGAACGGGCAGATTCTCCCGTGTTTTTACGTCGAATCCGGCCCCAACTCGGTTGGCTGGCCCAATCGAATCCGTCGTGACTAGCCTGGAAGTCCTCTTCCTTGCGACTCATTTTGTGCAACTTGCGATGCCGCGGCAGTGGTTCATCAAAACGCAGAACGGCCAACACGGTCCGATCTCTTCAAAACGTCTCGCTAAACTTGCGCGCAACGGGACGCTGACACCCAATACTGGCATCAGCAGTGATGGGGAGTCTTGGGTCAAAGCAAAGAAAGTTGCTGGACTGTCTTTCGACAATTCCGACGTCGACTCGAAGCGAAAAAGGCGATCGAAGTCACGTGATTGGTATATCCAAACCAAGAACAATGTGCATGGACCTTTCAGTCATCGCAGACTGCAAAAGCTGGCCAAGCGAGGGCGCATTGAACCGAACGTCGCAATCAGTCGCGACAAAAAGCGGTGGTTCAAAGCAAAGCGTATCCCTGGATTGGAGTTCTCGCAAAACAACAAAATGCCCGTCGCAGAACTAAAAGCGACTCCATTTGTCAAAATTGCTTTACCGTTGATTCAGGA
>CAZZDZ010000531.1:0-2595 GCA_964652675.1 uncultured Pirellulaceae bacterium
CCTCGTAGGCTCAGGCTCGTGCTTGCACGACTTCATCCAGACGAGGAAAGACAAATCAATCAGGCTTTAGCTGGATGTTCCCTGCCGCGCCCGTTGTGCCCGAAAGCAATGTTATCCACACCCGAGCTGAGCACTTGTTGAGCTTGGGTGATTTAGCTGCCGTACAATAGAACCGGTTCTACGACGAAACCGGGCCCATTGGCCTCTGGCTGATTTGCGCAGTTTGAAAAGTGATTTGCCCTGATTCGTCGACAAGGCGGCTTTTCTGGATTCACGTGAATCGAATACAATCCGGCTGGTTGTAGTAAGTTCAACTGTCATGTTAAGGACGGATTCTATGTCACGAAGCCAGCTATCTAAGTCGCGTAAGGCTCAAAAGAAAAAGCGGCTCAAAAAGGAACGTGATCAAAGATCGCGTCAACTTGCTGCGCCCAAACTTTCACACAAGGTTTCAAAGCGGATTGACTCTGCGTTAGACCTGGCTGCAGAAGGTGACCTCGAACAGGCGAAGGAGGCTCTGTCGCGAATCGCTAGCCGCGGCAAAGTGCACTATCAGGTAATCGAGGCCCAGTTATCGGTTGCGCAAAAATTGCGTGATCACGAGGCATGCTGTCAGTTTGCTCGGCGGCTATGTGAGCTTCGGCCGAGCGACTCTGATGCCTTACTGATGTACGCACAATCTTCGATGTACTGTGGTCGAGTGACGGTTGCGTTATCGAGCTACGAATCGTTTTTGGCAAAGTGGCCAGATCATCGCCATGCAGAAAATGCCACCGAAGTGATTCCAATTCTTCAGTCTGAATGCAAACAGCGCATTGAGCAAGCTGGCTTTGCGCCGGCAGACGGCATGCGTTTGCAGGCACTGCACGAAGAGTCATTGGGGTACCTACAACGGCATGATTTTTCCAAGAGTGAAGAGCTCTGCCGTGAAATAATCCTATCCGCACCGTCGTTTTGTTCGGCTCGCAACAACCTTGCCATCGTTCAGTTTCATCAAGGGCGGATGGATGATGCCATGGCGGTGGCAAAACGGACAACGGATCTTGCTCCGGACAACCTGTTCGCACAAGTGCTGCACGCAAAGCTCTGCTTTCTGTCGGGCGATCATGCGAATGCCAATGACGCAATGGACTCGATCGCAAAAATGACTCCAGAGCACCAGGACGTTTTTGTCGCTCAGTGTGAATTGCTGGGGATGCTTGGACGCGATGATGAACTCGTAAATTTGTGTGAGTCGGTCGATCTTGACCTGCTTGTCGAACCGCACGCACAAGCTAGCCGATTACACTTTGCTGCCTATGCCCATCACCGCCTCGGAAATCTCAAGAAAGCGAAGAAGTATCGAGCCGAGTACTGCAAACTAAAAGTCACCTACTTTGATGCCGAAGAAAATTTGGATGACATTGAAAACGGTGACGGCCATGCGCCTTGGGGGAATGCATTGGCACACTGGATTCCACGTGCTTTTCTGGACCAGCTACTCGCGGCAAAGAAAGATCTTCTTGATTCCGACCACCCGCTGTTTCAAGTTGTTTCAAAGATGGTTCCGGCGTTATTGGATCGTGGTGACCCGGCGGGGCGAGGCTTTGCGTTGAACTTTGCAAAGGCAGTAGCGTCCGATTCGCTACTGGATGCACTTCGCGACTTTGCGTATGGGCATCGTGGTCCCGATGCAATTCGACATGAAGCGTTGATGTTTCTGAACTCAAACGGTCACCTTGATTCAGGACCGCATCGCGTCTACTTCGACGGAAAGTGGCGTGAGATTCAACTGCTGCAAGCAGAGATCTACTGGGAACCCGATGAATCGAATGACAGCCCCGAAGTTCGCAAATTGTATGAAGAGGGCCATGAGGCCCTAGTCAACAGAGAGTACGAACGCGCTGAAGAGTGTTTCGATGCTGTGCTTGATAAAGATGAACATCACGTCAGCGCGTTGTACAATCGCAGTACCGTTTGGATGCATCGAGACGGGGATGCTGGGTGGGCGAGAGCTAAGCGGGTGCTTGAGAATCTTCATCGTGATCATCCCGATTACGTCTTTGCGCGAACGACGCTTGTGAATTACTTGCTGGACGATGGCAAGGTCGATGAGGCCAAAGAAATGCTTGTCCCCGTGCATCATAGGAAAAGGCTTCACGTCACCGAGGCACGCGCCCTGTTTTCCGCTCAGGCAGAGATCTGCCAGCACGAAGGAGACTTGGCGGGATGCCAAAGAACGATCGACATGCTCGCGAATATCCTGGACGAGAATGACGCGACCGTCATCCAGTGGCGACAAAAGATGACGTACCGCGAGCAATATGCAACACTGAAAAAACTTTCACTCGACCAACTCCTCAAATGACCCTGATAAAGAGGATTAATCAGCAAGCCCGTCACGTAACGACGGTGCGTATTTACCATTCGTCGTAAATCTCACTTTTTCCTTCGCATCGATCGCATGGCATTGAGTGTCCGTAGGTGCAGCGATTGCACGTCGGGCAATGCCATTCGCGCCAGTCTCGACAGGTACGGCAGACATCGCAGTGCCAGGTGCAGCTATCTTGTTGAGCACTTTCAAAGCAAAACGAATAGAAATACGCTTCTCCATTG
>CAZZDZ010000531.1:2695-3763 GCA_964652675.1 uncultured Pirellulaceae bacterium
TGTTCAACTGGGGCCCATTTTCGGGACTACATCGTGCGGATTTTGATTCTGCCGGCACGGCGATCATCGGGCCAACCGGCAGCGGCAAAACAACGCTTGTCGATGCGTTGATGACACTGTTGGTATCGCAACCCAAATACAACTTGGCTTCCACTGGTGGACACGAAAGCGATCGGACTTTGATTTCCTACGTCCGTGGTGTCTTGGGAGGTGACGGCTCCGATGGACGTGAACAGGTCGCGCGAGTTGCAAAAACCGTCACTGGCGTCTGTGCCACCTATGAAAATGGCGATCAGTCTCTGAAACTTGCTGGCATCTTGTGGACTGACGGCAGTAGCAACGCCGCAGCCGACTTGAAAAGGCGTTGGATCTTTTCAACCGCCGCCGATCAATCACTGGCCGGCTGGCTGACGCTATTGAGCAACGATGGGATCCGGGAACTGATGCGAACCGGGCGCGAGACGGCTAACTTGAGAATCTTTGACAGTAAAAAATCATACCTTGCCCACGCAAGAAAGTTCTTTGACGTTGGCGACAATGCGTTCACGCTGCTCAATCGCGCCGCTGGCCTGAACAAGTGTTGAAGAGCTTGCTGATTTGGAGCGACACGTCGCAGATGCGTTCGAGCAGAAACATGGCAAGCAGCTTGAGCGAGTTTCTGATCACGAACGCCGTCTGGTGCGTCTCATGGAAAAGGCCAGGGAGGCGGATACCGGAGCACTTGCAGAATCGGGCTCGGAGTTGGATGACGTTCCCGATTATTTGCAGCGGCTTGAAGTGCTCAGCAAAGAAGCGTTGCCTGAAAAACTGAATCGATTTTTGGAATACCTGAACCGATCGTCCGACCAAGGCGTCACACAATTGTTGGCAGGGATTGCGGAAGAAGTCGGTGTGATCGAGCATCGCATCGCAGATTTGAATCACACGCTTGCCAAAGTGGACTTTCGCAAAGGCCGCTACCTGCAATTGCAGCCCCAAAAAATCAGCCACGAACGGGTACGAGCGTTACACGCGGCAATGCGAAAACTGCGCAGCGCGGCATTGAAAGAGGACTCGGGCGAAAGCCAC
>CAZZDZ010000532.1:0-3761 GCA_964652675.1 uncultured Pirellulaceae bacterium
CCGATGACCTACGCGCTGCCAGCGCGTCGCTCTCCCAACTGAGCTAATCCCCCGGGCGATGATGGAGACACGCTTCTTTTTGCAAAGTTTCGTGTTCTCCTTCAGGTGCGGAAAAACTAGCAGGTGTCAGGATCTGACGTCAAGTGCCGAAGATTTCGGAGGATTTGCTTTCACCAGATTTCTCGCCTCATTGGCCAAATCGGTGGGAGAAGGCATTAGGTGACTAAGCCTTTCGTGACCGTCATAAATACGTCCTCAAGCGTTGGATCACGGTCATTAAATGACCGCATTCGGACGCCTTCTTTGATCAGATGCTCCATCAACTGCGCCAGGCCTTCGTCGTCGGTCTCCAATTCGGCCACGACTTGAGACGGCTCCATTTCTAAGCTGCGTAGGTCCGGGTTGCTACGCAAAATCGACAACCCGGCTTCTTCGTTTTCGGTGAACTGAATTTCGACGATCCGGTTTCGACGAATCTGACGGTAGACGCTTTCTATCGGGCCGTGCATCAACAATTGACCGCGCTCGATGATGCCGATCGATGTGCAACAATCGGCAAGTTCCGTCAAAATGTGGCTGCTGATTAGAATCGTCTTGCCCATGTTGCGGAGCTCTTTCAAAAGCGCCTTGACTTCTACTCGCGCCCTCGGGTCCAGCCCGCTGGCCGGTTCGTCCAGAATCAATACCGGCGGATCATGCACTAGCGTTTTTGCTAAGCACAGACGTTGCTTCATTCCACGCGAAAGTCCATTGACGAAATCATCTCGCTTGTGCGTCAGATCCAACAACTCCAAAACGTTGTCGATGATTTGTTTGCGCTCGGTACGTCCGATTCGGTAGGCAACCGCAAAGAAATCCAAAAACTCCCAAACACGCATCCCGTCATAGACGCCAAAGTTATCAGGCATGTAGCCAACATTTTGACGCACGCCGACTGGATCACCCATGACATCGCAACCGGCGACTTCACCACTGCCGCGGCTGGCTCGCAGCAATGTTGCTAGGAATCGAATCGACGTGCTCTTTCCGGCGCCATTGGGGCCAATGAACCCGAACGTTTCGCCGGCAGCGATGTGCAAATCGATACTCTCTACGGCTGTGAACTCTCCGTAGTCTTTTCCAAAACCCTTTAGCGTTATCATTGAGTCGTTCTCATCTATTGAGTTGATCTTGTGTCTTGAAATCGGACCTGAGTTTCAGATCGGCTTTGGGGGTTGGTAACGGAGCGTGTTGCAAGTGCGCCAAAACAATGGTCTGTGCGTTTGTTTGATTTGCGCTCGGTGTAACCGTCATTCCTGGCAGTGCATGATCGATTCGCCCAACCAATCGAGTCGTCCCGGATTTCATGACAACATCGGTTCCCAGTTTGCGAATCAGACGAGCCGATTGCATCGGCAATTCATCCGAGATCGAAATTCCGTTGTAAGGCTGAAAATTGAGTGACTTACTGGAACCAGGATCAGAAATTCCCACGGTTGCAATCTCTGCGTTGCCGTCCAAGTCTTTCCTGATGACAAATGCGTCCAGTAGTTCTTGGTCGGTTTCATTGATCAGCAAATCATCTTTCAAACGCAGTGAGCCGCCGACATCAACAATCTGCTCGGCGTGTACCATTCGAATCCGATTACTTTCGATCGACAACCCATCCAACGACGGACCTTCGTTGTACGATGTTTTGAAAACACAACTTTTGCCGTCACTATCGCTGCCGTCGGCAAGCGGAAGCGCGACCCCGTCATAAGTCTTGAAATCAAAGCTATAGTTATCCGACAAAGAATTGTAGATTGCGATCACGCGTGAAATGTGACCTCGATGATAATCCGGTTGCAACTCCAAAAGCGCCATCTGGCTTTGGCTGCGTGCAAACCCGATATCCAAACGCGCGACACGGGCAACATAGATCGCGCCAAAAAGTGCGATGGCTGGAACGGCCAGCCACGCGTATTCCAAACGTCCCATCAATCGAAAAATGAGATAGTTGATCGGCACCAACAACAGCAAGTAGTAGCCCAGCGACCTGGCGATAAGTGACGAATCCGGGATCGTGATGCCAGATTCGTCTCGCAAAATCTCGCGACAAGCCCTGATGGCTTCGCTTGAACTGTTCCAACCGCCCACCCCGCTTACGCCACCTGCGACAACAAAAGGATCATTGGAGTTGGTGTTAGTAACCAGCATTTTGTCGTCGTTGATATTGACGGCCAGTCTGGCATCTCTGGCATTGATCCGAAGTCGCGTGTTCATGGGGGCATCGGGTTCACGCTTGGAGTTCTTTGAACTGGGATAAAACGGAACAATGAAGCCGCCACCAAAGCTATCGTCGCTTCTTCGCAAGTCGCGATGTGGTCGCAGCAAGACGACGGAATTGACGAAACTGTCATATGAATCCCAATCTTGCAGCCACTTGCTGGTGATATCGAACCGAGATTGAACAACGCGTCCGAGTCCAATTCGCTTTGCCAGAACAAGATTGGCGGTTTTTTCGATCGCCTCGCCTCCTTCGTTCAGTTTACCATCAACGCTGATGCGACCTGGCTGGCTCTTTAACGACTTGATTTTTGATGCCGTGGTAGTATCCGTGGCGACCTGCCAGTTGCTCATCATTTGCTGCGCAGCGTCGCTGTCGAGTTCGATGTTGCTGGTGGGAGTAAGCGGCAAAACGCCAGCGAGCGCGGTCTTGTTCAACGAATCACTGCCGTCGGCGCCGTTGACAATCAACTGACCGCCAAAGCGTATCCAGTCGGCCAGCGCAGTGGTCTGCTGTGGCGTCAGTGCCTCGGGGCCCAAGTTGTCCCAAAGAATGTAGGCCGTGTTGGTCAAATCGAGCATCGTTTCTGGCAATGCCAACACGTTTTTTGTTTCTGGAATCACCACCCGGTAGTTTGGACTTTGCCGTTCGTCAGGAAGCATGTTTTCCAAAACCGGCGGCCGTACCCAATCCGCAATTTGAATACGCGCAAAACGCTCGGGGCGTTTGGTCAGCACAACAAAGAAGTACTCGCGAGCGTCCATGACGTCGAGAGGTTGTTTTCCGGTATCAAAAAAGGTGGAACGCCCCGAGGAAACAAATCGGCTGCCGAGCAATACTCGCCGATCTTTGGCTGACGTTGGCGTCGGCGGCAATAATCGAAATTCGAATCGTCGCAATTGGCCTTTCGGCAAAACAATGGGACGCTCGGTCGTGATGCTCTCCGCTTCGTTGGTCGGCCCGCCACCGTCCAAAAAATTACTGCGTGACAACGTTGCCTGCGAAATCAAATCCCCTCGCACATCGACTTTGTTACTTTTGAGCGACTGCGAAGCGGTGATCCAGTGGCCGGGTTTGACCGCACCTGTAACAAGATTGCCGTCAGCGGGGAATGCTAAAGATTGCTTGGACGTAAACTCCTGAAGCGGCTCTTCTGTTTTCTTCTTGTCCTTTTCCTTTTCGTCGCCTTCTTTGCGACACCCCTCGCACCCAACAATCAGCGGAAAGCACAGTAACAGTAGGAGCAGACGGACCCGTATCATCAGCGTTGTCATATCGTGCGGCTATGTCCAAAGCAATTAGCTGCCCATGGTTGCGATCGCTGGAATGAACCGGCAACAAAAGGAACTTGTCCGGGTATCACAGCGCTGACAACCAATCATTGGCGATCAAACAAATTTGGCGATCAAACAAATATTGTACGCGACGGAGCGACCTGGGGGTCTACCTACCCCAAGCGAAAGGGCAAAAAGAAGATTTCCGTCGCGAAGGTTTCCATCGAGAAAATTTCCGC
>CAZZDZ010000533.1:0-3753 GCA_964652675.1 uncultured Pirellulaceae bacterium
GGCGAATGATGATGGTGGGCGCACTGATGCATGAATCAGAGCTTAGCGTAGAACGTTGATGCGTGTGTAGGTGGGTTTGACTCGCAATCAATCCAGGCCAAAAGTAGCGGCCATTCAATCAAGGTCAACTAAGCACTAGGGAATCATTCGATTGATGCGGTTGACGTCCAGGTGGCTGGAGTTACGAAAGGTGTCGGGTAAACGTGGTTCCCAAGGTCGGCACGCGCGTTTGAGAGGTCCATGCAACAGCGGACTCTGCGTTCGCTGGTAATCCATGTCCCATCTCTCTTCGTCAAAGTGATCGCGTTGGTGGTGATCGTCGATTTCGACAATGTGCGGGACCAAGGCGATGATAATCTCGCTGCGAGAACGGACTTCTTCGCGACGTTGGAAAAGTTTTCCGACATGTTTGACGTCACCCAGCCACGGAAGTTTCCGAATCACCGTGCGATCGTTTTCTTGAATCAGACCGCCAATCACAACGCCTTGGTGATTGTTCAACAAGACCGATGTTTCCAACTCTCGCGTTTCTTCTTCTGGCAACAGGGTACTGGGGTTGATTTGACCGTTGCTGACTTCTGGTTTGACTTCCATCATGATTTTGCCATCACGACTGATCGTTGGTGTGACACTTAGCACGACCCCGGTCTCTAGAAACTGGACGTCTTGGATTGTCGACGTTTGCGTGACGGTTGCCACGGTGAAACCAAGTTGCTGACCGACTTGAATTCGTGCATTCTGACCGTTTACGACCATAACCTTCGGAGTCGCAAGCGTTTTTGCATCCGTCGTGGTCTCAACAATATCAAGCAGAGCTTGAACACGGCTACCGTCGATTTGAGCAAAGAACAGAGGATTGGAAGCAGATGGAAGCCCATCAGCCAGACCAAACGATCCAATACTGAGGTCCCCACCCAAGAGCGAGTCGAAGTTCACTCCGTTTTGGATATCGTCGGTCAATTCTACTTCCAGCACACGAGCCTCGATCATCACTTGCCTCGGTGCGCGGTCGACTTGAATGATGTAGTTTTCGATGCGTGCTAGTGAATCGAGAGTATCGATGACAACGATTGCTTCGCGAGTCTTCAAATTGTCTTCGGCATCCAGTTTGTTGATATAAGCGGTACCGATTGGCGACAACAATCCTTGCAAAGCGGGTTCGATCGATTCTGCGCGAGCGAAGTCCAATGGGAAGTGGCGTACCACCCTGGCGTCTTGAGGTAATTTGTCTGCCGGATACACGTAGATGACCCCCTGGTCAACTTGAGCTCGCAGGTTGCACATTTTCATGACGCCCTGCAGCGTTTGATCCGGAGTCAAGCCTTCGACATTCGCAGTTACTGTTCCTTGGACATCGGGTGAAACGAGAATGTTCATTCCATAGCCACGTGCGAGAATCTCTAGAATGGATCTCACATCTGTGTTCTCGACGTTCAACGTTACGTTTGGTTGGTTCGATGACGTTTGCGTATCCAATGGCCACTGTGCAGCAAGACGAGCTTTGGGGTCACTGGCAACTGCCGTTCTAGGCGTCATTCGCTCTGTTTGCACCATTCGCTGGGATATTGTTGTCCGATCGCCAACGATAGGTTGCTGCAGAACCTGGTGTTTCGCTGGCGGTAGTGTGGTTCGTGCTTGAGTCTGGTTAGCAGCAGCATGACCCTGCAAAACGGAGCTTTCGCTAACCGAGTCTGAGTGCATTGGAGCGACTTGTTTTGAGTTCGCCGCAACGGATCTGTCTGATGGTGATGTCGCAAAGTCGGACGGAGTGGGAGTCGAAGTGACAGATTCGGCAACAGCGGGGACGAGATCAGCCCCCACTTCACGAGGCAGGTCGTAGCCCGAGTCGACTTGCTGCGCGGCTTGTGCCCCCGAAACGGGCGTGACGAATGGTGCCCCTTTTGCGGCGCCGGTTTTTTGTACGTACTCGGCCCTACCAACTTCCTTGCTGCCAGATTGCTTTGAACGAGTATTCTGAGTCTGGCTACCGGTTGAAGGTTGCTTTGCGCGATTGGGACTGTTTGTATTTTGGCGTGTACTAGTATTCGGCTTTCGCGTCGAAACGGGACTGGCTTTGGTTTGCCCGTAAAACTTGCTCTTGTATTCGGCCATCACCATCAAGTGTTCGGCGCGCTGGTCGATTGCCAAACGCATGAGTCCCGGAAGAGCGCTTTCACGCGCTTGGTCCAACGCAAGGCGATGACGTGTCAAATCGTGCAGCCCAACTGGTTTCACGGAACGATCAAGTTGCCGATATGCCATTCGCGTTACCCAGGTGGCGACCGGCATCACGCCAACGATGGCATCCACATTCAAGCCATCAATCTTTAGCTCTGCCGGCAAGCTTTCCTGGTTGGGAGCTGCGGGGACTCGCTTGATCCTGGCTTTGGGGCGATGAAGCTTGACGATTTCCGACGCTTCGGTCGCGATGACTTCATCCAGCCTTGCAACGATCTTTGCGTTTTCACTAACCGAAACCAAACCGCGTAGCTCCGTCATCGCGATAGCCTTGGTG
The DNA here is from genome assembly GCA_964652675.1 of uncultured Pirellulaceae bacterium. GTDB lineage: Bacteria > Planctomycetota > Planctomycetia > Pirellulales > Pirellulaceae > K23-9. The sequence continues at coordinate 2,516 of CAZZDZ010000533.1, forward strand.
GTTTCGTAACGCTGCATTGTCTGCTGAACGAGCCAACCACTGGGCCGATCTTTCTGTGATTTCGATTCAGTGGGCGCTCTATTGACCACGTCACCATGCGCAGCGATCGATTCGAAAACAACGGTACCACAGAGCCACGCAATCAAAACGCAAACAAACGCGCGTTTTTGGCGAGACATCGCTTTGACGGAGGTCGTTTGCGAATACGATGGTGCGAGAGTTGAATGGTTCATTGATTGCTTTTTGGTTAGATGCGACCGACGTAGTTGCACTACTTGACGCAACGGTAGGATCGGTTGATCCGATGCACCGGGATAAGCCGGAGGCGATGAAGACAGCGAAGGTGTCAATCAGTCCAGCGTTTTCTCGGCAATATCACGATTTGCGCAAACATCCGGAAACTATCGCTAACCGCTAGATTTTGCCGAGTACGTACCACGCGTCTGCCGGGCATTCGCATTTTTGGCGAAACTCGTCATAATGGAGAGATGGTGTTTAGCGGCGTTGTTCAGACGCTGTTCAATTTTCAGCCTCGATGTGTGGATAAGTACCCAGATCGATGCTTGAACCGATGGTTCGGCCCCCAGCAAACTTTCTCTGCTCAGAGTTGCAATCATGTTTAGCTCCAAAATAAAACTGAAAGAATCGGGCCCCTTCTGCCAACGCTTTGGCACGGGGCTCAAGGCGGGGGCTGATTTGATTCAGTTGCTAAATGCCGAAGCGAAGCATGGACGTCCCGCTCACCGGGAAGCGATGATGTTTCTCAGTGAGCGAGCCATGAAGGGTGAATTGCTGAGCACGTCGATGGAACAGAAACCCTACTTTTCATCTTTGCTGGTTTCGATGACCCGTGTCGGAGAAGAAACCGGGCGACTGGAACGAACGCTGTTAATGCTTGCCGAACACTTCGGCAATCAGCTGGAATTGAAACGCTCGTTTATCAAATCCATCACTTGGCCATGCTTGCAACTGTTCGGTGCGATTGTTGTTGTCTCCATCCTGATCATGCTGATGGATATACTGCCGATTGGTGACATCCTTGGACTTGGATTGAAAGGCACCGATGGCATCATCAAATTCTGGGGCATCCTCGCGATTTTCTTTGGTTTGATCTACGCCGGTTGGTACGCGTTTTCCAGAAACGTGGGTGGCGTCCAGAACATAATCCCATTTGTTTACATGATCCCCAAGTTTGGCCCAGCCATCCAAACCATTACCTTGGCGAGATTTAGTTGGAC
>CAZZDZ010000534.1:0-3748 GCA_964652675.1 uncultured Pirellulaceae bacterium
CTGTCGCTGCTTCGCAGCTGGTTTTCTGGTTGTTTCAACCAGTCTATCAAACGAATCTCGATGGATTTTTGCAAAAGCGAAACTTCACAAAGCGTGAGCGAGGGGCAACGCGAATCCTTTACTGGCGCGTTTTGAAGTTGCGCTTTTGGGGTAGGCCGGACCGAGCAAACGCCGCAATTGCCGGAACTTCGGACTTAAGTAGAAACGTCGTTGATAGCGTGATCTCTGCGACACAATGGAGGCGCTTGCGCTGTTCCGGCACGTATCACGTCCTCGGTCCGGCCTACAACCAAACACCAGATGCACATTCCATCAGTCATCGAAACCAGAGACTTTTCCCACGGGCGGTCCTAAACGTTCAACTTAACCGCTTCGCCTACGTCGGTGGCACACGAAGTTGCCAGCTTGCAACCGATCTCGGTTGCCAGCAACTTGTCCAAAACTTCGGCTGGAGGCAATTCCAGGAAAACGCTTTCACCCTCGATTTTCACTGGGAAAGTACGGATGTTGTAGTCTTCATCTTGCAACGATTCGCCGGTCTCCAGTGAAAACGTTTTCTTGTGTAACGGACAAGCCACTTTGGGTGTGCCTGACGCATCGCCAACCATTCCTCGCGACAGCACAAACGCTTTCCGGTGAGGGCACATGTTTTGAGTGGCATACCACTGGCCACGCGATGCAAAATTGAACACAGCAATCTGTGTCTTGCCGTACTTAATCGTAGAACCACCGTCGATTGGAAAATCACTGGTCGTCCCGACTTGTACCCAGCGATTGTCTTCCAATTCATTGGCATGCTCCGCCTCAATCTCTTCGCGGCGTTTCTCCAGTGCTTTGAATTGGCCGATCGACACAAGTTCGGTTGGCCAATCGCCAGGGCGATTTTGACCACGTTCGGATACTAATTCGATCGTAGGTTCTGTTTCGTCTGTGTTGACGAACTGACGAAACCACTTTCGTTTCTCGGGATCTTCGATCGTCGTTTTCCACTCACACTGATACGTATCGACCAAGTTCTGCATCATTTGTTCCAATTCGCCAGCAATGCCCAAGTGGTCGTCGACAACCACTTCGCGAATGTGATCGATTCCGCCTTCTAACTTTTCGCACCAAGCCGCTGTTCGCGTCAACTTTTCAGCGGACATGATGTAATAGATAAAGAATCGATCGATGTAGCGGATGGCGGTTTCCGGATCGATGTCCGCTGCAAGCAGTTGGGCGTGCCGAGGCGTTGTGCCGCCGTTGCCACAAACGTAAATGTTGTAGCCGTTTTCGGTCGCGATCAGCCCGACATCTTTGCATTGTGCTTCGGCACATTCGCGAGTGCAGCCACTGACGGCCATTTTGACTTTGTGCGGCGCTCGGATTCCTCTGTAGCGTTCCTCTAACTGGATCGCAAAACCAACCGCATCTTGTACTCCGTAGCGACACCAAGTGGTTCCAACGCAACTCTTGACCGTTCGCAGTGCCTTTCCATAAGCGTGTCCGCTCTCAAACCCAGCCTCGATCAGTTCCTCCCAGATCGCTGGCAAATCTTGCAACGCTGCACCAAACAAATCGACCCGTTGGCCACCGGTAATCTTGGTGTAAAGACCGTACTTCTTGGCGACTTCACCCAACACGATCAATTTGTCGGGTGTGATTTCACCACCGGGGACTCGAGGGATGACGCTGTACGTTCCGTTGCGCTGAGTATTGGCAAGGAATCGGTCGTTGCTGTCCTGCAGCGTTTGGTGCTCTGGCCCAAGAATGTATTCGTTCCAAAGTCCAGCCAGGATGGATGTGACCGCTGGTTTGCAGACCTCGCAGCCGTCACCTTTGCCGCACTCTTGGATCACTTGACGGAATGTCAGTAGCTTTTTGGTTTTGACAATCGCAAACAGCTCCGTCCGCGAATACTCAAAGTGCTCACAAAGATGATTGCGGACTTCCTTGCCCAAGGCTTTCATTTGAGCTTGGAAAAGATCGGTCACCAGAGGCATGCATCCGCCGCATCCGCTGCCAGCTTTGGTACAAGCTTTGACGGCGCCAGGTGATTCCAAGTCATTTGCTTCGATGGCTTGGCAGATATCGCCCTTGGTCACGTTATTGCAGGAACAAATTTGCGCCGAATCGGGCATCGCGTCGACACCACCAAGAGCCGCCGCGGCGCCACCGGAACTGCCGACAACCAGTTCGTGCGGGTCACAGGGCAGCTCTTCGTCCCCTTTGGCCATGATCGACAGAGTTCCATAGTCAGCGGCGTCGCCAATCAGGATCCCGCCAAGCAACTTCTTTCCGTCCAAGTCAAACAGCAGTTTCTTGTATACGCCTGCGAAAGGATCCTCAAACGTCAGGGAATTGCTGATATCTTCGCTGGCTTCGTAGTCCCCAAAGCTGGCTACATCGACGCCCATCAGTTTCAATTTGGTGGACAAATCCGTGCCTGCAAATTCGCGATCACCACCGCACAGGTTTTCGGCGACAATTTCTGCCATTTCCCAGCCCGGCGCGATCAACCCGTAGGTCATGCCACTGTGAAGTGCGCACTCGCCGACCGCGAAGATGTCTTCGTCGCTGGTTTGCAATCGGTTGTCGACCAAAATGCCTCCGCGTTCACCCAGCTCAATTCCTGATTCATTGGCCAGATCGTCGCGAGGGCGAATACCTGCCGACACGATGATCATGTCGACATCCAGCGATTCGCCGTCGTTAAACTCCATCCGCTCTACGCTGCTGCCGCCGTGGATTTCTTTGGTGGCTTTGTTCAAATGAACCGAAACGCCCAAGTCTTCGATACGCTTGACCAGGATTTTGGAACCCGCTTCGTCGATTTGTCGCGGCATCAGTCTCGGCGCAAACTCGACGACGTGCGTTTGCAATCCCAAGTCATAGGCAGCCTTGGCGGCTTCAAGACCAAGCAATCCACCACCGATCACGGCACAGCTTTTGGCCTTTTCGGCGTACTGAATGATGTGCTCAAGGTCTTCGATGGTTCGGTAGACAAAAACGCCGGTTTTGTTGACGCCGGGAATGGGCGGAACGAACGGATAAGATCCCGTCGCCATGATGATTTTGTCATAGGCAACCTGGACGCCTTCGGAGGACCGAACGATTTTGTTTTTTCGATCGATCTCGGTTGCTCGATCACCGACATGAATTTCGATGCCAACCTTTTCGTACCAGTCCATCCGCGCCAGCATCAACTTTTCTGCATCGCGGTGCGTAAAGAAGCTGGTCAGACCGACGCGGTCATAAGCCGCCCGTGGTTCTTCGCAGAATGTGACGATTCGATAGTGCTTGGGATCGTCAAACGCAATGAGTTGTTCGCAGAAACGCAAACCAACCATACCGTTGCCAATAACAACGATTGTCTTTTTATTATTCGAGATCATGACGTGGTCCGCGACTGCCAGTTGAATCAAATTCGACTGGGCAATCAGCTTTACGAGTACGGGGCGACTGAACGCTTATCGCTCTCCAACTCATCGTCGCGCGACGTTTGACCTAAGAGAATTAGACCCTTAGCTCTCTCGTCGGTCTTCGACAAAAATCGGCGATCGACTAGCACTTTGGTAGACGCTTCTACCCATCTTCGTTTTTAGATGCCGCCATGGCACACGTCATTTGCACCTTGAATTCCGGTAAAAGATGCAGAGGGCATAATAGCCTAAGAAAGCGATTCTGGCTCGTCCCCTTTTTGTTTCTAAGGTGTTCTCCGCCCGTAACCGCTTGTACTGCGCGCGTTGGTCAAAATTCCAATCGTAAG
>CAZZDZ010000535.1:0-1845 GCA_964652675.1 uncultured Pirellulaceae bacterium
ACCGCCAACACGACCGCTTCGGCGTCTATCGGTTCGGCACCTTCGATCGTTAACCGAAAATCCGGCGGGAGTGGTTCTTCGTCGTTTCCATCGTCGTCAGTTTCGATGGGTAAGTGATTGATCGCGGTAACCCGCCTGGGACATTGTAACCGTCCACGCAGCAAGTCTGTTTCGGTAATCTTGGTGAGCGCGTTGTCGATCCAGTCTCCAATCGTGGTTGGCAAGACCAATGGTGGCGAATCCGGCGATTGTGCATTGATCGCAGAAACCGCCAGAGGCGATAAGCATCGATCTGGCAACATCGGCAATGGCTGATCCCGTTGGCCAGACATGCTGTGTCCTACGCTTTCCGCTTCGATCAGACGAACATCGTAGCCAAGGAATCGACCATACAATGCGGCTTCGATGCCAAGTGGTCCCGCTCCGATCACGGCGATCGATCCTGGGGGTTCAAGCGTTGAATCAAGCATGAGCTGTTCTAAAAAATCAATCTAAAAAGGGAAACGGATGCACCGCATGATCTTGCCGCAATCAATCCTCCGGTGGAAGAGGGTCTGCATCTAAGGCGCGAACGCAGGTGGCAATGGTCCCCGTCAGTTTTCTGGCCGGCGTGCTACCAGCGGTGTTGCCGTAGATCGCTAGCAGCGATCTGGCACGTGTCATCGCGACGTATAAACTGTTGGCCAGAATCTTTGGCCCCGGTGCGATGTAGGTATCGACGCAAGGAATCATGACCACTTCGCTCTCGTAGCCTTTATAAGACTGCGGCGTCGTTGCAATCAGCGTGTTAGATTTTCGCTCGAACGTACGGTTGGTTTGCAGCGAAAGTTCAACGCCAATCTCTGCCAACTTGGGCGACAACTCGGTCGTGAGAACTTCTTTGGCTTGGCCGTTGTAAATCAGAACGATATCGGTTGGCGAAATGCCTTCTTGTTCGATCAAGTGTTGCAAGTGCGTCGCGATCGATTCAATTTCGTCGGATCTGTTTTCAAAGCCACGGAAAATCGGTTTGGGACCGTGAACTTGATTGAAATGAACTTGCAGCCAGTCTTCGCCACCGCGCCGCACTGGTTGCAGTAGATCTAGCGACAAAAGTTCTTGTTTGTCTTGCCGCTCGCTAGCACCCGACAACCGATCAAACACGTTGACAGCCAATTCGGTGATTGGTGTTGTCGATCGAAAACTCTCGCGCATGATCGTCGAACGGCCTCGCAGGTCCAGGCCAAAGTCGGACCACTTGGGCGTCGCGGTGCCGTACACGTTTTGTGCGTTGTCGTAGAAAATGTGCGCGGGACGACTGTTCGAATCGGAGTCATCAGACTTTTCAACGATCGATAGCAGCAACCGCAGCGTTGATGGTCCCATGTCTTGGGCTTCGTCGATGAACAATGCACTGCAACGCGGCAACAATTCATCAGCGTCTTGGCGGTTCAAAAATTCGGCGGCCGCTCGGTCGTAATCGAAACCGTATTCGGTCATCGACATTTTGACGCTCGGCAAAAGCCCCGCCAGGACGTCCTTGACGTGCATCAGTGAAACGCGTTGCCAGGGAAAATCGGGACGACTAAGGAGTTCGCCTTCGTGCAAATGTTCCCATGCGGTTTCGATGGATTCGCGAAACAGTTTGTGCAGACTGCGATTGGCGTACACGGCCCAAATCCGCTGGTCGACTTGGTGGTGAAATCGTTGTGCGGTTTTGGCAAGCCAGTTACACAACACCAATGACTTGCCACTGCCCGCGACGCCACGAACCAACCGAGGCTTGCCATCAAGCTCTAGGTTCGACAGGCGTTGTTGTTCACGAGAAAGGACAGGTTTCAGTTGCTTGCGGTCGTTGAATTGGTC
>CAZZDZ010000535.1:1945-3687 GCA_964652675.1 uncultured Pirellulaceae bacterium
TAGGGTTCGTCCATTTCATTGCGACTGGCCAAAACCACGACCGCTTCCCGAGCGCGGCTGAGTGCCACATTGATCAAACGTTTCCATTCATCAAACGGCCAGTTGTAGCTGCCTGCGTTGACGGTGTCGAAGATCACGATGTCCGATTCGGAGCCTTGTTGGCTATGGACGGTTGATGATTCCCAAGTCGGCATGTCCCATTGGCCCAGCAGGTCGGCGATCCATTGTGCTTGTGCCTTGTAAGGCGAAATGAACATGCCATTGGACGCACGGACATGGGGATCGGCGAACAGCTTTTGCAAGATCGATGGAGTGATTGCGCGGATCCAGCTTTTATTTCCTGGTCCACGATCGGCGCGGATGTCCGACAAGTCTTTGGCTTCGTCATCCAGCACGTACCAGATTGTGCGGGAGAAGTCAGCCAGTAGCGGGGCGAGATCGGATTTTTGGGCGATTCGATCGTCCGCCGTTGATAGAAATCCGTCATATTGAAATTCCGATACGACATCACAAACGTCGGGGTGCATGCGTCGTTGCTGTGCAAGGACATGAACGGCGGTGGGCGTCCGTTCGATTTCTTCCAAGTGGCTCAGTCCGCTGCTGGCGAGCCATTTTTGCTGTCGCGTGGGGAGGATCCGCGAGATGCGGCTGATCGGTGCCAGTTGTTTTGAATCGCCGACAAGGACAACGCGGCGGGAGGCCAACAATGAAAGCGCGGCAACCGCCGTTCTGCTGATCAATCCCGCTTCGTCTATGAAGATTGTCGTAAACGGTGCTTCGCCGTTTTCGATCATGCTACGGATCGTTTCGTTCTTTAGATACGTTGTCGCTTTGAATGTTGTCGCGACGACAACGCGCTTTTCAGGGTCGACAAAAATGCGATTGCTCTGGTCGCTGGTGGACGCACGGACTTGCCCGATCTCTTTGCGCGTCAGGGCTTTGTCTTCCCAGGAATCAAACATTTTCAACTGCTGCGCGAGATCGTCGATCTTCGCGAGTGATTCGGATTCGGTGCCGTGTAGCATCGACAGCAGATCGTTGTCGGCGAACGTTTGATAGGAAACTCCTTTGCCGATTCGCACGATCGTGTCGTCAGCAAGCTCTCTGGGGCAGACCTCGCGAGCCGCCGCGCCGATGGAAACCGCGACCGCATCGGTGGCGCGGTTGGTGGTGGAGACAACGAGGATGCGTTCATCGGAATGATCACCCATGTCGTTCAGGACGTTGGCGATTTGCCGACCGGTCATAAAAGTCTTTCCGGTTCCCGGCGGACCCCACAAAATACTCCATGTGTGCTGCCACCAATCGCGGAGTTCTGGCAGGCCAACGTCAGCCGCCTCTTCGATCTTGGGATGTACGTTCCCGGCGGCCGCTTCCAGCCGCTGTGGTATGGCGGGCCGGAACGCCTCGAAAGCGGGCTTGTTGTAGACGGCATCCAGCGCCGATAGAAATTCAAAGGGCCGAACGAAAAACGCGCCGGCGGTTGGCATCCGCTCAGGATCGTCCACGGTCAGGTAAAGACAACTGTTGCGCTCGTCGACTTCTACGATCTCGCCGGACCAATCGATTGCGTCCGAGTACCTGAGGTTGTCATAAGCTGGATCGACATATTTTTCCTTATCGTCGATGGAGCTGGGGCGAAACGCCTGGGCACCTTCCCATGTCCAATCAAATTCGACAGCGGATCCAACGTGGACAACAAAAAGGGTGCCGCGGTCGCGATGAGCAATCACGCTGACCTT
>CAZZDZ010000536.1:0-3686 GCA_964652675.1 uncultured Pirellulaceae bacterium
AGCGGACGAGGGTTCCGCTGCGCGTTTTTTGAAACGGCGCATGCGTTCGAGATACCAGCACGCACGATACCAGCACGCAGCGCGAGCAAGTGAATCCTCGGCGTTTGCAGGAGATTCACTTGCTGGCGCTGCGTGCTCGTAAACCCCCACCAATGTTGTGGTTCTAGCGTCCCAAGCGGGCTATTTCTGGCTCTTGTTCGGGGCTGCTGTTTTCAATCGAGCGTTTTGGACGGTCTCGATGACGGCGTCATGTTCGTCAGAATCGGCAATTTTGACCGCGTGCCATGACGCACTCTCTCCGCACAACCCTCACAGTCGCGTCGGTCGTTCACGAATTTGCGAACCCTTTGTGGAGACTTGTTCACCAGTTGGGAATTCATCTTGTTCACCTATGCGCAACCTACTTTTGCACAGACCAATTTCGCCGCAAACGCTTTAAAAAGCGGGAAAAATGAAGACCACCCATCGCTGTCCGGATAGCTACGGAGTCGTTACGACTCTCGTGATTGTGCTATCGGTATGGCTGGTCCAAACCTTTGGTTTGCTTCAAAACTCCGACGATCGCCTTAGTGATTTTGTTAATGCGTTTTCTGCGCATTCTTACAATCGCTCAAACGTGCTACTGGTCTATGCACCCGAGGCAATTCTAACGTCGGATGATCAGCAATTGGCTGATTTGGTTCAAACGATTAACGATTTCCAACCGGCAACAGTTGGTATCGCACACTCGTTGAACCAATCTCAATTGCGACGTCTTGGTTCGTTGCCCTGTGCATCGAATATCGTTGTTGGTCACAAGCGAAAAGATGCATCCGCATCAACGTCTTTGGTGCCACCAGCGATCCAACATGGTTTTTTGGATTTGTACCTGGACGGACAGCCGGTCTACCGAAAACATGTTGGCAACTTCGGTACTTCGTCTACCCCCGATTGGTCATTTGAGGCTGTTATCGCGAATCAGGTTGCACGGTCTAGCAACACGATTCCAGATGGCGTGCTGAGAATCCGATTTGAATCGGGGGTCGACGGATTGCCACACGTTCAATCCACTGACTTTGCCAGTGGTCGCGTCATTCCCGAAATGGTTCGCGATTGCGTTGTTTTGATTGGACGATCAAGGTCAGACGAAGTTGGTTTTGTAACACCGACAACGTCTGGATCTGAGCGAATGTCGACGCTGGAATTGCGAGGCAACGTACTGCAGAGTTTGCGAAACGGAGATCACGTTGATCAGTTGAGCGAATTGAGCGTTCTGGGTTTGATTTGCCTGGTCGCTTTTGTGGTCGTTCAGTGGTTGCGAAACGTTTTGAATCGTTGGATGCGTCGGATCTGTTTGTTCGTATCAATCGGAATCTGCGTTGCGGCGTGGTTCGGCCTTTCCAATTGGTCGGTCCAGTTGCCGCTGTCGGCGATGTTGTTGGCGACGTGGCTAGCGTTTATTGGCGTATTGCATTCGCGATATCGTGCTTTGAAAGATTTGATCGAAAATTGGAAAACGCTGCGGCATGGTTCCGATCAATTCACAGCCGAGCAACCAGAAGATGCTTGGTCCATCTTGGCTGCGTCGATGAATCAGATCTTTTTCCCACGACGGATGGTGTTGATGGAATTGCCATCGGGATCGACCCATCTGCAAATCGTCGTTCGTCACGATTGCGACGATACTGATATCATCGAACAAAGACGCGACGTCAATCGAGTACCGTATCGCGCGGCGGTCGATCGCGCGTACCCACAGCGAACCGAAAAGCGTAAGTTTTTCCACGCTAGTGAAGATCATGGTTGTGTAGAATTTTTCGTTCCATTGATCATGGTTTCCGAATTGATCGGTTTCATGGTTGTTGAAATGGACGAGGTCGCGATCGATCAGTGGGGCGACTTCGAAGAAACGCTGTCTCAGTACGCCAGCGAGATGGCGATCTTCTTGGCGACGGCTCGTGCAAGCAAAGATGAAATCGCTCAAACGGCAAAAGTGGCTCATCGTGTTCGAGTGTTGCCCGAACATCTGATGACTACTTCGCTGTACAAAGAAGAAGTCGAACACCAACGCGCCGAGCAAATGCTCAACAAAGCGTTGGATTGCGCAGAGACTTCGCTCGCGGTTTGTGACATCTTTGGACGCTTGGTGAAAGCCAACTCCAAGATGGTCGCGCATTTGCAACGCGAAGATATTTCGGCACAAGAAATGAGCTGCGTTGACATCATGGTCGCGTTGACCGACCACGACTTGGGTGAGTGTCGCAGAATATTCCGTCGCTGTATCGTCGAACATCGTGTCGAGCAAATCGTTTTGCCGTCTAAGTCGGCAGATGAAGCTTCCAACATCATGTTTGTAAAGCCACTGTGGCAAAACGAATTTGATGCTGGCGGCGGTATCGAAAGTCGGTTTGTCGCAATTGAGATTGTCTCTGGAGACATGTTTCATCAGATCACTCAATGGCAACAAGCTTTCTTGCAGGCACACAACACAAAATCACAAGAACAACTAGAACTCCTGCAAAAGATCTCCGGGGACTTGGAGGTTGCAAAGCGTGAAAGGGATTCATCGGTCGACCCGTATATCCAAATCGCCAACGAAATACTGCAAACCGTCAACCAAGCCAAGGACGCAACGGAAGTCAATCTTACGGCGTCCAGCGGTGACTGCTTGATGCTGTGCAGTAAAACCATTTTGGACGCTTCGCTGCGTCAAAGTTCCCCGAACCGCGAAGCAAGAGGCGTCAAGCTTTCGCAGACGTATCCCAAGCAGATTAGCAATGTCTTGGGAAATCCATTCTGCTTGGAACGAATGTTCTCCGATGTGATTGATTGCTTGCTGCAAGAGTGCGACGACCAAACGAAATTGGTCGTGACCGCAAACGAAACAGAAGATCGCGTGACGTATCGATTTAGCACGCGAGCGGACACCGCGATGGTGGAAGGCCTGGACCTTGAGCTTCTCCGCAATTCGAATGGCAAACCATCCAGTGAATCGACCAACGCCGCGCTCACGGGCAGTTCGCTACGTGCGGCGCAAGACACACTGCTGTCCAAATCACAGCTGGATCGGTTGAGTGAATCGCAGCGATGGCTGAAATCCTGGGGCGGCGACATCGACATTCAATGCGATGAGTGTTTCCGCGTTGCCATTTCCGTGTCATTGAGCACGGTGCCGCAAGACCCAATGTCAATTGCGGTATCCAAGTTGAAAGAACCCCAAGTCTCATCGGAGGCGGAGGGCTAGTCATGCTTGGATTTACACTAAACATTTTTCCGTTTGATTCAACGGCGATCACCGTCACAACTACCGTTTGGGTCGGCGTCGTGGTATCCGTGTTTTTCAATTTGCGACTTGGCTGGACCTTGTCCGGGCTTGTTGTACCCGGTTTCGTCGTCCCATTGATCGTGACGCGTCCGATTACCGCAAGCGTGATTCTGTTGGAATCCGCAATCACTTATTGGATCGTGTACCTTCTGTCCGAGGGACCACGCAAAACGCCTTATTGGAGTAGCTTTTTTGGGCGCGACCGGTTCTTCGTGATCTTTTTGGTCAGTGTCGTTGTGCGTGCTTTCATGGACGCATACTTTCTGCCGTGGGTCGGGCAAATGATGGTCGAAGACTACGGGATCAATTTCGATTATCGCAACAACCTGCATAGTTTTGGATTGATCCTGGTCGCTCTGATCGCCAACTACTTTTGGAAACC
>CAZZDZ010000537.1:0-3669 GCA_964652675.1 uncultured Pirellulaceae bacterium
AGTCTAATCGATCAAGTGAATCCGTTTCACACCGTAATCCAATTCATCGCAATCCATTTCCTATTTCAGGCAGAATGATGCTTTCGACAGATTGTTACCCACACGACGTTTTGCATCGGTACCTTCGCGGCGACATTGATGACACGTTGGGAGATTCGATTGCACAGCATTTGCGATCTTGCGAGGTCTGCGAAGACACCGTCAGCGAACTCGATTCGGTGGACGATACGCTGATTCGAACGTTGACGCTAAAAAGCAATTCACCGCCTGCGACACCAGAGTGGATCGAGCGAGTCGCGGTGATGGAGCCTGATTGTGACCAGCCGACGACGGATCCGCAATCGGGATCTTCTGGCGAAATGGATGATGATGGAGAAAGATCCAAGCGATTTGGAGACTACGAATTGCTGGGAACTTTGGGGCGTGGTGGAATGAGTGTTGTGTTCGCCGCTCGGCACCGCCACTTGGGTCGCGAGGTCGCACTCAAGGTACTGATGCCGGCATCACAGCAGCACGTGATTTCGCGGGAACGATTTTCGCGCGAGATGCGTGTTGTTGGCGGGCTGACACATTCGTCGATCATTCGGGCAACCGATGCCGGCGAATTTCAAGACACGCTTTATCTGGTGATGGAAAAAATCGACGGCGTTGATTTAAAGCATGCAGCGCGAAACGAAGGCGTCTTGTCGATTGCAGACGTTTGCGAAATTGGATCTCAGGTCGCTCGTGGTTTGCAACACGCCCACGCACAAGGTGTGATTCATCGGGACATCAAGCCAAGCAATTTGATGTTGGACCGCGATGGGAACATCAAAATACTGGACTTCGGTTTGGCCCGTGTCCAATCCGGACAAGACGTTACTTTGCAAACCACGATCGGGCAGCTACTTGGCACGTTGGACTACATGGCACCGGAGCAAGCCGGTGGAAGCGATATCGCGGCGCAGGCTGATATCTATGCATTGGGTGCAACGATCTTCAAACTACTCACTGGAGCGGCCCCGCATGGGCGTTCTGCCGATGTGCCAATCTTGGAATTTCTGCATCGCTTGGCAAACGAGTCGGCACCGCGATTGGATACTAAACGCGAACAAGTTCCAGCGGCACTGTGTGATCTGCTGGAATCGATGTTGCATCGTGATCCCAACCAACGCGAATCGTCTGCCGAGGTTGTTGCCGAGCGTCTAAGTGAGTTTGCGAAAGACGCTGATCTCGTTTCGCTGGTTGGCCGTGTACCCAATCAGTTTCAACCGACTTTAAAAAATCCTCGCGGTGCAACGTCAACTGATGAGGCGATCGCAGCACCGGCGGTTTCCAGCAGTCGATCTCCGGTAGGGCCGATCGGTTGGACCGCCCTGGCATTGGCTTCGGCAAGTTTCGTGGGATTGGTTTTACTGGGAGTCTCAATGCTCTTGAAAACTCCCGAAGGAGACTTTCGCATTGAATCCGATGTGCTGGATAGTTTGCTGGTCGAAGTCGTTGACGCCAACGACCGCGTGGAGTCGATCGCCGTTAACCAAGGCAAAGCAGAAACGACTTTGCAAACTGGCCGGTACCGAATCCGATTGGGCGCAGCATCTGATGAAGTCAAACTTTCCCCCAATGTGATCACGATTTCCAAGGACAACACAGCGATCGCAAAAATCACTCGCACCGAATCGACACGCAAACCAGGCCAAGGGTTGCCAGGGGCCTCCCCCAATCCCTTGCAGCCGACGCCGCGCGACCCAAATGTGGCAGCGTCTGCATTGCTTGAATTGCAAGCGACGATGGAAGCAATGCGAGTGGCGCGACAACAACAGAATCCAGACGAAGAGGTTCTTAAGACGCTGGGAGAACAAATTGCGCAGCTTCGGGCGTTGTCGCGGCCGATTCCCACTGAACCTGTTTACAAAGGCCGAACCTTGGCAGACTGGACTGCCCAAATGCGGTTCGAGCGAGATGGTGCTACCAAAAGGGAGGCAGCCTACAGCGTGCTGGCGCTTGTCTATAACCTGCCGCCAACGGAAAAGGTTGCGATCTATTTTGAAGTGTACGCACGACTGGCACGTTTGAAGGACAACTCCAACGACACCATTCTCCGTGGTTTGTTAGCATCAAAAGAGAAAGAAAATACGTTCACTCGCAGATACAAGCGTTTCGATCGCGATGTGGCTTGCAAGTACATAAACAAACAACTGCGAAGCAAAGACGCAATTTTTCGGCGCCACGCCTTGGAGTCTTGCCTGTATCTGAAGCACGAGATACGTGATGGGAAGTGGCCTGGAACTATCAATGCGCTTCAAGATTCTGCAAGCATGTCTGACGAACTACAACCGCTCGGCCAGTTTACGTATGCGATTTGCCAGGCCGATCCAGAGTCGGTTTCCAAAGAGATCGTGAAGGTTGATTTAACAAATGCGTCTTTGGAATTCATTTCAGCAATGCTGGCCGCCTTGAATGACGCACGATTCAGCATTCCCAAGTCTTTTCAGATTGATTGGACGATTCAATATCTCAGCCACGAAGATGGCAGGCTCACAGACTTTCAAAGAGGTTCGTTAGGCGGTCCACTTACGTCGATCGAATTTGACAATGTCACAGAGGAACAGCAAACAGATATAGATGCCATCGCAAGTGCGTTGCTTGATCAGCTTGAGCAGCAAGCATTCAGCGACCCAACTGACGCCCAGGCGATTGCATCCAAGAAAACTGCAACAGCAGCTCAGAAGGTTTCCATGTTTCTCCGTGAGGCTTCGCTGGGTGAAGCTCAGGCCAAACGTGCAATCGATCTAATGCAACGCCGGATCGAACAATTGGTTACATGGCGAGATCAGTCCAATGACACAAGTAAAGAGTCCTTGAAATACATAGACTATCCTTCGTCCCACGCGAATTCAATTTTATTGCTTGGTGGAGAAGTTCCCAAATCTTTGAAGGATCGACCCAAAACAACTTCGCCGTACTTCAGGGCCCTTTTGCCCACTGGCAGTTCGCTTGACCGAATAAGCAACGCCTATCAAAGCTACGGTTGGTTTCCGTATCAAGCCTTGGCAGTCAGTGACAACCCGTTAACAAAAGACGGATCGATGGCGACGCAACTGAGTTATTCCCGCAGGTCAAGCATAGTACGTGATCTGGTTGATAGTGTTGGCATACCAATCGTTCTTGATTGGTTTTCCAGTGAGCCTGATAACAGTGATACAGCAGGCCTCGTTTCCAAGGAGCTTTTGAAAGCGATATACAAGACTCCAATACGATCAAAATCAATCGCTTCTGTTTCGCTCACTCTACGCTGCCATCCACGATGGCAAAAACGAATTCGTGACATCGCGATGACTAGCAAAAGCGATCCGCAGGTATCACTTGCGATCGAGCTTCTAAAGCAAAGCGATTCTGCGGAACAAATATCTTTGATGCACCGCAAATGGCTGGACGGCAATGATGTTCAGCGAACGCGGCATGCGATTGGTTTTTTTGTATCACTCACGACGGCTGAAACAAGCAAGGAACCGAGTAAGGAATTGCTCCAGGCCATCGCCAAGGCGTTCGAACGCAATTCAAAAAACGGGCCGCTTTCAGCAAGAGAAATGGAGGACCTGCTTCGATTCAATGAACTTTACAATCTCGTACCCAACGCGCCGCAGTACGCCCGCGAATTCCTTCAAGCGTTGATCGCTCAACAGGAAT
>CAZZDZ010000538.1:0-3661 GCA_964652675.1 uncultured Pirellulaceae bacterium
AG
The DNA here is from genome assembly GCA_964652675.1 of uncultured Pirellulaceae bacterium. Lineage (GTDB taxonomy): Bacteria > Planctomycetota > Planctomycetia > Pirellulales > Pirellulaceae > K23-9. The sequence continues at coordinate 3 of CAZZDZ010000538.1, forward strand.
GTCATGAAGCGACTCGAGCCTCTTAATGTTTTTCTTTGAAATATTGCTCTGACTAAGGAAACCAAAAATTTCATCGGACACCAGACTGACGCGTATCTCGTGTTTCGATTTATTGCGTCGACATCGCTTGCACACACGACTTCGAATGCCCTTGCCACCAAAATTCTCGTTTGGCCGATCGCGACAACAAACTTGACATAGTCGTCCCATCCGTCCGACTTCTTTCACTCGATGCAATTTTGGTGCGAACTCAATTCATGGTGAATCGATGTCCCAGTGTTCATCGACGTAATCTTGTACGTCGGCAGGGACACATAGGTCCAGCGTATCACGTTCGTCGTCGATTGCCGAGTATTCATTGGCAAGCATGTTGGGACGAAACAACAAGTCGGAATTGGCGATCATCCGAAAACCGAGACTTGCACGTTCCTTGTCGTCCATGTCGGTTTCACTCTTTCCCATGATCGTCGCAGTGGAAGCGGGAAACATGTTGCACATTTGATCGATAATCAAGCGTTGCCAATCCCGCAGGCTCGGATGAAAAACGCTTTGATGCAAGAACAGCAAACCATGGACCGGATCGTCGAAACCAAAGTCTTTGCGAATCTCGGAAAAGTCGTGACTCGGTTCAATCACCGTTGAGTAGACGCGTTCCCAGCTAGCCGAATCGGCATCGCAAACATGCACAAGCGGGCAGCCTAATTTCTCGGCACGCGTAAAATCCAAGTAGTCAATCGCGATCCGCGCTGCGACAACGGGATCGTCATCGTCGGCATGACATACAACATCGATTTCGTGTGCGACGATGACTTCGTTCGGATCAAAAGGTTTTGGAAAGTACGTTGATCGTGATTGGAATTTCATTTCGCATTCTGTTTCTGTGAGGGGTGTGCCAACTTTTCTAGCTTCTGCCATGAAATGGACGCCAGGCTGGCTTCTCGTCCGGGTCTTTGTACGCAGATGGCTCTACGCGTGTGCTTTTTCAACAAACCGATCTCTTTGTTCGGCGTGACGAATATCGGATGAAGACCAAAAATCCGCAACGCTTCGATGATGCGAGTCGCAGCTGATGGCGAACTCTTGGAAAAAGCTTCGTCCAAGATAACCGTTCCGTAAAGAGGACGCGTCGCATGGATAGAAGACGCTGGCCAAGTTCTTGCGACATCTGGCAGACCTACCGCGGCTTTTGGTGCGTCAACTGACGAATGCTTTTCAAGATATTCTGGACTTCGCCCGGTTTCGGATCCGGTGCGATACTCGCGTAGTAATCCGTTTCGATACCCATCATTTGTTTCAGCAAGGCTGCTTTCGCCGGTTCTTCATCCAAGAAACGACCCGCCATCTCGAAATCGCGATCCCACAAAATTCGATCCGCCAAACTTTCGGTCAGCGACTGCCACTGTGGAAGGTTCGCGCTAAGCTCCGATTGTGGCGTCATCCAGGGATCTTCTGGATCATCGTCAACAAAATCGTCAGCGTCGTCCTCAGAAAAACTCTCTCGATAAGCGTTCAAGGTGAGCCGTCGCCAAAAGCACCTCCATGAGTCGTTCATCGGCTTGTCGTTTTCTGTGTCGACTTCAACCTCAATTTGAACAGCCAATGTTTGGAAGATCGCATAGACCGCCGCCTCATTGGTCGCCGTTAACTCAAGCGTTTTGTTCGTCTTTGTCAGAAGATGTTCGGCAATGGCTTTGACCATGATCACTTGCTGTGACGGCGTGAGTTCATCAAACAACACCACACCGAATTCCCAGCGGTCTCCATCGCCAAAACGAATATCTTCACTGATATGGTCGACGACGCAGGCCAGAGTCTCGCGAACCAATGTCGCTTCATGGCCAGTCAAATACCGATCGCCATCTGGGGTTTGCCAACTCATATTGCCCTCCCTTTGAAAACAGATTTCCGCAATGATAACGAATCACGATTTCACCATGTGGCTGTGACACCGGTCACAATTCGTATACGGAAACATTTCGATGAGCGAGTACCAATTCGTAGCGTTTCGAGCGGTTGACTCTGCATTGAACGATCGCCAGCTGGCATTTGCAGAGAAACAGTCCTCTCGTGCAGATTTGTCACGTTGGGAACTATCCGTTGAATATAACTACGGTGAGTTTCGTGGTGACGTCGACGGATTGTTGCGTCGCGGGTTTGATGTGTTTCTGCAGTATGCAAACTACGGCATTCGCGACATCCGCATACGTCTCCCGCAAGGGCTACCGCTACCCAAACGAGCTTGGAAGTCATTCGTAGACGGTGAGCGACTGGAGTGGAAGCCTGACAAGAAAGGCAAAGCGGGCATTCTGTCCTTACATCCCTTCATTGAACCCGGCGAAATGGACTCGATTTGGGAGTTCAATTCTTACATCGACGCTGCGGCCGGATTGCGAGAGCAACTGATCGCGGGCGACCCGCGACCATTGTTTGCGATGTGGCTATGTGCATCAGTGGACGGCAATCTCGATCCCGCCGAATGCAAGTTACCCAACCTACCTGCGGGACTTGGCGAAATGACCGATCACGCGCGCGAACTCCTGGATTACTTTGGACTCGATCCGCTTCTGCTAGACGCAGCGAGTGAAGAAGGTGGATCTGCCCCCGATGTGGATTCGCGCTCTCAACAGTTGCAAAATTGGGTTGGCAATGTTTCTTCCGTTAGGTCCAAAGAGCTTCTATCAAGATTCTTGACCGAAGACCCCGCGTCCGTCAAAGCAGAACTGATGGCTGAAGTGCGTGATAGCCAGAGTGGTCCTACCTGGCCTATGAGTCGATCCACACGAAATCTTGAGGAGTTGATGGTCCGCTCAGAAGAGCATCAGGCTTTGGCCAACGCAAAGGGCGCCAAGAAAGCCGCCGCGGCAGCCAAACGACAAGCAGCAAAGGCCGAACGAGAGCGACAGGCGAGAATGAAAGAGATGGTTGCCGCGCCAAAACAATGGCTCAGCAAAGCAACGAAACTCGCGGACGAACGAGGCACGAGCAATTACGAAGCTGCTGCTGAAATCCTCGCAGACCTACGCGACGCGATTGGCGGCAAAGAAGGCGAAACGATCACACGTAAACATGCAGCTCATCTTGCCAAGAAGCACCCCACACTCAACCGACTCAAATCGTCACTAAGAAAGAAAAATCTGCTTGGTTAGTCGGGTTACTTCACTCATTCAAGGAGTATTTCAGCAGCAGCCAGCGAGTTGATCAGCGCTATCAAACTAAAGAGCAAGCCCTGAGAAAAGTTGCGTCAGTTTGGCCGTCTATTCCGAGTGGATTTCAACGCAACCAAGACGTCGTTGCCAATCATCACAAGAACAAAGGCCAACGCAGCAAAAAAGTTGCGTTGACCTTGATCAGCTCCCCCTTTCCCATGAGACCAGTGAGTTTGCTGCGGATAGCCTGCGATGGTACTGGAACCGTATCGGCAAGCAATGCTACCCCGACGCCACCTCGATCCTGTTGCTATGCGACTGCGGTGGTAGTAATTCAGCCAATCGATATCTGTTCAAGCCATAGTAGCACGGCTCTCCGAGCCGTCTTTTGCAAGATAATCGCCTCGGAGAGGCGAGCTACTCTTTCACTTCAAACTCGAGATACTCGCCCGATATTGGTGGGTCACCTAGTTTGGGTGGTTCGTGGCCGGGCAATTGCCAGGTGACGGAGAG
>CAZZDZ010000539.1:0-3642 GCA_964652675.1 uncultured Pirellulaceae bacterium
TGGACGGTTTGAAACGTCCTCTGTACGACAGCACAGCCCCCCACGCAACAGGAACTCACTGGCTGGTCAATCAAATCACCAACGACGACTTTCTGAAGTTCGTGGACCAGTACGCGGCAAAGTTTCCCAATACCGCAAAACCATCGATCACCGTGCAACAAATTTTCGACGATCTGGATCTCCCCGATAACGAACGTTACGTCGATCGATCGAATGCCTGCAGACTGATGGCGGCCACAGGCATCGCTAAAGAGTTTGTCGTTGACGACTATGGATTCGAAGGCGTTGGTTTCCTTGCACGTGACATGGCGCAACTGATCGTGGACGACATGCCTTTTGAATCGGTTAGCTTTGAAGATCCCCATTTGCGATTCGCGGCAAAGAACTGTGTCTATGAAGTTGATCTGTTCGATACTGGATCGTGGTATGACCCCGTCGCGATTTCCGATGTGCTGAATTCCATTTTGGACAGACACTCTAAGAGCCCCAGGCGGCTGTATTGTTTTGACATGAATTATGATTGGCGTTATGTCACGATCGCCTATTTGGATAAACCTTTTCTGGACGAATTGGGTGAAACCTATGCGGTCTATCCATTGAAGACAAAACGAATTCGCCAAACGCCAGTGAACTCGCCAAATTAGAAAGTGGACGGGGGTCCACCGCGTGTTCTGGTTCCGAATTTGGGGGCAGCGGAACGGCGTCATCATCGACACAACCGGAACGTTCAGATGCAACCACTTCGTTTCGGGCGGTGGGATCGCTAAGCCTCCTTGGGCTTTGACGTGCCGGAGCTAGATTTCCCCAGCTATCCGATACGGTCACTCCATTTTTGAATCGTTGCATGCGCATCGAACTTGTATCAACTTTTTGCCGGTTCGCCGAACTGCGTGACGATTGGAATCGTCTTGCAGATGGCATTCCGATGCGCAGTTGGGAGTGGGCGTACACGTGGGCCGAGACGATGTTGGGCGACGGCAAACTGATGTTGTTTGTCGGCAAAGACGATGATGATCGGGTTGTTGGGATCGCGCCGTTTTATCTTTCCAGTCATTGGTTGCGCGGCGACGTGATTCGATTCTTGGGTGATCGCCAGTGCTGCACCGACTACACGACGATCTTGGCACATCCCGATCATACGGACGTGTTTTTGGAAAAGGTCGCGAGAAGTTTGGCCGAAAACTCCGTTGGACATACTTTGACAAACTTGGATTTGCTCACCAGCGAATCGAACGTATGGCTTGGTTGGGACCTGATCCATTTGGAGGGAATCGATCAAAGCGATGCGGTGATGAAGCAATTCATCCAACAAATGTCCAGCGAAGATTGCACCGTCAACTGGCGCAGTACCTATTCCAGTTGGCAAACAACGTTCAATGGCACTTGGGAAGAATACGTTTCAGGGCTCTCCAAATCTCAGCGGCGCAACGTACGTTTGGTTCAACGCCGATTGTTAGATGCCGAGGATGTGGCGGTCCACGAAGCGACCGATTCACAATCACTGGCCTATGGGATGAAGTGGTTTCGCGTTCTGCATCAAAAGCGCTGGGAAAGCGAAGGCAAGCCTGGTTGTTTTGCCAATCCTGAATTCGCAACTTTTCTATACCAGATCGCGGAAAGATTGTTCGACAACGGATCGCTACGAGTGTTGTGGATTGAAAAATCGGGCACTCCGATCGGCGTCGATTTCAGTTTCCTTTCCGAAACGACTTCTTATGGTTACCAGATGGGGATCGACCCAGAGTTTCGCGATCAAGAAATCGGGCGCGCTTTGTTGGTCGCCGCGATGAAGTCGACGCATCAAAGTGGTCGGGTGAACTTTGATTTTTTGCGTGGTGACGAACGGTACAAATCGCGCTGGGGCGGCGCGGCACGACCGTTGTTAGACGTCGAAATCGTTCCGGATCGTAGCCTTCCGCAATTGCGTCAGAACTTGGTCGACTTTGGACGTGGAGTCAAACAGCGATTGACGCGCAGCGAGTAGCTGTTGAAAACGTTGCCGTTTTGAGTTTGTTGGTTTACCGGAACCGCAGCGTCATCACGTAGGCTTCCCATTTCTTTTGAAACGCAGGAATGTCTTTGGTGCCCAATACTTGTTGCAATGTTTTGTAGCCGGTGGGGTCGGTTTTGTGATTCACTACAAAGCTGTGGTAGTACTTGCCCAGCAGATCATGTTCTTGCAGGTAGTAGCACAAGTATCTGGCTTGGGCGTAGTGTGTCCCGGGGTCTTCGTTGTAAAACTGTTTCCTGGTTGTCGAACAGAGCGTTGCAAACGACGGCACGTTCCCGGCCTTGATGGCTCTTTGTAGTCCGGCCAATCGCCAGTTTGTCATGCCAATGATTTTTTTATCGCGTTCATTGCTCTGTTCGTAAAGGGAACCGAGTCCTTCGTTGAACCAAGACGGACACTCGGGAAAGTTGGCTTCGACAAACGGGTGGACGATTTCGTGGACCAATGTGCCGCCACCGGTCGCGATATTCATCACCAACGCTTTATCGCTGGGCGAATAGTATCCATAAGGCGTTGATGGTTTGCTGTTGAATAAGCGAAGGGCATTGGATTCGTAACTGGATTGGTCTTTGAAAAGCCAGATGTCCAGGATCTGATCAGGGTCTTTGGCGAAGTACTGTTTCTTTAGCTTGTCGGTTGCCCATTTCACCGTGTGCTCGGCGCGGCTGCGCACTTTGCTTTCTGGTTCATCGCCGACGACGACGAAGGGATGTTGCAAAACAACGGTAAAGTTCTTGTTGGGCAAACGGTCCTTTAGTTGCATGATGTGCTGGGCGTAGTCGGCGCTGGTTGGCATCGTTGACGAGCCAAGTCGCGGAACGGTTTCGGTTGCCAAGGCGAAACGAACCACCAACCATTCTTGTGGATCGTATTGCAAAGGCCACAGGGTCATGAATTTCTTTTTCGCCATGCGATGGTATGCCCCATCGTCGGCGGCCGGTTCGTGATAGATGACTTCGTCGGTCTTGGCGTCATAGCCAAGTATCAATCGAAAGTGTTCCGTTCCGTTTTGAACACGCGTTCGCATACAAATGATCGATGGAACGCCGCGTCGTAAATCGGTCACCATGTTGGACCAATGACGTTCCAGTTCGCGTTCGTGATCGGCGACTTTGATTCGATTCCAAACCGGACCCGTCTTGAATCCAAAACGCCGAATCGCTTGATCTAATTCCTTGGTGTAGCAACCACGACCCAAGGTCGGGTCCAGACCGCTTTGATCGAACACCGCATCTTGATCGGCCTTGGAGCCAAGCTTTTGCAACCAAGCGGCCACGCATGCTTCGCCACAGAAATCAGGTTTTTGGCGGACGTGCGGAACATCTTTGATCAGCACGCTGGCCGAGTCCGCTTGGAGCAGTCGGTTGGAGACAAGGGTGACGCCTAAGACAATTACGAGGCAAAACGCTACAGAACGCATGGTTTGATTCCGTCGGACGAAGTGAATGGCAGCGACATAGCTTGGTTATACCCAGTGTGTACGTAGGTGTCATGGCAAATGTTTGACGGCAATTGATGCAGGCAAACCAGGCAGCGCCAGTTTAAGTCGATTTTTAATCATCACCTCAGTGCGGTTTCCCAGCAGAAACTAGGTTTCACCGTACTCGTACTCGTACTCGTACTCGTACTCG
>CAZZDZ010000540.1:0-3614 GCA_964652675.1 uncultured Pirellulaceae bacterium
ATCAGCGAGGACCGAATACCGCCTTCGTACAAATGTGTTTTGAAACCTCGAAACGGGCCCGCGCTGCCGGCCCCCTGTTCCGGGCCATTGTCGCTGCATACCAAAATCAGAGTATTGTTTCGTAATCGCGGATGGTTGCGGACATAGTCAAACAGCACACCAAGCTGTTCGTCCATCGTCTCCAAGACGCCGTGATACAGTTTGCGTTTGGAACCGTCGCCACGACGAGCTTCAGGGGGAAAGAACGGCGAGTGAACATCGTCAGGCCAAACGTTGACATAGAACGGTTTGCTGGCGGAATCTGCTTTCTTGATGAAGTCGATTGCCGCCTTGGTGAATGTTTCGGTCACAAGCGATCGATCAACGTAACTGATCTGCCCGCGTCCCAGTTTGTCCGAACCAAGCGTGTGGCGACGTGTCGGTTTTCCGTCGTGTGAATCGCAGATGGCAAGAACCCGGTCCCCAAGTCCCTCGAAATTTGTAAGTGAGGCATCGAAGCCGTATTCGGTGATCAATGGAGCTTCGCCAACATCACGCTGGCCACCCATGTGCCATTTTCCAAAGTGACCGGTCGCGTAGCCTGCATCATGTAAATGGCGCGACAGCATAGGTGCCGAAGGATCCAACCACTGCGCAATGCCGCGTTGATCGTTGATGGCGCGATTGGACAAATAGGACGTGATCTTCCATCTGGTTGGATACTGGCCCGTAGAAATCGCAACCCGCGATGGAGAACAAATCGGCGAGTTGACATAGAACTGCTCGAATCGCAAACCTTCGCTGGCAAGCCTGTCTATGTTTTCCGTCTTGACCGAATCGTTACCAAAGCACGAGAAGTCACCCCAGCCCATGTCATCAATGAAAACAAGGATGACGTTGGGTTGCGTTTGGGCAGCGAAACTCGTTCGTACACCAAATACAAATGCTGCAATCAAAATGGCGGTCGTGAATGATCGGTTCACTTGAAGATGCTCTAAGTGAAGGGGGACGCTTTAGACGGTGGGTCTGTTTGGAGTCGGGTCATGGGCCTACGCTTTTAATTGAACGGATTGGCGTCTTCTTGCGAAAGAACGGCATCGCTGACCCACCTGCCGCGTTGCTGACTCAGCCGTTTGTATTGCGTGGAATCGATTTCATACAACGAAAGACTATCATCACGACCAGGTTTAAAGTAATCGTCCAATGACTTCGTCAAGATCACGATCGCTTTGACCTTGCCTTTGACAACCACAGACCGATTAACCTTTCTCGCAACCTTTTTAGGTTGCTCGCCGATAGGATTCTCGTTTTTTGGGATCGCGAACTCCAGCGCAGCGACCTGTTTGGCGTCGCGCCAAGAAACCATCGCTGCATCTCTGGAACTCACCATGCAACATAAACGAACATGCTCGCGTTGGTAGCCCATTTTAACGAGTTCTTCCGCCCAGTTTTCGTTGTATCGCAGCCCAAGTTTGTGCTTGGAAAGATCAAACGCCTCAGGATAAAACAAAACGTGAATTCCGTTCGTCTCTTCCAACTTCTTTTTACCATTGGTCACTTCCTCCACCAATCGCCGCGGTTGTGTCTCGCGAATCGCTTTGTAAGCAGCTGCCAAATTTGCGACAAACGCTTTGTCCACCGATTCAAAGACAACGTGTTCGTATCCAGCGTTGCCGCAAAATGCTAACGGGAATGTGTCGAGGCTCGAGTAGTGGAACTCGTACCGCTCATTCTGGTTGGCTTGCAATGCCTGGATATCAGCCTGTGTCAACACCGTTGGAAAGAAAGCATCGCCTGGTAACAACCAATTGTTGTTCGCATTCGCCGATGGCAATTGAAAAAACAGCATGCAAAAAAACACGAACGCCAGTCGAATATCGCAGCTTGCCATTTTGATTACCTTCTTTGCCCTTTGAAAATTTTCCATCATGGTTTTGAACAACTGCGTAGCAGTTTTGTCACGTGAAATCCTACTCGCAGACGTTTGGGGTGCCTGCGATCTCCATGGTCGATGGCTGGTTTTGTATCCATTGCTTCAATTGCTTGGTGAATATTGCGTCGTCGTTGGCGGATGTCCAACTGCTTGGTGCGGTTCGTTCAATTTTGTTTAACCAATTCGCGAGCGCCGATTGAATCTGATTTGCTTCATTTTTGGATGCAGGTTCACGATGAAATACGACTTTGCCACCCTGAGATTCCCTCGTCAGCTTGATCAGTACGCCTTGTTCTGCGGCGTACCGTTCGCCATGAAAGTAGACGCGGCGCAACTGGTTGTTTGCGTTGAACTGAAACACGGGATCGGCGTCACAATACAAACTGGCTTGCGAATCGCTTCGGAATCCGATCACGATCGTGTGACCGTCGATTTGAGTTTCACCTCGCACGGGCATCATTTTCGCATCACGAAGCAAGTTTTCGCGGTCGTTTTCTTCGATCGCCATCAGGAACCTCGTTGGTCCTTGTTGCACGATTCGTCCATCGGGACCGGGTCGCCAACCGAATCGACTGGGTGGGTGAACAAGTATCGCCAGACGTCTTCGTGACCGAAGGAGCCATCCGTGTTCTTCTTTGCCCTGCTGCCTGGTTGCACGGCACTGTGTGCTCGCTTGGCATCGCCGTTGACGTCAAAATCTGTGATCAAACGACGCGTATTGCCATAAGGAGCTTTCGATTTGTCGACATTGACGATGGGACCAAATTTGTGCATGCCCATCAGTTCCCAACTGCGGCAGTAGTGATCGGCGGTCCATCCACCATCCAATACATGCGAAAAACCAAAGTACCGATTCTCTGGTGTCGCAGACGGCAGCGATTGCCAGGACTGCAATTGATCTCGCGGCCCGCAAAACGCAACGACCCGGCTGACCTTTTGATGTTTGGCAAATCGTGACGCGGTGGTCGACCCGTGCGACGAACCAGCAACGATCACGTCTTCCCATCGCAGGGCTTTACGATCGCTTGTCAAGAAATGATCCCAGCCGCCTTGAGGGTTTTTCTTGTTCAGCGCGATCACAAATTGTCTTGCTCGCTCCATCATTCCATCGGGTTTTGCGATTGCGACATCTTCGCTGAAATCTTCGCCGGTTGCGGCTTCCAGGCGGATGTTGCCGCGGCAATGTTCGCCGACTGGGTTTTCACGACAACATTTGGAGAACCATTTGTTTGCATAGTGAACTTGAATCGCATGGATTCCATACGAATTGATCCGATCAAACAATGGTTTGTTGTGACTCATCAGCCAAATCACCAGTTTGCCGCGTGGTGCAACACGCGTATCGACGGATGCATTCTGCATGTCTGCTGGATTGCCTTTGCTGTCCTGCAGGATGAATCCAATTTCAGGATACGCCTTCACGCGCGAGTCAATTTTGCTCGCGCGTGCACTCAATTTGTAGTGCTGTGGCTTGGGGTCATCAAACTTCAATTGGGCAGTGGCCACCGAAGTGAAGAAAAGCACAAACATCAGAACAAGTGATTTCATTGGACGTCCTGCGGAGGTTCAATCCGCTTGTTGTTGGTCAAGTAAAACGGATCATCGCTCTGAACCGTTTGTTGGTGCCCCTATGATAACGATTTACACTGGCACCTGACGCGGCACGAAACACAAACGATCCTGGTCGGTCGGTGGAGAGCCA
>CAZZDZ010000541.1:0-3588 GCA_964652675.1 uncultured Pirellulaceae bacterium
CCCCGCGAAGCGTTCTCTGGGCGAGGTTTACTGGATTTTTATGCCAGTCAGTCTGTCGGAAAAGCGATCGCTGAAGCACTTCGCGAATCTGGCAATCGAAATATCGTCATTTGGCCAGTCATCCAGTTGATCGAGTGTTCATTTACGAAAAAAGATCCAAAGTCGCTTTTCAAAGCACTAATGTCTTCCTCGTAGGCAGCTGCCCGATGCCATCTGCGTGGTCATCTGCGCGGTCAGTTGTGAATGTCATTCCACTTTCACTGCCGCCCCAAAAAGCGGTGCGTGGTTGAGGGCTTTCGAAACGGTTCATTCGATTCACTTCGTAAAACTGGCCGTTGATGGGAACGCCTCCTGTCGCGCAAGACGGTATTGATTTAATCGTATCGTCAGTGCAGAGGCGATTAGCAATACGTTTTGAGCGATCAAAAAGAAAGCGGGCGAACCTCCAGATCGAATGAGCATTCCATTCGCATTTGGAAAGACTCTATGAACCCCATACCAAAGTCCGCTTGTGACCACCGTGCAAGCAAGGACTGCGATCAGAATGGCAACGAGAAGCCCTTGAACGCGGAGAAGGATGAAGAATCCCATTACGCCAACAATCGCGCATACGATACCTTGAACTACATAGTATAAAAATTGCGAATTGACAGTCGGGACGCCATCGGCGAACGCTACTGCAAACACCAGTGCGCAAGCCAGCACCCAAACTAACGCCTGTTTGATCTCGATTTGATTGCGGCTGGGGCTCGACGAGGAAATCACTCCAGTCGGATCGGATTCATGACAAACTCGCTGGCCAATCAAGCGGGTCAGAAAAAATCCTGCGAAACAGGTGGTGGCAAAACCAGCCAACATGGTTCCAATCGTCCACATGACATGAAAATTAAATAGACTTCCGTACATCCACAGGCAGATGGCAGTCGCAACGATCGATTGTGTCACCCGTCGTTGCCAGCGTGAAGTGCCCATCACCAACCAAAACGCCGACAGCACGATTGAACTGCATGTTGCTCCCACGACAAAGAGTGTTTCGGTTTGCGACATTGAACCCAAACGTGATCCACTGAAGAGTCGCGTGATACTGGCAACAAAAACAATTCCGTGCAACAACGCTATGTCGATAAATGGCTTGATCGATCGGCATCGTCGTCGAAAACGTAGAACCCAAAATAACCACCAGGCCAAGGTCGCGGCAAACGCAAGTAACGATCGTCGTAGCCAACGCCGAAACGGGGACTCCGATATCAACAAAGACTCTCCATCAAGATCGATGGCGGAAACGTTTTCGTAGCGTGAATCGATCACAATGAATTTTCCGTTTCGATAGATGGACGATCCACTAGCGGGATTGCGAAAGTCGACACGTCGAACTTGTTTTCCGGTTTCGCTGTCCATGATCGTCATCGCGACAATGCGATCGTTGGCATCCTCGTGTACGAACGAAAGATCTTGAGAATATCGCGCGATGAAGTAACCCTTTCCACGAGGTCTTTCGAGTGGGATTCTCTTTCGGGTGACTGTATCAATCATCGAGTCGCTTTCGCTCAGTAGCATCCGCGTTGAATCACGAAACACAAACACTCGATTTTCGTTGGGCTGTTGCAGTTCAGGCACCACGCTCAACTGAAGTCCGTCACGGTAGTAGACATTTTGTTTGGCGGCTGCCACTCCGGTGTCGGTAACGGTTGTGTAGAACTGGTCCGACTCCCAGCAGCCGATGAATGGATAGGGTTCGACTGATTCCGGTAGAGCATGGTCCTGGTCCGTCGTTAGGTCGTAGATTCGATACCCGGATTTCGTTGCGTAGAGCAGTCGTGTGTCGTCGTCGACCCAGTGGACAGAGGGCCAATATCGAAATTCAGCCTTCAAATTTATTTCTCGCACGATGTTGTGCGGCGGGGCGAATTCGCGGATCGAAAAACCTTCTTTGGATTTGACGAAAATCCAACGCCCGTTCTCGGAGACTTTCAAGAATCGAATCGACGGGTCTTTGAGCGTCGTCGACCAGAGCGTTTTACCGGTATCAAGATTGATTGCATCGACGCGAACTTGGAATTCGCCGAACAGAACTCCCTGTTCGGTTTGACGAAGCAGGTAGGGCGTGTCTTCGCACCAAGTGTAGTCGTTCCACGCGGCTCTCCTGCCAGCGTGTGGACGAATCGATGTTTCTTTGATCAACCAAAATAGAATGGGTACCAACACCAGTAATGCAATGAGCTGCCAGAGTCTTGTCGGCGTGTCAGTGCTATCACTCGGATTGTTCAAGTGAGTCTCGGTTGTTTGTGGCAACAAAATCGCCGATCGATGTACAAAAAAAGAGGACCACTTTTAAGAGATCCTCTTTTGGAAATGGAGTTTTCGCAGCGATTAATTGAATGGATCGTCGCCACCGAACGGGTCGCCAGCTGCGCCTGCTCCACCGCCAAATGGATCGGCTCCGGCATCTGAGCCGCCGCCAAATGGGTCGCCTCCTGCAAACACTGAATCTAATTGTACCGGTTGTGTGGGGCAAACCTTTTCCGATTTGTTTGAGACCGGAGCTTTTTCGGAGGGAGCGAAAACACCCTAAACGCGTTATGCAGCGACTTTATCGGGTTCTTCGGTCGAATTCGAATTGATTTTTGCAGGCGATTTTCCTTGCAGCTGCTCACGAAGGTGGTCCACCGCCCTATTTAGTTGTGGATCAAATTTCAGGTTATCGGAGGCTTGCGTTGGGGAATCTTCAGCGGGATCGGTTTTTTTCGGACTAGCCAACAACGGATAGGAAGCTTCTTGCCAGCGTTTAAGCAGACGGCCCAATGTTTCGTTGTCCATGGTCACAAGGAACCCGTCGTCGGGTTTGACTCCCCACTCGTCTTCTTCGGTGGCATCTTTGGCACGATGAATATTTTTGACGCTTGGTCGATAGTAACGCGCGACGGTTAACCGCAACGCGCTGCGACCAAATTGCAATGGCAGGATATTTTGCACGGTGCCTTTGCCGTAGCTGCGAGTTCCAACAATCGTAGCGCGTTGATTGTCTTGTAAACATGCGGCAACGATTTCGCTGGCGCTGGCAGAATCACCGTCGATCAAAACTGTCAATGGTTTGTTGGATGCGACCAACGTACCGGCTCGAGCGTCATAAACTTCTTCGAGTTTCCCACCGCGAGTTTTTGTTGAAACGATTCGGCCTTTCGTCAAAAACATGTCACTGACGTCGCAAGCAGCGTAAAGTAGTCCACCGGAGTTGCCACGCAGATCCAACACGAGTGCATCGAATTGGTTGTTCAGACCACGAAGGACCTGTTGCAATTCGTGGACCGTTTTTTCGCCAAAGCTGGTGAGTCGGACGTAGGCGATATTTGGATCAGAATCCAGTCGATAAACCCACTGATTGTCTTTGCCGCGGTGGTCACCGATGACGCTTTCCAAGGCGATTGTCGCGCGGGGGATCGTCAGCGAAACAAGTTCTGTTGGATCCGTTTTTGCATCGGAACTTTCGGGATCGTCTGCGTCAGTATCTGAACTGGGTTGGTCTACAATGCGCTGGACTTGGATACGGACGTTCGTACCGATGGGACCTTTTAACCGATCGCTGACGTC
>CAZZDZ010000542.1:0-3580 GCA_964652675.1 uncultured Pirellulaceae bacterium
GGCGTGAAACTAAGTCCGAAGGACTTCAACAACAAAGCCTCGGGTCGCGCAGCGCCCCCGGGGGTTTGGTGATTGACTATCGATGAACGCCGAAGGTGCTCGACAAACTGTGCGGTTGTGAAACCCTTTCAGGGTTTGGGTTGGTTAATTCAACAAACGACCTGTGGTGCGCTGCGCGACCACAGGCTGTGTTGTTAAACAGCTTCGCTGTTGGATAATCCCCTGTTTTCGAGCTTTTGGACCAAGCAGTTGTGGGTAAAGACAAGTGCATCAGCATGGGTCCGAGCTTAATACTCGTTGCCGGTGGCTTCGCCTTCGACTGATGCTGTTGGAGTTCCGCTGCTCTTGACGACTTGCCGAACCGTTCGATTCGCGATCTCTTCTTTCAGTTTTGCGATCGCTTGGGCCACTGGCATTGATCCGAGGTCTCCATCGATTCGGTCACGCAACGCCAACTCGCCAGCTTCGGCTTCTTTGGGGCCGACGACGGCCATGTAGTTCGTCAAATCCAGTTGCGCATTGCGGATCTTGGCTTGGACTTTGCCACCGGTGGAGTCAACGGTCGCCTTGAGCCCGGCATCGGTCAATTGCTTGGCAACTTGGACAGCGTACTCGATCGACTTGTCACTCAACGGCAACACGCGCACTTGCTCGGGCGACAACCACAATGGGAATGCGCCTGCGAAGTGTTCGATTAACATTCCGGTGAACCGTTCCAGCGAACCAAACGGTGCGCGGTGAATCATCACGGGGCGATGTGCTTGGTTGTCGCTGCCGTTGTATTCCAGCTTGAATCGCTCGGGCAAGTTGTAGTCCAGTTGGACGGTGCCCAATTGCCACGAACGACCGATGCAATCTCGCACCATGAAATCGGCTTTGGGTCCGTAAAACGCTGCTTCACCGGGCTCCTCGTTGAAATCCAATCCAGAACCTTCCAGTACTCCGCGCAGCGAACTTTCGGCCATGTCCCAGTTCTCTTCGCTGCCAACATATTTGCTGGAATCGGGATCTCGCAATGATAACTGCACACGGAAATCATCCAGTCCAACCGATTCCAAAACGAATTTGGTCAGGTTGATGGTTGCACGAAATTCTTCTTCGACTTGACCTGAGGTGCAGAAAATATGCGCGTCATCTTGAGTGAAACCGCGCACGCGTAGTAGCCCGTTCAGTTCGCCGGTTTGTTCGTGACGATAGACGGTCCCGAATTCGAACAACCGCAATGGCAACTGGCGATAGGAGCGCTGTTGCGCTTTGAAAATATGGCAATGATGTGGGCAGTTCATCGGCCGCAACAAATATCGTTCGTTGGCTTTCTGCCAATCGTGCAGCACCGCACACTTATCGTCGACCGATGCCGACAACTTGTAATCGGGTAGCGTCACGCCCAGAACTTCAGCGGCAGCCATCAACTTGTCTTCGCCGTCTTGATCAATCTCGCCTTCTTGCAAGCGAGTTGACCAAGCGTCCAACAGACCTCCGACTTCGCTGCCGAACAGCGGCGCAAATTGACTTTCGCGATAGTAAGGAAAGTGGCCGCTGGTTTCGTACAATTCCACGCGCCCAATGTTTGGGCTATAGACGGGATCGTAGCCGCGAGTCAACAGTTCTTTGCGCAAGAAGTCTTCTAGAGTGACACGAACACGTGCACCTTTGGGTAGCCACAACGGCAGCCCCGGGCCTACTTCGGGGTTCACCGAAAACAATCCATGCTGTTTGCCAAGCACACGATGGTCGCGCCGCTTGGCTTCTTCGATCTGTTCCAGGTACGCCTTGAGTTCTTTCTTGTCAAAGAACGCGGTGCCGTAAAGACGTTGCAGGCTGCGACCGGACACGTCTCCTTTCCAGTGCGAACCGGCAACGCTCATCATTTTGATGGCTTTGATTTTGCCGGCGTGGGGGATGTGCGGCCCGCGACACAAGTCGACAAACTCTCCTTGGCGATAGAAGCTGACGGTGGGTTGATCTGCCAAGCCGGTTTCGATGTGCTCGACTTTCAGATCTTGGTCCAAGTCATCACACAGTTTTCTTGCTTCATCTCGATCGAGCACGAAACGTTCGAACGGCTCTTTCGCTTTGATGATCTTTTTGATTTCCGCTTCGATCTTGGGAAAGTCTTCTTCGCTAATCGGTTCGGGGATATCAAAGTCGTAGTAAAACCCGCCTTCGGTGGTCGGACCGAAAGCCAACGAGACTCCTTCGTAGAGACGCATCACCGCGCGAGCCATGACGTGGGCAGCCGAGTGACGCAGTACGTCCAACGCTTCGGCGTCGCGACTGGTCAACAGTTTCAGTTCAACGGGTTTGTCGTCTTCGGCCAGGTCTCCCAGCGGTCGATCTGCATCGACTATTTTGCCGGTGACTTCGGCAGCGATCACGCCGCGGGCCAGCCCTTCGCTGATGCCCAGGGCGATGTCCATCGAAGTGGTATGAGCGGGGTGCTCGGAGATGTTTCCATCGGGAAGTTGAACTTGAACGGTTGAGGCAGCACTCATTGGAGAACTCGGAATATGCGACTGAATTTCGTCCCCGCGTTACGGATGCGGAGAATCGATACGCCAAAGGATGGCGACAGTTATGTAGGAACGTCAATCCCGATTAGCTGACGCCACTAATAATGGTAAAGTTCGCACTCTTTCTTGCTTTGACAACGAAGAAGCGGTTTTTGATCGCCCACGGTACGCCCAAAGCAGTGGCATCAATTAAACGCATCAAAGCGTCCGAATGCTGGTCCTGTGCCGAAATGATGATGCGGATTCTGAATCCTCCTGATGTGGTACGCTTGGGCGACGTTTCCAGCAGGAGAAAATACCATGCACAGCATCGCCAGCGTTGAGATCGATCGCCCTATAGATGAAGTCTTCAGGTACACAAACGGAAACGTGGCCGACTGGAGCCTGACCGTTGTAGAAGACGAATTGATCGAAGACAAAGGCGGCGTTGGCGATACGTTTCGCTGCGTCACCGAAGACAAGGGCCAGCGAATGGAATTTCAGGGAACCAAAACTCTTTGGGAGCCACCCAACAAGTCCGCGATTAGCCTGATCGGAAAGAGTTTCGACATCCAAGCCGAATACCGATTCGAGGATTTAGATGGCAGGACTCGCGTTACTCAGGAATCCACCGTCAGCGGCAAAGGATTCGTCAAAGTCATGTTCATTCTGTTTGGCTGGATGATGAACAAACAGGGCTGCAAAGCGGTGATGAAGGAACTGGAAAGTCTAAAAGCCAAGCTTGAATCTGGGGCTGGCCAAGTTGCGTAACGAATCAGCCGACTTTGTCCCAAAGGCGACGCGGCTAGTTCGCAATCGTACCAACGGAAAAAATTCACACTGCGGTTCAACGCAGGCTCTCGGTCGTCAACGCCTCTTTGACGGTCCAGCCATTTTTCAATCGATAGCGAAGAGATGCGGGAGAGATTCCGATTTCTTCTGCCCAAGCAGTTAGTGTTTGGTTTTTTCCGCGAAAACGGATCATTCGCGAATTGCTTTTCTGAGTCTGCACTTCATCGCGATGGACCCAGTTAACGTTGCTGGGCTTCCATCCTCTTGAGGCGACCGACCGAGAGATATGATGCTCG
>CAZZDZ010000543.1:0-2091 GCA_964652675.1 uncultured Pirellulaceae bacterium
GGCTTACGCCACCAGCTAGGGTTGTGCCGGCCTTCGGCCTAAAAATTCACAACCTATGCGTGCTGGTGTTTCGAATGCACGTGTTTCGTGTCTTTGCGTCAATAATTTGCCGTGCCGTGTTTTTTTGCGGTCCTGTTCGTCAATTCTGTTGTTAAAAACCTTATCGGTTTGTTGCAAAATGGCCATCAACGAAAGAAACACCTATGTTGAAGTCCCGTATTCACTTATTCGCAGCCATTGCTCTGATGCTGGGCGTTTGCTGTCAGCAAGCACAGGCTCAACGTGGTGGACGCAGTGGTGGCGGTGGCCCTCCAAGCCCCAGGAACATGCCCAACGAACCAGTTGCTCCTGTCAGAGCAGGTGAATCTGGTATCGCGTGGTATTCGACTTGGCAGCGTGCTCGCGAAGAAGCCGTTCGCAGTAATCGGCCGATTCTATTCATGGCAGCGGCGTCTCAATGTGGTGGCGTGCCGGGCGTTTTCTGACCGGGCTACACCGCCATGTCGAACCGTGCGTTCGGCGACGCTGATTTCATCGATGCATCTCGCCAGTTTGTATGTGTCCGACCAGACACCTATGAAAACGAAGAAAACCAGCGTTTGATTCGTAGCATGCTAAACGGCAATTTGGAAAACACAGCTTTTTGTATCCTGTCCCCCGACGGAAAACAGCAACTCTCTCAAACCGGTCGCGGTTTAACTCGCGACGTTCGCAACGCTCGGGGGATTGGATCTGTTTGCGTTACAGTATCGTCCTGAAGGTGAACCAACTGATGCACTCACGCCAGATTTCGATCACTTTCGAATGGCCCTGAACATTGCTTCGGCTGACACTCGATTGCTGGTTGTGGTGGTCGCGGAAGAGACGAAACAGGCGGACATCGAAAAACAAATGCGACAAGTCGCGTGGCATGACGATATTGTCGGTCGCTTTCACTACGATTTTGTCACGGACGCTGGCGAATTGGTCAAGCCACTTTCGTTGAAGGACGGCGAAGCAACCGAAGCGATCTATTTCGTACGGCCAGGCGAATTCGGCGTCGACGGAACAGTAGTCCAGCAGTTGCCGCTGGACAGCACGCCCGAGCAAATCATTTCAAAGCTCAAATCTGCGAACGAGTCGTTTGCGAAAACGGCAAAGCAAAAGAAGTATGGCAGCCATGTAGAAGTGGGAAAAAGCGAAGGCTACTTCTTTGAGATGCAAATGCCATTTGGCGAAGACCGTGATGGCGACGGTAAATCGGATTCATCGCAACGCCGATACGACAGGGCCAAAGAAAAAGCCGCCCAAGCAGGCAAGTATTTCCCCGCAAAGTAGTCTCTTGTGCGGAGCTTGCTACAGGTTGGAGAGGTATTCGACGCCCTGGGCCAACTCGTTGATTGTTGAATCGCTGCGGCCGACGATGTAGGGGCCTCGGTATTGAATGTCTTCTAGCATTCCAATTAGTTGCGGAAAGTCTGCTGTGCCTTGTCCCAGCGGCACGCTGATGCCGCGACCGGCGGCGAGGTCTAGTACGCCGTCAACGGCGCTGATGGTTTGGATTCGTTCTTTCAACGCCGAAATTGCGTCCGGTACGCTGTGTCGATTGATGATCAACTGACCTGGGTTCAAAGCAACGGCCACGAATGCGTCGTCTGCGTTGCCGAGCAATTTGGCAAGTTGCTCGCCGGATTCGGTTCCCGTTTCGGCCGCCAGGAACGCTCCGATGCGGGCACCGTAGCGGCCGAGATCATGGATGACTTGCTGAAACGCTGACCAACCAGGATGCTCTTCGGAATCGGGAACGAGCCCAATTTGGTTGACGACAACATTGCAGCCTAAGTTGTATGCAAATTGCATTGCGGTCTTGGTTGCGTCAACGCGACGTTCCAAGTCCTGTGGGTTGTCGTAGCCGCGACGTGTTTGAAAACGCACCGCCGCGACCCGCAAGTTTAGATCGTCCAGCATTTTCCGCAGTTGTCGCAAACCGGTTTCGGACAGCTCGCTTGGTTTGATACTGTTGCGAGCGTCCAGTTCGACGAACCTTGCACCGATTTGCGAAGCAGTACGAAGGGCACGCTTGATCGGCAGCCCCATCGAATCGAGCCGCAC
>CAZZDZ010000543.1:2191-3554 GCA_964652675.1 uncultured Pirellulaceae bacterium
TCGGCTACTATTTGATGATGCCTTTTTCACGCAGCAATTCGATCACGGCGTCCGCACATTCGTCGACGCTTTTGTCGGTTGCATCAAGTGTCAGATCAGCATTGCCAGGAGTTTCGTAGTCGGCGGTAACACCTGGGAAATTCAACAATTCGCCCGTGTCGGCTTTGGCGTACTGGCCTTTGGTGTCTCTTTCGCGGCAGACTTCCACGGGAGTCGAAACGTGAACGACCAAGAAACGTTCTTCACCGATCAGCTTGGCGACTTTCAATCGAACGTCTTCCACTGGAGCAACGAACGAGGCAACGCAGATCAAACCGGCGTCGTTGAGCGTATGAGCCAAGTGGCCGCTTCGTCGCAAGTTCTCGCTGCGATCGTTTGCGCTATAGCCTAGATCGCGACTCAAGCCACCACGTACCGATTCGCCATCGATCATCGCGACCGCTCGGCCTTGATCGAACAGTTTTCGTTCGACGGCATGTCCGATCGCGGTTTTGCCGCTGCCAGTCAAACCGGTCAGTAATACAGTGGCTGGTTTTTGGCCAAATCGGGCGGCCCGATCGGCTGCTTGGACGGCAGATACATTGGAACTGCCAGTGTCCGTGGCGGCTTCTTCGTCGTCCCAGACAGATTTGGATGATGCGTCACCTGACTTGTCCAAAATCATGCCAGCGGCGACGGTGGCGTTGGTGATTCGGTCGACGATGATGAACGCGCCCGTGCTGCGATTGCGACGGTAGGCGTCAAAGTGAATCGGTGCGCTCAGCGTGATGCTGACGCGACCGATTTCGTTCAGTTCCAGTGTTGGCGCTGGTTCGCGATGCAATGTGTTGACGTCAACGTTGTACTTTAGCGTTTCGATGTTGCCAGGAATCGTCTGCGTCGTGTGTTTGATCAAGTACGTTTTGCCAGGCACCATCGCATCGTCGTGCATCCAAACCAGCATGGCGTCAAAGTGGTCGCGGCTTTTGGGGACATTCCCACTGCGAACGATCATGTCACCGCGACTGGCGTCAATTTCGTCTTCCAGTGTCAGCGTGATGCTAAGCGGCGTGAAGGCTTCGTCCAAATTTCCGTCGTAAGTGACGATCTCTTTGACTTTTGATTTCTGGCGACTTGGCAGCACCATGACTTCTTCGCCTGGACGGACAATCCCCGAAGCAATCGTGCCGCAGAAACCACGGAAATCCAAATTGGGACGATTCACGTATTGGACCGGCATGCGGAAATCTTGCAGATTCCGGTCGCTACCGATGTAGACGCTCTCCAGGAAATTCATCAGCGTGCTGCCTTCGTACCACGGCGAGTTCTCGCTGCGGTCAACAACATTGTCGCCATTGAGAGCGCTGATGGGCATGAAGTGCAA
>CAZZDZ010000544.1:0-3553 GCA_964652675.1 uncultured Pirellulaceae bacterium
CTCCGGCCTTTGGCGTTTGTTCTGCATGCGACCTCATGGCTGACGCCATGAGCTAGGGTTGTGCCGGCCTCCGGCCTAAAACTGACAGCCTCCGGCCTAAAACTGACAGCCTCTGGCCTGAGCTCCAAACGCCAGCAATTTACCTGCTATTGAGCGATTGAAAAATCTTTTTCGCAAGACGCCCATTTTTCGCGCAGCGCGTCCGGATAAATGGTCTCATAGCGGTTGTGGGCTGTCGCTGGGTACCGCCACCTCCCGATCCTTTTTCAGGAACAATGCCTTGTTTTTCCGATCACTCACTTTGTTAACGATCGCGACCTGCACGTTTTTGACATCTTCAGAAGCCCAAACGGTTGTCAAATCGACTTCGCGGACTTCTCTTGGGGACGGCCCCTTTCAGGCTCATGTGGGAACGGTTGCTCTGCCTGCTGATGGAATCTGGCAGATTAGGTCACCCAAATCTCTCGCGTCGCTAAGAGAATTGCATTTGATGCCCACCGCGCAAGCGAATGTTCGAAAGCAGTTGGGCAGTCGCATGTACGCCGCCCTGGAGGAAAAGCAAATCAACCGGGGCAAGTGGACTGTTCAACGAGGCTACGAAGCCTGTCGTAAGCTAGCACAGGAAGGCGATGGGACCGGCCCCGAACGATTTTCAGATTTCGCCGATTACAAACGTTGGAAGTATCTTGCCGAAGGTTGGGACAAACCTTCCTGGCGAACTGAAATGGAAGAATTTGCCGAAGAACCACACACAGGCCCGTTCGTCCAGCTTGTTCCCAACGTCCGATTTCAGTTCGCTCCGCTAACACCAGAGCAGAAACAACAGCCCAAAGAAAAATACGTTCGCCGAGTCGTCAAAAAAGCAGACCGAGTCGTGTTGGCATTTGGGGTGCGACCATTCGTTGATGACGGCAAACACTGGGTGTTGTACACCGACGGAAATTGCGAGCGAATTGAGATCGATCCGGAATTGGTGAAACAACATGGCGTAAAAGTTCGGCCCATGATTTCCAAGCAAGCCGCCTCAAAAGATGCCGCGCCAAACATGGATTACCGAATCGTTTTGGTTACCGAGGAAAAGATCAACGACACGAAATTCGCGAAACTACAACTGGAAGCTTACAACCAAGTCCTCGATCAAACTTTGCAAATCGGCTGGGATACGTCGGTCGGTGCCGATGCTCAGAACAAAGACCTACGCACAGTGATCGATAACGCTAGACGTTTTGCTTGGCGACCGTATTTGGTTGCCGGGCAAGGAGGCGTGTTGAATGTTTGGCAACGAGGCGCAGCGGCACGAGACGCAGCACGGGGAACCGACCAGGATCTGCTGACGCAAAATCGGAGACGTCAATTGTCAATGTTCTCGGTTTTGGGTGGCCGCGCCGCGATCGAAGAAACACTGCAGTTGCAAAACTTGAACGTCAGTCAATCCAGTAGCGCCGCAACGATTGATATCGATTCACTTCAAGGCGTCAAAGTGAAATCGCATCCGTTCGAGGAAATGTTGGACGGTCAAGCTGGTGGCAGTTTAGAAATGGCTCGCGTTGTGCCAGCTGATCGGTTCTTTGTCTATATCGGCAAACCCGAATCGATCACGGCCATGTTGGACAGCGGAGCACCATTTATCGCCAGCGCGGGGACAACGCTGACGGGCAACTGCTTGAAATACAACTTGGAAAAACGATATCTCCAGCGGATGGGGATGACACGTGAGTGGGTGGATGCCGTTTTGAAATCGGGGCTGACCAGCGAGATCGCAATGTTCACTCCCGACTTGTTCTTTATCGATGGAACGGATGTCACGATCGTTGCAAAACTAAAGCAACCGGCACTGTTTCAAAAGTTGTTGGGGATGTTAGGAGCTTCGGGATTAACCAGTTCGGGAATCGTAGAATTGCCAACCACGACCGGATCGCCAGCCTATTTGGCTTTGCGTGACGACTTGCTATTTGCCAGTACCAACCGCGGTGAAATGCAGCGATCGATTGACTTGCACGACGAACAGGGTGCCGGATCGCTGGGCGACAGCGCCGAATTTCGTTACATGTTGACGCAATTGCCTGTCAACGACGAGACGCGCATCTACGCGTACTTGTCGGATCCGTTCGTGCGCCGACTGGTTGGACCGCGCGTCAAAATTGCACAGCGCCGACGAATGTTAGCAAAAGCCAAGATGGAATCGCTCACCGCCTATGCGTTGAAAGCCAGAATGGATGGAAACACAAAATCAGATTCGCTTTCAGATTTAATCAGCAGTCAACATCTGCCCGAAGACTGGCAAGCAGACGACATGGCGATCGATGCAACCGGATTGGTTTCCAGCGATCGTTTCGGCAGGCTTTCGCGAATGCGTACGCTGCCCGAAATGCAGGTAGATAAGATCACACCGGAAGAAGCCGAAGCGTACAAGTTCTACATGGAGAACTACGGTCGTTACTGGCGGCGGTTCTTTGATCCGATCGCCGTTCGACTGGACGAAGTCGGAAGCGACGAACTGGAACTTTCGACATTCATTCTGCCATTGGTTGACAATTCGATCTACAACGGGCTGCGATCTTTTTTGGCCCATCAGGATGACAACGCGCCGCTGTCGGTTCCACTTGTTCAGCCGAAGCCGGTTGTGCAGTTTTCGGTCAATCTAAAGGATCAAGCGTGGGAAAGTGTGGCGGGTGATTTTTCGGATTTCTTCACGCGGTATTCGGGTGCCAGTTCGGCGATGATGGACGATTTTGGTCCAAGCGTACACGTTGCCATTTTCGATGCCGACCCGATCATTGCGGTGGGCAGCGGCGATATATTTGGCGCATTTGGGGCGAACACTTTCGCCAATGGAGGCAGCAGCATGGTCATGGCACCGGTGTTGTTGAGTGTGTTAACCAGACCATGCAGCATCATGGTCGAAACGCAATCGCCCGAACGAACCGCAAGGTATTTGCGTCAAGCGGCATTGGCACGCATGACTGACGGGCGGCGAAATCAATTTTTTGACGTTTCGTTTTTCCAGGTCGGAGACAAGGACGAATGGATCTGGACGATGAACGTTTTTGGGATAGTCAAATTGCGATACGGAGTCGAAGTGGTTGGCAAATACTTGGTAATCCGAAACATCCCCTGGTCGAGTGACGACAAAGTGGTCAGCGTTGAACCTGCCGAAATGAATGCCGCCATGTTGCAAGCCAATCCGTCCGCCTGCGAGAAGCAGTTGCCAGGATTGTTTGCCACCGCAGCGGACGGCAATCGCCGCGCAGTGATGGCGGGTTTGTCGCGATTGTATCCGTTCATGATCAGCGGATCAGAGAGTGTCGAAGCAGCCGCTGCGGAGCACCAACGTCTGTTCGGCTTTTATCCGGATCGATTGGGTAACGACCAGTGGACTTGGAACGATTTTCGTCTCAGCAGCGCCGACTACGGCGAACCAACCAAACAGAAACAACCAGTCTACGATCCCAATCGACCATTCGGATTAATGAACCGAATCGATTCACTAAAACTGAACATGCAATTCGAACAAGACGGCCTAAGAAGTTCCGTCCGCTGGCGATTGAGGTAA
>CAZZDZ010000545.1:0-3538 GCA_964652675.1 uncultured Pirellulaceae bacterium
ATGTTGGAGATCGAACCAGCCTACATCAGCAACCTCAATCAATGGGTGGAAAACGGTGGCTGTGTTGTCTATTCGCCTGCACGTTCACGGGCGTATTTTTCATTCGATGCCACGCCTGATCCAGACAGCACGCCACCAAAGGAATTTGCCGAACTGATTGGAATCGGTCCCTTGAACGTCTCTGGCTGGACGGTGGTTTCGTCGGATGGGCAAGAACCTGCCGAGGTAATCCCTTCGGTACCACCAAAGTTTCAAAACCCTTCAACGGGGCAATCCACCGCCGCCGATTTTGGATCCGTGATTTCGCCAACCGCAATCATCCAGTCGTCACTTGCAGTCCAACCAGAGGGGAGATGGCAGTCCTTGGCGGATTCAGTATCGGCCATCCGCGTCCCCAAAAATTACATTCGCTTGTTGAAATCAGTTCCCGACTCCGTGGTTGCCCGATTGGTCGTGCCTTCTGACAACGACGAAGAGCTAACCGTTGCCGCGATGTTTGAAAAAGGCAAAGGTAGCGTGATCGTTTTTTCGGACCCGATCATCGCTCATAATGGATACGTTGCTCAGGAAGACAACGCGGTCGCTTTGGTCAGCCTGCTAACCCAAAACGAGACGGTTCTTTTTGACGAGTTCTATCACGGCATGGTTCCGCGGGGAAATCCGTTTGTTTTGTTGAAGCGGCCTTCCTTTACCATTTTGATTGGATTGATCTGTTTGACGATCCTTATCTATGCATGGCGACACGGAATTCGTCTCGGTCCCGCTTCGGTCACCAAGCCAGTTTCAAGACGTTCATTGCGCGAAT
This sequence comes from uncultured Pirellulaceae bacterium, assembly GCA_964652675.1. Taxonomy (GTDB): domain Bacteria; phylum Planctomycetota; class Planctomycetia; order Pirellulales; family Pirellulaceae; genus K23-9. Next base: position 806 of record CAZZDZ010000545.1, read on the forward strand.
ACGTCGACGCCATGTCACGGATGTTCGCCCAGAGCGACGGGCACGTTCCGTTCTTGCTTCGTGAAAGTCGCAGCGGGCTGGTCTGGACATTGCGCTGTGAACTGGCAATGACAAGCACCAAGAATACCGAAGAAGATATCATCCGAATCCTACAACGACGACAGCCCGAACGCGCAAAGCGATTTGCCGATTGCCTGAAAGAATTTGATCGTCTCCTAAGCCAAAGAGCGGTTGCTCATCGCGACGCTATTCACGCCATCAATAAGGTATCAGATTGTCTTTAGACACTTTACACGGCCAGATTCGTGCCGAAATCGCCAAAGTCATCCATGGAATGGATGATGTGATCGACTTTTCGCTTGCCGCATTGTTCAGTTGTGGTCATGTGTTGCTTGAAGGCCCACCGGGGACTGCCAAAACGTTGCTTGTGCGAACCATCGCAGCGACTTTGAATCTGGATTTCGGGCGCGTGCAGATGACACCCGATTTGCTGCCCAGTGATATTACCGGTTCAAGTATTTATCGCGAAGATACCCACAAGTTCGAGTTTGTTCGTGGTCCAATCTTCACCAATTTCTTGCTGGCGGACGAAATCAACCGTGCGTCAGCGAGAACGCAATCCGCGATGTTGGAATCGATGCAAGAATTATCGGTAACGTTTGGTGGCGTCACCCATGCGCTGCCAGATACCTTTTTGACATTTGCGACTCAGAACCCAATCGAACAAGAAGGCACCTACGCGCTGCCGCTGGCACAGTTGGATCGCTTTATGTTTAAGCTGATCGTCGACTATCCTGAACCCAAAACCGAAGAGCAGATTTATCGGGAGCACCATGCGACAGGCAAGCGTGTTTCGTTGAAAGATCTAGGTGTCACTCCCGTTGTTTCTGCTGATCAAATTTTGGAAGCAAGGGAAACCATTCGCACAACAAGCATCCAAGACGAAGTCATTGAATACGTCCGACGGTTGATCGCAGCGACGCGTGATGACGATTCGCTCGCAGTCGGTGCAAGTCCTCGTGCGGGGCTGATGTTGTTGATGGGGGCAAAAAGTCTGGCTCGCTTTGCTGGGCGAGATTACGTTACCCCTGATGATGTTAAGGCGGCAGCGGTTCCCGCGCTTCGACACCGTGTTGTCCTTGGTCCCAACGCAGAACTTGATGGTACAACGACCGACGATGCCCTGGGGTACTTGTTGGACGCGATCGAGGTACCGCGATGAGCGGAGAATCTACCGTTGATTCAAATAGTGCGGATAAAATCGCAGACGATGTCCGTTTGAAGTTTCGGCCAGGTCGCAACGCGATTTACGGTTTCGCCATATCGCTGTTGTTGGCGATCCTGGGATTTTGGATACCCATTGCCGCTTGGTTGATATTGCCGATTTTGTGCGGCTTAGGCTTGTTTGCCTACCTGGAATATTCGGCTTTAAAAACTGGCTTTGATTCGACAAACGTCCAGCTAAAGCTGCCTGTGTCCATCGGTCGGGACCAAGAGTTTGCGGTTGCTGTCACGCTGTCGACTGACGTCAATACTCAAACGTTTTTTGAAATGCGTGTTGGCATTCCTGACCAAGTGTCAGAGGCGAATCAGTCGTCGCCAAACCTTGGCGAGGATCGTCAACCAAATTGCTGGATCCAAGGCAGGATTCTTGCAGCGCAAGAAAACACACTCCGCCTGGACAGGTCGTTCAAGATTGCGGATCGAGGCAGATACGAATTCGGCCCCGTTTGGCTTCGACGCAGCGGTCGATTCAAAATCGTTGACGTGCAACGCGACTGCGATGTTCGCGCATCGATCGATGTGTTGCCAGAGACATTTTGGACGGCTCAGCAGTTGAATGTTGACGACGCATCGGAACAGCAACTCTTGGATCGCATTGCGCGGACGCGGAATCAGGGTACAGGTACTGAGTTCGAGTCATTGTCCGAATTTCGAAATGGCGATGACCCTCAGCGTATTGATTGGCGTGCGTCGGCGCGCAGTCAACACCTGATCGTCAGGCGATATCAAGTCGAGCGCCACCGCGACCTGATGGTGATCGTTGACTGCGGTCGATTAATGGCATCCGATACTCAGCATGGATCCAAGCTTGATTGTGCGGTTGATGCCGCATTGATGCTCAGTCGCGTTGCGATTCGGGCAGGTGATCGTTGTGGAATGGCAACCTACGACAATCAAGTGCTCAGCTTTGTTCCACCGCTTTCGGGCGCTGGCGCGTTGCCAGCACTGGTGCGAGAAGTGTACGACTTGAAAACGGCTTATCGCGAATCCGACTTTGGCGCCATGTTTGAAACGCTTCAAGTACGTCACCGAAAGCGTTCATTGGTCGTTGTCCTATCGGATATCGCACATGACGAAACGACGACTCGATTTCGTTCATCGTTGATGGCTCTTGCCAAACGACATGTCGTCTTGTTTGCAGCGATTCGCACTCCGTTGTTGTCAAAATTGCCGCATGAAGACGTTACCAACTTGACCTCTGCATCGCGTCAAATCGTCGCTTTTCGATTGCAACAAGAACGTGAAAGAGCAGTCAACTCATTGCGCAGCAGCGCCGTTTCTGTTTTGGACGTGGAGCCATCCGATCTGACTGTCCCTCTGATCAATCGATTTATTGAGCTGCGTGTTCAAAACCGTCTGTAGCCATTTTTTATTACAAAACGTGTAGCGGAAGTCGTCAAGGGCTTGTTGATTTAGTCGAATATCTCGGCCATTTTATCTTTACCTCCC
>CAZZDZ010000546.1:0-3529 GCA_964652675.1 uncultured Pirellulaceae bacterium
TAAACGCAAGCCCGCAGGGCTTCAACAACAAAGCCCAGGGTCGCGCAGCGCACCCTGGGTAGGGAAAAAGGACTGGCCGTGAACCCCAGCGGGGTTCCACAAATTGTGGAGTTGTGAAACCCTTTCAGGGTTTGTGCGTTTGGAGGCGACATGGACCCCGGGGTGCGCTGCGCGACCCCAGGCTATGTTGTTGAACAGCTTCGCTGTTGGTTAAACGCTGCCTTTAAGAAGTCGTTCCGATTACCGTGACGGAACGAAGACAGGAACGATGATCGTTGTTCGTGTTGGAAAGCGACTGGACGTCATTGGAATCGAGCTCCAGTTTGGACGCAGTGGCTGATAGCGATTCCAAGCATTTCGTTCCAGTCGCGCCAGTCGCTGCTGGGCTTGATACTGTCCGCGAGCGATACGCAGTTCGCTGACGGTTGGCCGTTCGACTTGACGTTGCGCTGATGGTGAAACGCGATCGGATTCACGCAGTGATTCAAACAAATGGACCGCGTCGTTGGCGGTGCGTTCGAAGGGCTCTTGCGCCGAGGCGGAAATTGGCCCCAACGATGTCACCACGAGGGCAAACGCAGCAACCAAAGCAATCGATCGAAAGGTCATTTGATATTACCAGCAGTTGATAAACGGTCAAAAAGTGCTCCTGATAAAGAATCGGCGAATCGTGGTATCTTCGGCTAATCGGAATATCGATTGCCCCAAAGAGGGTGGGAATAATTCGAACGAACGTAACAATTATTCCGGTCGTGCCTCTTACAATTGATCAAAAAGCGATTCCACTATAATGATAGCGATGGCTAAGCTCGCTGGATGCCGATTTGCTACTTAAAAGAATCGGATCAAACAGAGCCAATAGCCTGAGCAAAAGTTCCCGCCGATGGCCAAGCTATCGCATCCCCCTGCCGAGCGCAAAGTAGATCAGTCCAGCTGACTACCGCTCGACGAAATCGGAGAAACCTCTCGAAGATGAAAACTTCCAAACTGATTTTCACAAGTCTTGCTGCCGCTGCAATGCTGACATTCACTGTTGGTTGCCAGCCTCCTGCCACATCGGTCGATACCTCAACTGGCGTTTCGACATCAGCTAACTCGACAACCGGTGGCAATTCAACAACCAGCGGCAACTCTACCGCCGGATCCGAAACACCGATGGGCGAAACTCCCTAAGGTTCTCGCGTCGAGGCCGTTTTGCACTTTGGCGTAGCGGAAGCCGCCAAGACTTTCGGCTTGCGCCGTCCTAGGCTTCCTGTTCCGCCACCTGTCGCGTGACACTGTCCAGCAAAGCATCCACCGCAGTGGCGTCGCCCAGCAAAGTCAGTTCGATCAAGATTGCTTGGATTGGTTTGCCTGCAATTTGATCAGAGCGAATTTTGACCAAGTCTTTATGAGTGCAAACGACTTGGTCGATTTGATCGCCAAGCAAACGAATCCAGTCGCGAATCTTTGTCATCGTTTCTGGATCATAGGTGTCGTGATCCGGCAGGAACCGTGTTGCAACCACCGTCGCACCTGATAGCTGCACCGTTTCAACAAACGCATCAGGGTTTCCAATCGCGCAAATCACAGCAACTCGCTGGCCAGCAAGCTGCTGGATCTCAGTTCGCTGTTCTGGATAGGTCAGCAGCGTTCTTGGCTGATGGTCACTTCGAACGACAGGCACATTCGAGTTGATCGATGCAATCTTTGATTCGATTGCATTTAGCTCTGGTTCGGTCACGATGCCGCAGCGGGAAACGATCACCAAGTCCGCGCGACGTAAGCTTTGCATTGATTCGCGAAGCAAGCCGCGCGGAAGTAAATGTCCGTATCCAAACGGACAGGTTGCATCGATCACCACAATGTCTTGATCGCGCTGCAATCGACGATGTTGAAAACCATCATCCATCAAGATGACTTGCGATTCCAGTTCTTCGACCGCAATCCGTGCGGCCTCGGGACGATCGGGATTCTGAATATGCGGTACATCGGGCAAACGAGAATGCAATTCAAGTGCTTCGTCGTTTTCATCCGCCTCGCCGCGTTTGTATCCGCGACTAACGATGGCCACTCGAACCGACCGGTCGCGTAACTGCGCCGCTAGGTAGCAAACAATCGGCGTTTTACCAGTACCGCCGGTCGTCAAATTACCGACACTGATCACAGGAACCCCACAGTCCACCGTTGGCCGTTTTCCATTGTCGTAGCGAGTGTTTCGGATCGCGACCGCAAGGCGGTAAGGCCATGACGCTATCCAAAGCCCACCGCGCATCAAAAACGCCAACGGATCGCGCCGCTTGCCGCTCATCACAGATCGAAAATCAAACGTCATGTTGACTCAACAGCCTGCTAAACGCCACATTCAAATCCGCTTGCGATTTCTGCTGCATGCACCTCATCCGTTGCGACGTCCTTCGCCGATCAGGTCTTCCGTTTCATCGTCTGGCTGCGAGAGCATCTCGTCGGTGCTTTGCGGGTCAATGTTCCGGCAAGTTTCCGTTAGCTTGGCGGCTAATTCGTCCAGCGGATCTTCCCAAGTCTCGACGGTCGACTCCACCGGTGGCACATTTGCCATCTCGTCCAGCAACAAAATCATCCGCAGACAGTGACGAAAAAGAATGCCCTCCTCCTTTTGCAATTTCTTTGTCGTCACGTACTTGTCGAAATCACCACCGTATTGCATCAAGTCGCCCACGATCCAGACCGGTCTGACATTCACGTTGTAGACACGAGGGAATTCGTTGCGGAACAATCGCAATATCTTTTCGCCAATGGTTAGTGGCCAAACACGAGGCTCATCGAACATCACGCGACCAAATCCGCGGTCTTCTACTTCTTCATCGTCGTCGCCCTTGGCACCAAGTTCTTCGGCTGTCGCCAAACCAAGCTGCAGTAGTTTGGGGTCCAGACGTGTTGTTGCCAACGTCCCGGCTGGCATGTCTTCCAGTCGGGGCATTCGTGTAAATCGAGCAACGGTGCCGGGCACTTGCAAGACGGCTTCCAGTGCAGCGATGCGCTCATCGGGATCCGCGATCGCAAGTTGGTCAGCAAGGTAAACACCGAATAGCGGGTTCACACTCTTTAGATGCACCAACCGCTGCAAAGCGTCCGTTGGTGTCGCCAAGTTCGGTTTGTAGTTTTCGACTTCGTACCCACGACTCTCGATCAATTCCGGATCCACTTCCTCGGGCGTTTCTTCGGCCGGAGCATCGTCGCCGCGCATTTGATCCAGGATCCCACCGAACAAGCCACCTGTTCCGGTAGCTTCTTTCTGCTCCTTGGCTTTCTTGTCGCCCTTTTTTGGTGGGCCTTTGGGGGCGGCGGCTGGTTTGGGTTTCGGATCCAGTTCAATGTAGCCGGCGGTCCAAAGTGTGATCAGCATCCGATTCAAATCTCGCTGAGCTTCTTCGATGCCTTGCGGGTTCAGTAGTCGGCGACCGACCAAGTCGCGAATTGGTTGTACTTCGGGGTTCTTCCCCAACAAGTATGCCAGCCGAAGCCGACTTGAACGTCACTCTGGTCGCGACCTTAGCCGCACCGCTGGATG
>CAZZDZ010000547.1:0-3527 GCA_964652675.1 uncultured Pirellulaceae bacterium
TCACGGTTCCAAAGTCGGTTCCACCAATCCGAAAGCGCCCCACGGTATCGCATCACAAAAACAACCACGACGATCAACAAAGCAACCATGATTAGCAACTTGATCAGACCGCCAAGCAACGAGAACATCTTGCCGATCAAGTTCGATCCTGAACTGCTCTTGGGCGGACTACTCTGTGACGATTGACTGTCTTGCTGCTTCGCGCCTTCCTTTTTGCTGTTTCGGTTCTTCTCGCTGGAATCGTTTTTATTAGCCTGCTTCGTATCACTCTTTTCGTTTTGCTTCGACTGATCGGATTTCGAGTTGTCGTTTTCTGGCTTTGAATTTTCTGGTTTCTCTTGATCCGGCTTCTGCTTGTCGTTGTTTTGCGACTTTGAATCAGGCTTCTGTTTCTTGGCGTTTTGATCTGCTTTTTGGTCTCCCGCCTTTGGATCGGATTTTGATTGTTGCTGGTTTTGTTTATCGCCTTGCTTTTTTCGTTCCTGCTTTTTTCCGTCTTGCTTTTTCCCGTCTTGCTTTTGCTCCTCCTTGGAGCCACCAGACTGTTTTTGTTGCCCTTTATCCTGCTGCTGTTTTCCCTGGTCACCGTTACTTTGTTGTTTTGATTTTGAATCCTGCTTGGGGCCTTTGCCGTCTTTGCTTTTCTCGCTGCCGGATTTTTTGCCGCCCTTCTTTTTTCCGGCTGGTCCTTTCTCGCCCTTGCCGTCACCACTATCTCCTGGCGGGGAACCTTCTTTTGGCGCGGTGCTGTGAATCTCTTTGTCGTCTGGATTCTTGTCGTTTTGAGTCGTCTTGGAGTCGGGGTTTGATTTACTCGCTGCTTCGTTGCCCCAGCCGTACTTGCTGGATTGTCGGTCCGATGGTGAAGTCAAAAAAGCTGGCATCTCCAAAGACGCCAACAAATTGCCAGGCATTGGCGCAAGGTAGGCGAGCCCCAATATTCCGGCGATCATCACCAATCCGCCCGCTAGCCAAGCAACGGTTACGTCGCCAGGCATATCGACTTTGCGTTGCCGCAAATACCGACGCAGACCAAGGAAACTGGTCGTGACAAGCAGCGAAAGGCTGGCGAACAAATACAAAGCCAAATACCACTGAGCTTTGGACCAAGTCTGTTGGTCACTGCGCATCAAAAATTGGCCAATCCCGAACAGCGGCAGCGCCGCAAGTGCCAAATACATCACCGTCCGACCGGGTTGGTGCGTAGCGCGTTCGCGTTTTCTCGACTTCGATTTTGCGGAACTGCCAACATCTGTTTCTGCGATGGCGTCGGCGTCTGAGCTAGTTGACGTTTCCGGATCCGTTTCTGTTTCCTCGTCCGTCTTTCGGTTGATCTCGTTTTTGATCGCGGCGGTACCAAAATCGATCAAGCCTTGGCCGCTGGCGTCAACATCGTCATCGATCAATGTGCAATCGTGCGTGATCCGATCAGAAAGGTAGGCGATCAGGGCAAGAATGCCTGCGCAAAAGATTGGGCTGCGCTCAATCAAGCCCGCCATGACAACGAACGCTGCTAATCCCAGACCGCCAAGATACATCAGCGAATGACTACGGTTTTGCTCAATCGCAATACGGGCAACGGCAACCGCGCCCATCGTGTACATCAAAAGAGTCCAAGAGACACGCGCCGAATAATTGCCGTGGTACAAGACCAGCATCAAGAAATTGGCCAAGCTACTGATCATCACAAAGATCAACACTGGCGCGACCGCGATCGCAGCGTAATCAGCGGTCGTCTTGAATCGATTCGACAGAGCGTCGCCTACTGATCGGCGGTTGGATGAAGCTGGGTCCAGCGTTTCATGGCGGGACCAATTTGGCTCATCGGCACCCACTTGTTTTTGGTTTTACTGCTTTGGACCAGTGTCTCTGGTTCAATTTTACCACGCTCGATTTGAGCAAGCAGTTCCTGCTCTGAAATGGGGCCAACACGGCGCGTTTTACGCAACCAGTTCGTTCCCATGTAGTACCAACCCGTTCCCATTGATCCGCTCCCATTTTGCGAAACAAAAACAAACGACCACCAAAAAGTTGCCGCCAAACATTCAATTTAAACGATGCCCGCGTCACGGACACCATCTACCTTCATTGACCCCTTACTATCACTATCGCATATTTAGCGTGAAAATCCACGCCAAAGCAAGCCGTTTCGCGAAAAATAACGCTAAATCCCGCATGCCGTACGGATAAAAACTTTCCATTCACCGGAAACCGACTTTTGAATCAACCAAAACCAGCTCTACAGGGGGGAGTGCCACTCAACGGAACTCAAGCTTGGGTCACCCTTGAGTAGGCCTATTTGACCTTTCGTTTAGGTCTGTGCCCGCTACAGCCAGTATCAACCGAAAGCAGGTTCCGCCGGGGACTTCTGGATCAACAATTTGAATTTCTCCGCCGTGCTCTTGCATGATTTTGGCGCTTACGGGCAACCCCAATCCCGTGCCTCGTGCGCCTTTGCGTGATTCGAACAACGAAAAGATCTTCTCGCGGTCTTCCCCAGCGATTCCGGGTCCGTTGTCTATCACATCGATCATCCATCCGATGCTTGGATCAAAACTGGTACTGACGAATACCTTGCCGGTGTATTGTTCGTCAACTCCGTCGGCTTTCAACCTTTTAGCGTGGTCGGCGACGGCATCGATCGCGTTTGTCACCAAGTTCAAAATGGCGCGATGCATTGCGTCTGGGTCAAAGAACGCTTCGGGCAATTGGTCGTTCAGTTCACTACCAAGCGACACTTGCGTTTCGTCTGCCCGCGACTGCATCAATTCCACGACGTCGGCAACGGTGACATTCAAGTCAGCATCTACTTTTTCGGGCTCGCGTTCTTTCGAAAACGTCAGCATGTCCAAAACCAGATTTGATATCCGATCTTGGTTTCGATCCACGATCCCCCAACCACGGCGGACTGCATCGGTATCATCTCGTTCCAATCCGGCTTCGATCAAGTAACTTCCTCCGCGAATCCCTTGCAAGATATTCTTGATGTGATGCGAAAGAGTGGCGATCGTTTGCCCCATCGCGGCCAAACGCTCGCCTTGAACCAAAGCGGAATAATAGAACGTATCTTCGATCGCCAACGCAGCCTGATGTCCGATCGCGGTGATCAAACGCAGATGGTCGTCGGTAAAGCGTTGATGGATGCCTTCCGAAATCAGTTCACCCGGCGGCGTGTAGGTGTCAATGTAAAGTGCTCCAACAATGTCATAGCGTCCTTGCAGTGGCACACACAACGCTTCGCGTACGCCACCTTGGACGATCGAAACGGCTGAATCAAAACGATCGTCGTCGCTCGCGTCGCTGGTCCGCACGCCTTCTTTGCGTTGCAACACGTAGTCCAAAATCGTGTGACTGATGGAGATTCGGCCTCCAGAATTGCTCGCCGCTTCGTCTTGGTCTCGGTCGCAACGTGCCGCAGGCTGCAATTGGTTGGTTTCTTGGTCACGAAGCATGATGCAGCCGCGATCGGCTTCGACCCAGTCAAACACCAGACGCAAAATACGATTGAGCAATTCATCCAAATCGCC
>CAZZDZ010000548.1:0-3514 GCA_964652675.1 uncultured Pirellulaceae bacterium
GATACACACAACCCATCGATGTTACGGCCAATGGCAATGCCGTACTTTCAAATCTTGAACAAATCGATATCAATGACGGCGTCGATTCGGTCGTGCGTGTCGACACAACTTCGATCGCTGATCTGAATAGTGATCAGACTTTGCTGCTTCGAGGCAATCGAGGTGACACGATTGAGTTTGCAGATTCAAGTCAATGGCGATTGGGGGAAACGGGTTTTGTTGACGGCGTCTTTATTCGTGATGTCGTCGCTCAAGACACGGGTGCCAGAATTCGAGCCGACATCGAGTCCTATTGGCTAAACGTGCTTGACGCCAACGACGTCAACAACGACGGCCTCTTCTCCGCGCTGGACGTACTCGTGATCATCAACGAGCTCAATAGTCGCTCTCTGGCGGATGCGACAACGGGCGCGCTGCCAAGACCAGAGGAACTACCGGTTTGGCCTGGTGTTTACTATGACCGAACGGGAGATGGGCTGGTCGCGGAAAACGATGTCTTTCGCGCCTTTGATGAACTCGGTGAATTAGATCAAGCAAGTCAGTCGCAATCCAACACCGGGTCCGCGCTGTCGCTCAGCGAATCGGTTTCAGCCCTGTCGACTGGCAGCTTACCTGCATCGACAGGTTTGACATCCGTGTCGGCGGCGGAAGCCGCATCGCCCACCGTAGAGTCCGTGGAAATTCAAGGGTCTGCCTTCCTCAATTCTCAATCATCCGAAGACAACACGGACGAAGCGATGGAAGAGGAAATCGACTGGCGATTGGGCTAGTCCTTTAAACATCTGCGACCCTTGCCCAATTGGTGCGTCAACACAGAAAAGTCTGACCACCGGAAAGTTCAAATCAGGTTTGGGGCACAGGCAGAGAAATGGGGGCAACGGAATCTTTTCGTGCATTGGCCGTCATTCGATTCCTCTGCCCTCATTCCTTTGCCTGGCAGAGACTCTGCTAAGGTAGGCATAGAAGAACCGAGGTTGGAACCGGTGCTACTTTTGCTCAGCAGAAAAAGAGACGGCAAAATTGACGCTCAGAATCTAGTTGTACAATAAGCACAAACCGAGACCGGTAACCCTCCCGATCCGATACAAGAAACTTCGATGCTCTACTTCGATTCACTTCGCGCCGTCCGTCTGTTCTTTGCCGGTCTATTACTCTTCTCGGGAGTCAACACCGATCTACTGGTTGACGAGGCAATGGCTGACGACGCGGCCACGCTTGAGAGTCGTATTCAAAAGCGAAGCTACAACTTCAAGGAAGCTGGCAAAGAAGTTGTCTACACGCTTTTTGTTCCTAGCAGTTACGACGCGGACCAACCCAACAAGCTGTTGGTGCTGTTGCATGGCCTGGGCAGTAACCCCAACCAGGTGATTCGATACAAAGGAGTTGTCCAACAGGCCCAGGAGCATGGTTACATCGTCGTCGCACCCTACGGGTACAACGAGCGTGGTTGGTACGGCAGTCGCGGTTACGGCAACAAATTCGCGAGAAGATTCTGGAATCGAAAACAGGCTACGACCAATGAACCTGAAAATCTTGGTGAACTGAGCGAGAAGGACGTTTTCAATGTAATGGAGATCGTTCGCAAAGAGTTCAATATCGATGACGATCGAATCTATCTTGCAGGCCATTCGATGGGTGGTGGCGGTACGCTGCACATCGCATTGAAGACGCCTGAGATTTGGGCGGGGCTGGCGCCAATGTCACCCGCCATATACTCGAGTCCCGACAAATTGGAGAACGCTCGTCATCTGCCATTCATCGTCGTCCAAGGTGACAAGGACCGTTTGGTTCCTGTCGCAATTGCGCGAAACTGGGTCAAGAAGATGGACGAGCTTGGAATCACGCACGAGTACATCGAAATCCCCGGCGGGAATCATTTTTCTAGCATCGCCAAAAACCCGCAGATGATTGCCAAAGTGTTCGCGTTCTTCAATTCGCATACGCGACAAGAAACAAAGCAACTGGTTGCTCAGTAATTGGAAAAACGGTGGATTTGAAGAACCGGTGTCGAATGAATGAACCGACGATCTTATTGCTCTGCACTATCAGTCCTCCAACTACAACGGTATGATCCGCCCCCGTTAAAATCCAGCTATAATGCTTGCCTGTCTTATCCCGCTGGAATGATGGTCCGCTCTCTTTGTGGACAAACTCACTATCATGTTCATTTTATGTCTCGACGAGGCTCTACGAAGTTACGATGAAAGTCGCCCTGTTAACCAACACGACCGCCACCGCCAGCTACCCAGTTTTTAAGCGTCTTTGCGAGGAAGGCGGGATCGAATTGGTCCACACCTTTTTTTATGACACGATTGCCGAAAGCCGCGGAAACCCTCTGCAAACAGTCGCCAAGTTCGGCATCCGCGGTGTGATTTCCAAAGCCGCTGGGGTGTTGGTGGACAGAATTGGCGGGATGGTGGGTGGCACCAAATTAACCAAAACGGCTTACGATCATGCGCGAGCCACCAATATGCCGCATTCGGTAATCACGAATATAAACGATCCGGTTTATCGATCGATGATTTCGCAACTCGATACGCTCGTGGTCTGCAACTGCAAGAACATTCTCAAGAAGTCACTGCTCTCTACGCCAGACGTGCGATTCATCAATTTGCATTCCTCCTTGCTGCCTGCGTATCGTGGTCCAACTCCGATCTTCTGGGCGATGTATCACGGTGAGTCGGAAACGGGTATGACCATTCACGAAATGACGCCAAAGATCGACGTCGGAGGCATCCTTGCGCAGCACGCCGTTCCGCTTGACTATTCAAAGTCCGTGGATGAAATCGCTGCCGAGCTGTACGAGATGTCAACTGACATGCTGATCGACGTACTCAATGGAAACGCTCAACCAGTTTCGATCGACGAAAACAGGCCCAGCAGCTATTACACGTTTCCCAACACGGTAGAGCGGCGCGAGTTCAAACGGCGGGTTGCCAACCGAAAGTCTCAGCGCGTAACAGCTGGCGTCTAATCCCAAAGCCACCAAAACGCAAGCCATGTTATTGCCTTCCAGGGCCGATACTTTTTGGACTTATTTGAAATAAGCTTGATCTGACGCGGCGGATTCTATTTGCAGACGAACATTACTCTTTGTTCCATGACGACGCGACTTCGCTAGCACGATGGGTGGATTTTTGGAAGACACGCTTGGTTTAGGAACGCTTGCGTTCCGGCAAACCTCTAGAGGCCAAACGTCTTGACGACATTCGCCTACGGAAAATCAGACAATTAGTTTGCGAGCCTCAAAAAGACGCAGCTTAAAATTTAGAAATATAGCGGTAGAATGATGGTTCCTGACGCATGCTAGATTTATCTAGATTTTTCAAATCGCATCGTCACTAGAAATTCGTTCCTTTGCATTGCTGAGTAGCGGATTAGCGAACAGCTGTGGAAACAACGGACGAATACGGACGACGGACAAACAACAACGCATGACCAAGACTGCTACCATTCAGACCACTGCAGAACCAGCCAGAGCCAGTGCTGGGCGCACACTGCGTGGTAAAAGAGT
>CAZZDZ010000549.1:0-3511 GCA_964652675.1 uncultured Pirellulaceae bacterium
GTTGCGCCGCGAATGTCCGATTCAATCGACGGCACATCCGGTGGAGGTGGCGGTGGACTGTAGCCAAGCAGTTTCTCAAGCACATAAATGCCGCGGACTACCGGCGAGGTATCCACGCCGTTTGCAGATGCGGTCAAAAATAACGCTTGGCCCAACAAACCGCCTCGTCTTGTCCCACGAAGCGAAACCCGCTGCATCTCGCTACCTTCGACGCCTTTGATTCCGTAGTGCAACGCCAACTCGCGGTTCAAGAACGAATAATCAGCACTCAAGAACTCGCCTGGTTTCAGATTTTGCATCAAGACATGTCGAAAAAACGATTCCGTCTCACGGCGCATCGCGACGCCAAGGTTGTCGCGATAGTAAACTTTGAAATCGCCTGACGGAGGCATCTCGCCAATGTTGTCCAGGTCCAGCCAACGTCGAACAAAGTGCGACACGAAGCGGTTGGATTTTGGATCTGCCAGCATTCGGTTCACTTGTTGGTTCAGTTGGCTTGAATCGCTCAACTGACCTTTTCTTGCCGCATCAATCAACTGATCATCCGGCATCGAAGACCAAAGGAAGTACGACAATCGTTCAGCCAATGCGAACTGGCTTAGTCGCGCCAAACGATCCGACGAAGCTTGGCTTTGATCGAAGTAAAGAAAGCCCGGCGCGCACAAAATCGCTTGGACTCCCAACTGAAACGCTTCAATCGGTTCAACTTCTGCGATTTTTGACTTAACCAACTTCTTAATCGGATCTAACTCCGCCGGCCGAAGCGGTCGACGAAAAGCAAGTGTCGCAAACGACTCTAGTCTTTGATCGATGAACTCTGCATCGATCTCGTCTGGACGTCTTTTTCCGTAAAGCAACTGATGACCTCGTGGCGGCCAGACTTCGACCAATGGGCCTTCCAATTTAATTTCGTAGATACGAAGCTTTGGTCCACGGTATGCCTTCAAAATCCCATGCGACTTTACGGTACCAGCTTTCAGTTTGGCGAGCTCGCGAAATTCCAGCGGAATCTGTTGACCTTTGACGGGGATTTGCAATTTGCGAATCATCGCTTTGGTCGCCGCCGCACCATTGGCAAATCGCACCTCCGGCTCGAACCCTTTCTCCATAAAGACATCCCATTGAAACCACTTTGGCTGCGTGTTGGTTAGTTCGACGCGACCAAGTGCTCGCTCTCGCGAAATGTTCCCTGTGCTTTCGACACTCCCTTTTCGATCAACCGCAGCGACTTCCAACACCAGGGGATCACCAGAGCGAAAATCCTCCAATCCCTTTGTGCTTTCGTAGACAAAGTCGCGGTCGACCGCCGCCGCGCGAACGTGCAACCGATAACGACCACTCTGCTGCACGCCTTGATTGGCGAGAGGACGAAAACCAATGTGCCCTCCGCGATAGTGCCTCGCATACAAATCAGTGTATGGCGTCTCCGGTATAAATCGAAAACGATCCACATGAAACAGCTTCGGTAGGGCGTTCTTTTCTTTACCGTCAAAATAGAACGGAGACTTTTGCGTCCAGAGCTGGGTCTTAGGCTGCTTCTCGAAGTTTGTAGCTCTTTCAACGATTTGTTCGGCTGCAACTAAGTACTTTTCAAGCAGCATGCCCGACGTAACCAACCCGGCGCCGTTATTGTCAAAGCCATCCACTTTGACTTCCGCCGGAAACTCCTCCGCCGGATTCCAATCTTGAACATTCAGATGCAGCAAATCGCCGACGGTGTTTTGATACTCCCACGCGTTCAGGCGGCGCAACACGCTGTGGTTCGCACTGCTGGCCAGCTTTTGTCTGGCGATCGCCATTCGCTTGGTTGCGTCTGCGATAAAAGCTGCCCGCTGCTGCGATGTGGGCTGTGGCTGATCTTCGGGTGGCATCGCTTCCAAATTCAATTGGTCAACGATTTCTTGCCAAGACTCCAGTTCCAGTAGCGTCGAGATCTCCAGCGGAAGACCGTCAAAACGTCTGTCGGACTTTTGTTTTTTGGGACCGTGACAGCGGATGCAATTTGTCTTCAAAAAGTCCGTTGGATCAGCACCCGTGACGCTAACCGATAGCGAAAGCAGCAAAAGAAGAATGGTCGCATATTTCATCGGTTGCTCAAACCTGGACGCTAGAACTCGTTACTGAAAAACTGGGCGTTGTCCACTTGCTTATCCAATTTTCATCGGATTGAACGTTCCAGTACTCTTGTTGAACCGATCAATTTGATTGGCTCCAAACCAATGAAGTGCGGACAAGTAAAGATTGCACAGCGGCACTCGCTTGCCGTCTTCTTCGGGACATGCCACGTGTCCTTGATGCTCCAAGCCTCCACCAGCAACGATGATTGGCAAGTCGCGGTTACTGTGCTTGTGCGCGTTTCCCATTCCGCTACCAAAAATCACCATGGTGTCATCAAAGGCTCCTGATTCCTTCAACTTGCCCAGGAATCGACCGAACTGCTTCATCAAGTAGGCCTCGACGATCTGCAACTGTTCCAAACGTCCTTGCTCTTTTCCGTGGTGAGATAACCCGTGATAAGATCCGACATCCAATTCGGGAGTATGAAAGCCCATCGGCAATTCAAAAGTCGCGACGCGCGTCGAATCGGTTTGCAGAGCCAGTGCGATCAAGTCATAGAACAAAGGGATTTCTTCGATATGCTTGCGATCTTGACCGGCGATCCGATCAACAGGCGACGCAGGCTTGGGACGATCCAACCAATCTTTGGACATTTGCAACCGTCGTTCGACATCGCGAACGGACGTCAAATACTGGTCAAGCATGTTGCGATCGGCGGTGTTCAAACGACCGTTTAGATCGTTGGCCGATTCGCGCAGGGCATCAAGAACACTCTTGCGATGTTTTATGCGCAATCGTTGCTTACCCAAGTCGGTTTGGTTGGCTTGAACAAACAGGGCTTCAAACAACCTTGCGGGATTGTCCACCGGCGGTATGCACACACCGCTACGTGTCCAGCACATGCTGGTGCCGCCATTAATGCCCGCGTTGATCGACGGGAATCGCGTTTCGCTACCAACGTGTTCTGCTGCGGCTTGATCGATGGTTCGGTTCTTTTCGGCATACCCGCCTGCCTCTTCTTTGCGCACGCCGCTTAGAAAAGCGTGCACTCCAGAATGGCCGCCCTTGGTGCCGTGGTCCAAATGCGAAAACACCGTAAAGTCGTTGCGATGAACGTCGATCGGCTTGAGCGTCAAACTAGTTTCGTAGTTCTTGCCAGTCTGCTTTGGAAAGAAACCTGTCGGCCAAAAACCCAGGTGGCTGCCAACGCACACCAAGCGACGCGGCTTTGATCGAGGTTCAGTTGCAATCGCGTGTCGTGTCAGACTTCCAAAAGCGGGAACGCTAAGGGCGATGCCGGCTCCGCGAAGAATGCGACGACGATCAATCTTGGTTGACATACTCACCTGCAAACCTCACTGAGTGTAGAAGCCACTATTTTGGTTCGGCACGACTGCGTTTGCAAGTTAGGCATGCGTTGGAAATACCAGCACGCAGCATACCAGCACGCAGC
>CAZZDZ010000550.1:0-3500 GCA_964652675.1 uncultured Pirellulaceae bacterium
TTGTCTTGGTTGGCGGTACTGCCAATTTTCAGCTCACCACCGTCGACGTACAACCAAGCCCAGCCGCTGCCAAACCGAGTTCCGGCTGCTGTGTTGAACTGCGATTTCATTTCTTCGACACTGCCGAAGGCTTTCGTGATCGCTGCAGCCAAATCGCCAGATGGCTCGCCGCCTTTGCCCGGGCCCATCACGCTCCAGAACAATGAGTGGTTGGCGTGGCCACCACCGTTGTTGCGGACAGCGCCCTGTTTGTCTGCTGGCACAGAACCAAGATCGGAAATCAAGTCTTCGATTGACTTGCTACCCAAATCGGTGCCGTCGATAGCTGCGTTGACTTTCGTCACGTAGCCGTTGTGGTGCTTGGAATGGTGGATTTCCATTGTTCGAGCATCAATATGTGGCTCGAGCGCGTCGTAGGCGTACGACAGTTCAGGAAGAGAAAATGCCATGGCGGATTTAGGCTCCGTATGCGTGTCAAAAGTAACGTTTAGACACAACACAATAACGGCCCGGCAAGGACTCGCAAAGTAGTCCAAATAGCACGCAGCGTTTCCCTGCGAAACTGCGTATTCCCCACATCAAGGGCAGGCTGCTGCTATTCTTCGCGGATAAGCATCTCGCCCATCAGGTAACTTCGCAAACTGGACACCACCAAGTCGACACATCCTTGGAATTCGCGATCGCGGCGATCCTTTTTTCGCAGCGGTGACAATTCCACGTGAACCACAGTGCTGCCGGTATTGCGACTGGCTTTGATTTCTTCTGGTCGCGGTGGGCTGAGTGTCAATTTAACATTCAGGGCGAACCTCTGGTCCACTCGACGACGACCACCGGTCGGGGACAAGGCGCTGATCTTCAACGATACTTGGCTTTCGTGAACATTGATGATTTCCGCATCATGATCAGCGATGAACCCTTTCAGTTTTTCGATCGCCAAGTTCGCTGGAACAGGGGTCAAAATATCAAATTCTGAAACCGCTTGGTTATCACTGGAGCCAAACCAGCCAAACCAACCCGAATTGCGTTGGTCGTTTCCTTCCTGCGGCTTTTTGCCGGTTCCAAGTTGTACGACGCGGTTTCGTCCATTGTCTTTTGCCTTCAGCAACGCTCGGTCGGAGCGTGACAAGACCGTCTTGGCGCTATCACCAGCCTGATACTCCGTCACGCCAAAACTGGCGGTGACGCATTTCCCACCCAGGCTTGGCAATGGGGTGTCTTCCAACGCTTGGCGAATCGCTTCGGCTCGTTTTGCAGCCGTTGCATTGTCGCAATTGCTGGCCAACAACACGAATTCTTCACCGCCATAACGTGCGACCAAATCGCCATCACGACTATGATCTTTCAAAATGGCAGCGAATTGCACGATCGCTTCATCACCAGCGGGATGACCATGGACGTCGTTGACGCGTTTAAAGTGGTCGATGTCGCAAATCACCAGACTGAACGATTTGCCTCCCGCGGATGTTGCTGCGGTCATCTCCTCTAGCACTTCGTCAAAGTGAGCGCGGTTGGCGATACCGGTTAGTCCATCCAAAGTTGTTTTTTGATGAAGCGTCTCTAGCTGCTCTTCTAAGTCACTGCGAACTGTATTGTCGTGCAGCACGATCACCGCACCAAGCATGCCTGGTCCATCACTAGAGACCGGCGAAACTTGAAGATGTACTGGAATTGGTTCGGATCCTTTCGCTACCAGCGCCATCGATCGACTGATGGGAGCCGAACTTGCAAAGCAATCTGCAAGTGGGCAGTCCGTTTGCTGCTCTTTCGCATTTTTGTCCCGCAACCCTACCGCTTCAACGTTCCACGTCTGTCCAACCATAGCATCCGTTGAAACACCCGTCAGCCGAGCCATCGTTGCGTTCCAGTGAGTCACGGTGCCTTCGGAATCAGTAAAGGCAACGCCATCCTTCAGGTCCGTCAGCAGACGCATATGGAATCTAGTTTCGCGACGAACCGTTTGTGGCACTCTGGTTCTTTTGGCTTCTACCGTCGTGTCCGTCCATGGCCCGTTAGATTCACTTGTTTTTAGATTCTGAAGCCATCGATCAACGACGTCGCTGTGTAGCATTTCAGGTCGGTCTTCCAACATCCGAGCAAAATCAACAACCAAATCAGGATCAAACTGAGATCCGCCGCCTTCCAGTAGCTGTTGAACCGCACGCTCGCGACTGAGTGCAGATCGATAAACATGTTCTGTGGTCATGGAATCAAACGCGTTGGCGATCACCAGCATTCTTGATCCCAGCGGCAGCGCGTCGCCGCGCGGCGATTCGTCTTGTCGTCGGCTGTCGTACCAAGCGTTTGCGTACCGGACAATCGCCAACAGGTCTTGATCGCTCGTACAACCACGCAGAATTTCCACTGCCAATTCAGGGCAGCAATCCATCGTCAATTGTTCGTCGACCGTCAGTTCGGATGGTTTTCGCAGAATGCGATCTGGGATACCAATTTTGCCTAGGTCGTGTAACAAAGCTGCAACTTCGATCTGGTTTCGGAGATTTTCCGACAACCCCATTCGTTCGGCCCAAGCAGAGCAGATGATGGCGACGCGCAGGCTGTGTTCCGCCGTCTTCGCGTGCTTCGTTCGAAGGGAATAGAACAGCGATGTTGCGATTCCCAGCCGTACCATTGCCAACTGATTTTCAAGGTCAGCGGATTCAGCAGGTTTGCGATTTTCTTCTGCTCGTGGGGCAGTGTCCTGTAGCCGCGCGAGTAATTTGCTGACGTCGTCTTGGGTCGTTTCTACGGCCTGAGCTGCCGAAACAATCGATGGATTGCTGTTGTCTGGGAGTTGGCGATCAGTTGTATCGGTCATAGGAATGGCGCGGCGATGCGGAACGACAAAGGAGCATATAGATGAAACGTAGGTCAGAAAGTTGGATGCAGAGATAAGAAACTGCGGGGAATGACGTCGTTTTGACCCCTGTCTGGGGGCCTCGTGCTCCCAAAAGCCCTGTTTTCGCTAGAAGCCCCGATTCGCCCGAAACGGACAAGACCAACGCAAATTTCAGCCGTTTCCCACGATCTAGGTCCGCATTGGGGCGTAAAGCTTGCGATAGTTCAACTGCGTACCTAGTATGCATTCAAGAGGTTTTGAGCGTTTCTGACGCTCGGACCTGAGGAAAAATCCTCCGTTTGCTGCTCCCTTATCTATTAAAAGCTAGAGGAGCAGGTAGCTGGATCGTCGCTTTTCAACACTGCTGGTACTTCTCCGTGAGTCTTTCCGACGTCGACCGCGAATTGCTTCAAAGGTGCCTTGATCGGGCACCTCGCGCTTGGCAAGACTTCGTCGATCGCTTTCTTGGCCTCGTCGTACATGTTGCCAATCACACGGCAGAATCACGCAACATCAAACTGGACGAGGCGACGCGAGACGACTTGGTCGCTGAAGTCTTCTTGGCGATTGTCGCCCACGACCTTGGCGTCCTGCGAAAATTTCGTCGAAACTGTTCGTTGGCGACCTACCTAACCGTGATTTCACGTCGTGTCATCACTAGGCG
>CAZZDZ010000551.1:0-3494 GCA_964652675.1 uncultured Pirellulaceae bacterium
TGACATCGGCATAGCCCTGGTCATCTGTGAGAATGATGACGATGTTCGGTTTCTGGTCCGCCAAGACGATGGAGTGCA
The DNA here is from genome assembly GCA_964652675.1 of uncultured Pirellulaceae bacterium. GTDB lineage: Bacteria > Planctomycetota > Planctomycetia > Pirellulales > Pirellulaceae > K23-9. Next base: position 79 of record CAZZDZ010000551.1, read on the forward strand.
TTCCGATCAAACTGAGGATCAGTGCTTTCAGTACGTGTCGAAGTCTCATGGATACTGTTCAGGTTTAAATGGACGAATTAACCGGCAGCCAGGTGCACGCGATCTTCTAAACCAGTACACGCGTGCGCCCTGGCGCGTCGCGCTTGTATTGTGACTCCACAAAAAATCACAGCCTCGTCGGATTGCGATTAAATCAACAAGCCGTCAAGACTTTCGGCAAACCACATAAAACCGAAAGCCTTTGACGACTTCCGTTACATTTTATGAGTTCTAACTGATCGAGGTTATTTGCCAACGTTGACACTAGGGAATAACGCTCGCCAAGAATTGGTTACGAAGAAAACGGAAAAACTTCGGTGATAGCCAACTGATTGTATTTTTGTGGTGTGGTTTTTCGCAGGCCAGACTGACTAAACGCTGCTATTGCCGGAACTTTGGACTTCAATAGAGTAGACATCGGCATTGTAGTCTTGGCGGCACGCATTGCGCCCTTCGTCCGGCCTACAATCAAAGCAGAAGCCGAAGGTGTGCACGCGATCTTCTAAACCAGTACGCGCGTGCGCCTGACCGCAACGTTTTCGATTTTTGCGGTGGATTATCGATGAACGCCGAAGGTGGCCGGTGGGAACCAGCCCTACGTCGTCGTGGAATAAACAATGAACTCACTTGCCGCGGCTAGCGCCGTCGGCTTAGTAAATCAACAAACCCTTGGCGACTAGTTTCGGCCTGCCATGACGCCGCCATCGACGTCCCAAACGGCTCCTGTCACCCAGCCTGATTTTTCCGAGAGCAACAGTTCGACGACGTCCGCGATGTCTCCGACATTCCCAATTCGCCCGATCGGATGGAATCCGTTGAAGCCTTGTAGCGTCTCTTCAATCTTGTCCGGATCAATGAACGAACCGTAGATCGGTGTGACAACAACCGCAGGCGAAACCGCGTTGGCTCGAATGCCAAACTCGCCAAGCTCCATGGCCAGATGCTGTGTGAATGCGTGCAATCCTGCCTTGGCCATCGAATAGGCCGACGATGGTGTCGCTTTGACAGCTTGCTTGGCCCACATCGAACCGATGTTCACGATCGAGCCACCTCCATGTGCTTTCATGTTGCTGGCAACCGCCCGGGTGATCAGGAACAGGCTGCGGTTCAGATCGTGATAGGTGTCAAAGTCACTGCGATCATGCTCGAGAAATGGTTTTGGGCAAAACGCACCGGCGGCGTTGACCAAATAGGAGATATGTTCCTTGTTTTCGCCGATCGATTGAATGAATCCGTCCACCTGAGCGTCGTCGTAGAGATCGACGGTGACGGTTTTCACATCACCCAGTGGTGACAATTCGTCTTTCGCCGCTTGCAGCTTTTCTGCGTTGCGGGCAAGCAGCAAAACGGAATGACCGGCAGCCAAAAGCCGCTTCGCACTCTCTTTTCCCATTCCGCTAGAACCACCGACGATCAAAGCATGCTTCTGTGTTGAATCACTCATTTGTATTCTCTTCATTGACGCTACCAACCAGTAGGTAGGCAGCAGGATTAAAAAAACTTACGGCCTGGCCGTAAGAAAACCAACTAGATTTCGAATGATGGCTGACAACTGTTCCGGTCCGCCATCGGCGCGAGCGACAAGCAATCCGCCTTCCAGAGCAGCCAGCACCATACTGGCTACATCTTCGACGCTGCCGCGAATGGCAAGCGATCCATCTTTACGTCCTTCTTTGAGAACCTTGGTCAAAAAGGTCAAGTTATCTTGCATGAATCCTTTGACTGAAAGAGCTGCCCCATCACCAAGGCTGTGCAATTCGGCAGCCAACATGCCACACAAACACGACTTGTCCTGGTTGCCTTCCTGCAAGGTGTTTTCAAACAAAGCGCCGTAGCGTTGTAGCTTTCTGCGTGCTTTTGCTTTGGACGCCAAGATCCCGCTTAACAGCAATCCAAACTCCGACCGGTATCTGGTCAAAAGCGCCTCCACCAAATCCTGTTTACTGGCAAAGTGATGGTGAATGCTTGGTTTGCGGATTTCGACAGCATCGCTGATATCTTGGAAACTCATGCCATTGATACCTCGACGTTGGATCAGATCCTGCGCGACATCCATGATTTTCGTTCGTGTATCTTTGCTCGCCATCCCACCAACCTACCTATCGGTAGGTTTCTTTTCAAGAGTTGAGCCAAGAATTGGCAATCAACCAGTTTTTTAAGGTGATGGCTGAAGAAATGGTAGCCCGTCACGTTCGTTTTGAAGCGGCGAAGCCGCGACAGCATATAGCCCCATGCATCAGCATGGGGTTCGAGACACTACCCGCCAACTCTCGTTTTTTCCGGCCTTCATCGCCGCCAGCGGCGGCGATGAAGGCCGGAAAAACGGAAGGGGAGGCGCCGCAACCTTGGGCTAATGCCCCTATATGCTGTCGCCACTTTCGTGGCTGGCAAATTGAGGTGCAATGGTGTTACTGCGTCTCGTACCGGACACCCACTGGAATTTGTCTCGGCGATTATGTCAGTTGATCCATGATTATTTCGAAAGACGGAGATTCATGCTGACGCGTCCTCTGCCAGATCGCGAAAGTGAGCATGCATCCAAACCGGAGCAAGTTTTAAATCGCGCAGTAAACGTTTGCGTTCTTTTAACGGAATTCGTTTCTTCAAAACCTGAATTCGTGCTGGAGTAATATGCTGCTTCCCCAAATGTCGAAACGCCTGAATAACCAGTCCACTTAATCGTCCCGCAGTCGCCATGTTCCGCTGAGTCGTCTTGCGCAACTGGATCGTCATTTTGCCAATGGTGATGATGCGTGCTGTTCCGTCGGTCAAGTAAACCAGCCGCGCGGGAACCTGATCGGACAGTCTCAGCAAATTGGCTGCATAGGCACCCGATGGCTGTATCTTTGTTTGGTCACGGTCAGCAATCGCTTGAGCAACTTTGTCCGGTTCGGGAGAAAGCATACCCAGCTTTGGATGAGTTCTTGGGTAGTCATACACGCCTCGTGCAATTCGCCGAATATCGCCCGCTTTGGCAAGGCGATGCAGCGAGACCCCGACTGCTTCTCGGCTGCCAATGTCAATGAAATGCGATGGAAGCACGACGGTACCGCGTCCCCGGCGTTTGATGCGGGAAAAGATAGTCGATTCGATGCTTTCCTGTGATTTCTTGCGAGCCATTATGTAACAAATAATGCCCCGTTTTTATTACAGAATCAATTGGGACTTGCGCAGGCAATTATCCATAAGAGAGACCGAGCTCGGCCCAACGAAAGTGCCTTTCAAGATTGGCAATCCAGAGTTGAGCACTAAACCACCTGTTACCGCCAAAGCAATCGCGGAATGAACAGAACCGTACCCAGGCCCGCTCCGTTGGTTGAGCTCGCTTGTCTTGATGAGTTGGACAAGAGACCGATGGCTGGTGTCGGCCACCGGAG
>CAZZDZ010000552.1:0-3490 GCA_964652675.1 uncultured Pirellulaceae bacterium
TACGTTTTGGTATTCGATCACTGTTGATTTTCGCAGTGCTGGTGGCAATTCCACTTTCAGACGTCTTCATTCGGTATCGACGCTCATCGGATCTTGAGAACACCATTTCTCGATCAGTAAGTGTGTATGAGTACGTTGACGATAAACCGCATTGGCTAACACAAGTGCTATGTGCCACAAGATCGCCTGAACTCTACTTCTGGCAACCCAAAAATCTTTATGTTGATTCGACCGACGAACTAATGCTGGTCGCGCAGCACCAGCGTCAATTGACGTGTGCAACGATACTAGATGTCGATATCCCTTCGCTTGAATCACCATCGCTCCGAGAAGCTCTCAGCGATCAGTTTCTTTCCCGACTAGAGTATCTGTCTCTTGATGGTTGTAAAAAGATCGACGACGGCTTCTTTCTTTGCAAACCGAAGTTTACGAATTTAGAGTCTTTGTCTCTTTGTGATACCAGCATCACCCAAGCCACCATTGACAGCTTGGTCGACCTGCCGAATTTGGAAACCTTGTGTATCCCTAGGCTTGAGGATGCTGGCGAGTCAATGCGAAGACTACGCCAACGAAAACCCAATTTGGATGTCACCATCGGCCCCAATAATGACCCCTTCGTGGATGAGCCTTTGCCAAAAAACAGGTAGAAGCGACGGGCTAAAAAGCTCTAAATGCTCGCGCGGAAGTCACTCCAAAGTCCCACGAACGCAGAACCAAGTATCGCGCACCGAACCATTGGCGACAAGTCGTATAGCAGGAGACAGCTTGTAACCAAAATGTTCAGGGCATTGGCTTTCGATTAAGATGTTGGCTCCATTGCATACCATTTTGCCGGATTATTCATGACTGCGTTTTGCCGAACGATTTGCCTTTGCTGTTTTGCGACAATTTTCATTTGTGCTTCGGTCGTGCCGAACGTTCAGGTCGCGTCTGCTCAAGGATCCAGCGAAGATTATGCTCGTTCGGAATCCTACAATCGCCGAACGCAAAACCGATTGTTTCGTGACAAGGTTCAACCGAATTGGATCGACGCGGACCGACTTTGGTATCAAGTCAAAACGGCCGCTGATTCGCACGAGTTTGTTCTGGTTGATGCAACAAAGAAACAACGCCACTTGGCGTTTGACCATACCGCTTTGGCGACAAAGCTCAGCAAGGCTACCAAACGCGATGTCAAACCAAATCGGATTCAGATCAAATCGCTGAACTTTGAACCTAACCAAGACAAATGCAGATTTCGTTTCGCTGGCAGTGTATGGGGATTCGATTTACCAAGTGGACCGTTAGAAAAGTTGGATCCAAAATCTGTGACCGGGGACTTGAAAACCGTTGGCCTGAAACCGTTGGATGAAATCAGGCGAAGCACCGAAGGTGGCCAGCAGACGCCCTTTTGTCTCCATAATCAGCTGGATCAAGCGTTAGAACTTTTCTGGGTGCGAGCCAATGGGACACGTCGGTCTTACGGCAAAGTCAAACCCGGTGAATCTTTTTATCAAAGCAGCTATGTCGGGCATGCTTGGATCGCCCAAGACGAAAGCGGCGAAATGGTCGCGGCGTTTGTCGCAGACGCTTGGACGGAATCAGCATACGTCAACAAAGAAACGACCAAACCACGCGGAAAGGAACCCCAGAAACGGAACCGGTCTCGCCGACCCAACCGAAACCGATCACCTGACGGAAATTGGATGGTTTCGCTAAGAGATCACAATGTGCAACTGGTTCAGCGCGATTCTGACTCGGTTGACTTAACCGACGATGGCACCGAAGCGAACGGGTATGGTGGTCGCGTTTACTGGTCGCCCGATTCAAAGCACTTCGTCGTCATGAAAACGATTGACGCGATCGAACGCCGAATCAACATGGTCGATTCGGCGCCCAGGAAATCCATTCACGGCAAACTGAAAACGATCACGTACGTCAAACCTGGCGACGAACTGGATAAATCGCGCCCGGTTCTTTTCAGTGTCGATCAATCTAACCCGATCGTTGTCGACGACACTCTGTTTGACAATCCATTTGATATCGGCAATCTAAGTTGGCACGCCGACAGCAAATCGTTTTCGTTCGTGTACAACCAGCGAGGGCACCAAGTTTTGCGAGTCGTTTCGGTGGACGCTGACTCGGGTGTAGCCAGAACCGTCGTTGACGAAACGAGCGATACGTTCGTTTGCTATTCACAAAAACAGTTTCTGCATCGACTGGATGACACGAACGAACTGATTTGGATGAGCGAACGAGACGGCTGGAACCATTTGTACTTGATCGATCAGACAACCGGTGAAATCAAGAACCAAATCACATCGGGTCAATGGGTGGTTCGCGAAGTGGAATCGGTGGACGAACCGAATCGGCAGCTTTGGTTGAAAGTGGGCGGGATCGATCCGGAACAGGATCCTTATCAGGTTCATCTAATTCGCATCGATTTTGATGGCACGAACCTGACACGGATCACCAAGGGTGATGGTAGCCATCGCTGGCGTTACACGGACGACAAACGGTACTTGATCGATACCTATTCGCGAATCGATCTGCCACCGGTAACGGAGCTGCGTCGATGCGAAACCGGCGAATTGATTTGTGAATTGGAAAATGCCGACGCATCTGCGCTGCTGGCAACTCCATGGCAAATGCCCGAAAGATTTGTGGCAAAAGGCCGCGATGGCGAGACCGACATCTACGGAATGATCTTTCGTCCCACCAACTTCGACCCCAAGAAACGCTACCCAGTACTGGAATCTATCTATGCGGGACCGCACAGTGCGTTTGCGCCAAAGAGCTTTGGGCTGCACAACCACATTGCGGAGATGGCGGAGCTTGGATTCATCGTCGTGAAGTTAGACGGAATGGGAACGAGTCATCGAAGTAAGGAATTTCACGATGTTTGCTGGCAGAACCTTGGCGATAGCGGGTTTCCTGATCGAGTTGCGTGGATCAAAGCGGCCGCAAAGGATCGCCCCGAAATGGACATCAGTCGAGTCGGGATTTGGGGTGGTTCGGCGGGCGGCCAAAGTGCGATGCGGGCGTTGATCACACATGGTGATTTTTACAAAGCTGCATCAGCCGATTGTGGTTGTCACGATAATCGAGTCGACAAGATCTGGTGGAATGAACAATGGATGGGCTGGCCAATCGGTCCACACTATGTTGAACAATCAAACGTGACTCAAGCCCATCGTGTCAAAGGCGACTTGATGTTGATCTGGGGCGAACTGGACTCCAATGTGGATCCAGCCAGTACAACTCAAGTGATTGACGCCTTGATAAAAGCGGACATTGATTTCGAGCAACTGCTTGTCCCCGGCGCTGGCCACGGATCCGCCAGTCATCCTTATGCAAAACGCCGCCAACAAGACTTTTTCGTCCGCAAGCTCTGGCACCGTGAACCAAGACACTGATCACTTCAGCCTCGTGAAACACGTAGCGTAAGTCTTATTGGGCTTGTTGATTTAGTAACCGCGGTTGACGAGCGCAACTGAGCCGCAGGGCGATA
>CAZZDZ010000553.1:0-3465 GCA_964652675.1 uncultured Pirellulaceae bacterium
CGCTCCGCGGTCGGTTCTCTGCGCTCCGACCGCGGAGCGTTCGGCCACAATAAATACGGCCTTTCGATCATGGCGATTGCCTTCTGCAACTCTAAGGTGCGACCTTAAACAGTTCGTCCGCAACTGGGCCATTCAGTTTCAAATCCGTAATGGTCACTTTCGAAAACTCGACCATTTCGCCTTCTTGCATTCGTCGGATCACATACGACTTTGGTTGCCATTGACCGTCTTGGTTAACCGTTTCGATATCGTATTGCCACTCGACCGCACCGTTCATCACACGCTCGATCCGGACGACACTCATGTCCATTTGTTCGGCAACCCAGTAGCGGTACTTGCGCACGGAAAACGGTGCGGTATGGCTGGGCTGTAGCAGCACGCATTGATGGGAATTGATAGTCTTGCGTTTTGGATCGATAACGTATGTCTGTTCAACAAACGGACACAACATTGAATTAAACGGACGGTAGTGCAAAAGGACAGGCGCAAACGTTACGTCATTCCAATATAGCTCTTGCCGAAAAGTTCTCGGTGACGAATAGATCCGTGGTTGTGGCTGCCAATCGGTAACCTTGTCGTACCCGCGTTCGTTCAGCAGGTACTGATTGCCATCGGTCACACGAGTCAGATCAAACTCCAACATTCGACCCAGCCGCCGGTGGAATTGGTTGCCTTGATGATCAATCCTCCACTTCGCTGGCCCACTCAAAAACAGCTCGGCGGCTCGCTTGCTGGATCGCGACGTCACCGGTAGCGGTTCTTGCTCACCAGGAACCAACTGAGAACCAGCGGCATAGTTTGCCAGCACCGTCACACGACAATGGAGGCTTTCGGTTCGTCCTTGCCGGCCTCGCCAAGCCCGAAAAACATCCGCTGCCGTCAATTCTTGGGCGACGACACAATTTGCAAATGGGATCGGTAGTGAAAGAACAGCGACGAAAACCCACGCGTACGCGGTTGGCGAGAGACGAAGAAACCGAGATGCAGCGTGCATTGGCAAAGAGAAACGTTTTGAGGCGAGATAACTCGGCGCAAAAAAGAACGACGGCTAATTGCCGTCGTTGATGACTTGTTTTGTGTTGGATCGCGATCTTAGCGGCGACCAGCAGCCAATCGTCGTTCACGGGCTAGGCGTCGTTCAGCGCGGATTTTGTTACGGCGCTTGATTTCGCTTGGCTTTTCGTAGTACTGACGGCGGCGCATTTCTTTCTTCAACCCACTTCGCTCAACGAGTTTACGAAATCGTCTTACGGCTTCTTGGATGGTTTCGCGGTCGCGAACCTGCATTCGGATCATTGGTCGTCCATATCGAAAATGTTCAAAAGTGAGTTTACTTGGGTCACACAGTGTAGACATCTAAACAAAATTTTCGCAGCCCAGAAAGGGTTCCAAGCCGCAAAATCGGCATGTTTTCTGGCTGTTTTTGCCGCCGAAACGCGCTGGGAAGCTCCCGGGATCGTGATTTGCGCGGTCTACGGCAAATTAACCGACCATGTGAACAAGGTTTATCGGCCGATTTGCGATTCAAAATGAACAGCAATTGCCGCTCGTGGAGGGCGGAATGTGGAATATTGATCAATCACGTCGCCTTATCGGGGTCTCTCGCCTGATGCTTGCTGTGGGCCAAAGTCGCTATTAGGCAGACGACTCCGATGGTCGCAAAAAGTGCTTTGAAACCGAACCGGTCACCGACTTGCCCAAGGATTGGGGCTCCCGCGATGGTCCCGATATCCAACGCCATCAGTGCCAGGGCTGAACCGGTCCCGCGAACTTCGCTGGGAAATGTTGCAATCGTCAGCGATGTCATCGTGTGGAACATCAGAGCGTGACCGATACCGCCCAAAAGAGCCGCCACAACGATAGTCCACGCATTCCCGCTGCCAACCATCGCAAACGCGAACATCCCGCTGGACATGAACAGGCCACCGATCGTTAGCAATCGTTGATCACCAACGATCTCGGGCAAGCGACGTCCGGCGATGCGGATCACGATCGCCGGGCCAGCATAAAACCAAAAGAACAAACCAAGCACCGACACTCCCGGTATGACAAGCGGTTCGCTGTCAATGAAACTGGCGACGAAAACAAATGGTCCCGTCATACAAACGCCGAATGCCATGTCAACCAACAGGATCGAACCGGGCCAATAGCGACGAACCGTCCCCACAAACTCGGACAACCGAATCGTAACGTGAGCTGTTGATCGTGCGGGCGCTCGAATGAACAGCAGGATGATGACAGGCAAAATGTTCAGGGCCGCTGCGACAACAAAAAACAGCACGAAATCATCTCGGCTGCGTTCAGCTTCGCTTCCCAAGAAAAGGTCTCCCAGGAATGGCCCCAGCATCATTCCAAGAAAGCCGCCGACGCCCAGAATCCCGATCGCTTCGGAGCGGCGATTGTCTGGCGCGATCTGCGAGATATAGGTGATCCCGCTGGCGAACACGATCGCCGCGCCCAGTACGATTGCGGACCGCACCAAATAGATTCCGATCGTCAGGTCGTGCAGCAAAAGGTTCGATAGAGAGGCTGCGGCAAAAACGCCGTAGCCGATTCCCCACATCGTACGTGCGCCCAGTCGGTTCATCCACTGCGCCATCCATGGACGTAATACCAAACCCAGTGTTGCTCCGACTCCCATCACCCAACCGATCTGAGCAAGGTCGCCGCCCAAGAAATCGATCCAGCGTGCGTAGTGCGCCATCAACGTGTTCGCGATCACAAAGCAAGTTTGGCTAAGGATAGCGAGCGCGAAGTTACGATCGTACAGCCGCGCAGGTTGGGACGACGTGTCGGTTTTGGGCAGCGTATTTTTTCCAGGCTGCTTCGGGATAAGTGTCGGAGAAGAAATGGAAAAAACCAGTGGAAGCGTCAAAGAGAAACCGCCAGTGTTGGCTTGTTCGCCCCGCTTGGCAACGCCCAGCGAAAAGGCCGGAGCCCGACATAACGCCATCTGAAGACGTCAGCCACCAGATAGAATCAGTATTCGGAACAAAAGAGCGGAGAGGCTATGATTTTTTAGGCCGCAGGCCGACACAACCCTCGCCCATGGCTGACGCCGGCTCACGCCATGGGGCCGCCAAAGGTCGGCACACGGCCGCCCGGGTGATGGACGAACTGAGCCGCAGTAGCTTTGGGATGATGAAGGCTTTCCCAAATGGGGGCGATTCACTTGAGAGGAACGTTCTGATGCTTTGTCACATCATCGCAAGTGATGTTGAAAACATGGTGGGATTGGAGCCAAAGAATGTGTCCAAAGAACGTTTGGCTCAGCAGTCCAGCCAAACCGTCCGAGATCTTCGTGAATCGCTGGGCCCCGCAATGAGAAAAATCAACCGCATGCATACAAGGATGCGGTTTGCCTATATCGTCTTCCCGGCACTTGTTCCGGTTGTTTTTGTTTTGGGGTAGTCTTAGTTTTTGGCAGTTATTTTCCTTGATTTTTTCGGTAGCGGAAGTCGTCAA
>CAZZDZ010000554.1:0-3446 GCA_964652675.1 uncultured Pirellulaceae bacterium
AGTTTTATTCATGAAAGTGGCAATTTCTGCCGGGGGATTCATTCCGGCCTTTCCGTCTGTCGGTTGCATGTGTTACTTCACGGACTTGGATGACCTCACTGCGCACGGAATTCACGGATGATCTCTGCAAACTTTCGCCGAAACATCACTAGTCTCGTTGTTCTGACCATCGGATGCTCTTGGGTGGGTATCCCGGCGGCCAGCGCCCAATCGCCTTCGTCGTTTTTGCGTAAAGTGTTTCGACGTGACGTTTCATCGGAATTGAAAAACGTCGCCTACGAATTGGCCAAAGAAGACGGCCCTTGGATGATTTTGGCAACCACGTTTGTTGGCGAAAATGCCAAGAGTCGTGCTCAACGAGCAGTCGAAGAGATTCGCCGCGAATTGCGTCTGCCTGCCTACATCTATGAGAAGGAATTCGACTTCACCAAAACCCTCAATGACGCCGGTTCTCGAACTCGACGCATGCGACACGCCAATGCCTACGAATACGAAGCCTACGCTGTGCTGGTAGGTGAGTACGATCGAGTCGACCACCCCAGCGTCGACCGTGACCTTGAACGGTTGAAGACATTTCAGTTGTCGATCTACAAAGATATCAACGAGGTGCGTCAGGAAACAAACATGCTGAATCCCGCAACAACGATTCAAGCAGTCAAGCACAGCTTGTTCAGCTCGCGGAAAGGGGCGAAACGAGGCCCAATGAGAAATGCATTTGTAACCAGCAATCCGCTTTTGCCCGAAGAGTATTTTTCGGCACCCAAAGTAGATTCGTTCGTTCGCCAGTTAAACGGCGACGGAGCATTTAAGGAATTCAATCTACTGGAAAACAATGGCAACTACACCGTGACAGTGTGCACGTTCGAGGGCCTGGGAACGATCGTCGATGGAAAACAAGAAAAGGACTTTGTGCCAAGTGCCAAACGTCTGGACAAATACGCAGCCGATGCGGTCAAGGTTTTGCGAAAGCTGCGTGCTGATGGCGAAGAAGCCTATCAGTTCCATGACCGCTACCGCAGTTTGGTAACGGTTGGTAGCTTTGAGACACTTGGAAGAGAGTTGCCCAACGGCAGTTTTCAGTATTCGCCAGAGATTCTGCGTGTGATGCAAAAATACAGTGCCTTTAATGCTCAGCATGCCCGTACTGTTCCTGGCCGAAATGGGATCGCAGCGAACCACGCCGCGTTGGTGCCGTTTGACATCCAGCCGACTCCAATCGCAGTACCCAAAGCGTCCAAGCGAAGCCTTTATGCTCCTCGATTCGGAATGCGTTAGACAACGATATGTTTGATTTAGTCTTAGGAACAAACAATGCAAAAAAGCTGATCGAACTGCAGCTTTTGCTTCCTGCCGATCTGATCAAACTGACTTCGCTGGCCGAAATCCCCGATTCGATCGATGTGGACGAAACGGGATCAACATTCACCGAAAACGCAGCTTTAAAAGCAAGCGAACAGGCCAAGCATCTGGGACGCTGGGTTTGTGCCGAAGACAGTGGGCTGACCGTGGACGCCCTCAAAGGCGAACCGGGTATCTATTCAGCCCGATACGCTGGCGAACATGGCAACGACGAAGCGAACAACGACAAGTTGTTGGCTGAATTGAAAGATGTGCCCGAAGAAAAACGCGACGCCCAGTTCAATTCTTATATCGCGTTGTCCGATCCAGACGGCAATATCCAACTGGAAACACACGGGCGCTGCAGCGGGCGCATTCGGTTCGAACGAAGTGGCTCGGCCGGATTCGGGTACGATCCACTTTTCGAGATCCGCGAATACCACAAGACGTTCGCCGAGCTAGATTTGGAAGTCAAGCGAGCGATCAGCCACCGTTCGCGGGCGCTAAGAAAATTTATCCCGCAGCTGTTGCGTTTGATAACGGAACAAAATTCCTAGCCACAACTACCAACGCAACCCGAACTTCTCTCCACCGGTTGCAGTGTTGTTTCCGCCTTTTAGCGGGCCATCGTGTGATGGTTTGATAACGGGCTCGCGAACCGGCTCTTCTACTTCCTCGGGCTTGCTTGATGTAGCTGACTCGGGCGCCTGTTGGGCAGCCTTCATCGACAGCCCGATTTTCTGAGCTTCACGGTCAAACGATAGCACTTTCACTTCAACCTCTTGGCCCTCATTCACGATCGAATCGATACGTGTCACTCGATGGTGAGCAATCTCGCTGATATGCACGAGCCCTTCGACTCCTGCGGCCAAACGCACAAAGCACCCAAAGTTAGCGATCCGCGTCACGCTCCCTTTGCACAAAGTGCCGACGTTGAATTCTGCTTCGGCGGTATCCCACGGGTTTTCTTGCAAGTCGCGATACGAAAGCCCGATTTTGCCAGTTTCTTTGTCAACCGTATCGACCATCACGGAGACACTTTGTCCGATTTCAAGCAATTCGCTCGGATGCTTGACTCGATCCCAACTGAGTTTGCTGATGTGAATCAAACCGTCGCAACCGCCCAGGTCGACAAAGGCACCGAAATCTTTAATCGTCCGTACGATCCCGTCCATCACTTGGCCGGGTTCCATGTTGGCCAGTTGTTCTTTGCGTTTTTCTTCGCGTTCACGTTCCAAAATCGCGCGTCGACTGAGTACCAAGTTCCCGCGGCTGACGTTAGCTTCGGTCACTAGGCACAACATTTTTTGGTCGACGAACTCGGTTAAGTCTTCGACGCGGTATTCCGTCACTTGACTAATCGGAATGAACCCTTCGATGCCGCCGACTTTGCATTCCAAGCCACCTTTGTTGTGGCCCGTGATCGACGCAGAAACAACCGCACCTTCTTGCAGGTCTCCAAAGTCCGTGACGGTTACCGATGCGCCGGGAATCGACAGCGAATACAAACCGTCTTCGGCGTTGAGCCCGCGAACGACGACTTCGACGTTTTGCCCTGGCACCGGCTCTTCGCCCGTAAACTGTTCAAACGGCAACACGCCTTGATCGGGTCCGCCCAAGTTGATGAAAACGCTGTCGGAATGAATTTTGATGATCTGACCGTTAACGCGCTGGCCGTCTTCGAGCGGTTCTTTGCGATCGGGCATCCCCGCCGCGCCGCCGAGCAATTCGTCAATGTCGGCCGCCGCGAGTTCGGCATCCAATTCGGCTTGCAAATCATCCGACAGATCTTGTCGAAGACTTGGCACGGCGACTTTGATTCGTGGCGTTTTTGGCGCCGTGTTGCCACCGGTGACACCGGAGGTTTTGACTTTGTGTTTCTTTTTCTTTGGTGCCGGAGGCTTGTCAACGGTTTGGGCAAGCAACTGTTCGGCAGAAACTGTCGGCGAAGCAGGTTTGGCGACGCCCAGCCCTCTGGCAGCCAATGGACCACCTTTTCGAGCCGCCTGAGACAGCGGTGCAGGTGACGATGGTGCCTGTGTCGCTGGTGCAGGCGATGCCTGTGGTTTGGGAGCCGTTGCAGCAACCGGTTCTGCAGATGGTTCCGC
>CAZZDZ010000555.1:0-3435 GCA_964652675.1 uncultured Pirellulaceae bacterium
TTCAAAGTGGGATTCTATTCTGTGATTCAAGAAAAACGTTTGGTTTTGACAGTTGTTTGCGCGCTATTGGTCGGCTGCGTTTTCTTTCAACGATGCAGCGCACAAGTAGTGCTGGAGGCTGCACCAGCCAAACCGAGTGGATTGATCCTAGGAGCGGAACCTTCCGTAGAATCCGAGAAATTGACCGTACGATCCACTCCACAGTTGGTTGTCGACACCGGGGCGTTCAATAGTCAAATTCGCGCTCTCGCGTTATCGGCAAAAGGTGAATTTGTGTTTGCAAGCACTGATACAGAGATTCGTATCTGGGACGTGGACACTGGGGAATTGAAACATACGATCCATTGCTTTCGACGTGGCGAGTCCGGCATGATCACGTCGATGGCGGTCGATCCGTCGGACACGACGCTGGTCATCGGAGTCAGAACAAATCACGGTTCGTATTTAAAAACGTGTCAACTGGACGCCTTGGATTCCACTGAAGGACTGTGGGGCGACCCAGAAGATCTAGATCAGTTGGGAAACGGGGTCTCGTTCGGTTCTCGCTCAGCAAGACAGTTGACTTTCACGGGAGACGGTCGGTTACTTACTTTCGTTGCGACTGGCCTAGTTGCCAAAGATGGTCAGTACACGGAACAGGTGACGTACGTCAATTTTGATTGGCGCAACCGCAAGTTCAATGAGGCCGTGATCGCACCAGAGGCTGAAGTAGACGACGAGTTGGAAGAGTTTTTTGGGACTCCGTGGGTGCCACAAGGCGGCCAGTACTATGGTTCCAATCGCTTCTATGTACTGCCTTTATTCCACTCGGCCTACGATGAAGAACAGAAAAAGGAAGTGGACATTGATGCCCATCCCGAATTGCAATGGTATGACCGATTCACTGACCGCTATCAGAGCTATCACGCAGGAGACGATTCATTTAGTTTGTTCGGCCATCGTGGTAGCATCACTGCCCGAAAAATGGCGATGGCATACCTGTCAAAGAAGAATGGTCACGATGTCTATAGTTGTGAAATTTACTCTGGGGAAAGTGATCGACCGACTGCTAGGTACGATGGATTAAGTTGGGGAACATCGGATATCACGATGTCACACGATGCCAGTCGCGTCGCATTGGGCGATGGATCGGGCGTTGTGCACGTGATCAGTTCCGATACTGGCAAACTTCTTTTTCGGTCCCGATCCAATTCGCGATCGACGTACGCGGCTTCGCTAGATCAAGGATCCGGAGTGTTGGCGTTTGGCCAGCAACCCAATTCTGGCGCGAACTGGAAGGTCAACGATTACGCGAGTTTGACCCAGGGCTTTGACCTTAGAAAACGCCGTTACGTGAAGCGACCAAGCGGTAATTTCCCGCGCGCTCGAGTCACCGAGGGGAATCTTAGTGGGCGATCATCACGCAACAACGCAGGAAAATTCGTAAGCGTCAGCGTTGCGAACCAAGTCGCGTATAGCACGCAACCAATCAACCAGCCGCTGTTTAGCTTTGCATTGGCAAAGGGAAACCGACCTGGAGAAACGTTGTTGTTCCAGGGTTACTCTGCGATGTGCAAAGTAGACGCGATTAACGCCGCCAGCGGCAAACCCGTTCAGGGCGCCACGATCGCTTTTGCCAGTGATGGGAATGGGTCTGTGGCGTCGGATATTAACCTGACTGCCGACGGCAAATTTGTGACGGTTGCTTGGACTGATGGAACTGTATGTGTTTATCGCAAGAGTGATTTTGCGAAACGTCAACTTGGTGGATTGCCATTCGATGCACAAATTCCTGAAACAATCCAGTCCCTCGTCAAAGGGATTTCCATCAGCAAGATTTCTTCTCCTCAGCAATCCGGAGATTTACAAGTGGGTGATCGCGTGGTGACACTCAACGGCCAAGCCGCGCCTTTGTTTCTTCAATCTTACATCCACAACTTGTCAGGGAACAATTCGGGTGACTCCGTTGACATTCAGTACATTCGTGGGGATCAGCTTCGAAACACAACCATTCAACTGACGCAATCACCTTTGCAGGGATTGTCAAACGTTCAACCTGTGCTGACGTTTTTCAAAACTCGCAAGGACGATTGGATCTTGTTCACGCCCGAGGGGTACTACGACGCGTCGCCCGGCGGGCATGATCTGATCGGCTGGAACGTGAACCGTGGACCAGACGAATCGGCCGACTATTTCACCGCTCATCAACTTCGCAAAACGCTTTATCGGCCAGACGTTATCGAACAAGTCATTGACGCAATCCTAGGCGGTCGTAGCGATGCCGCGTCGGCGCAGACTAGTGCTGCTTCCGTTGGTGGATCGAACAGGACGTCACCAGTGGACCTGCGCGAGCAGCAGAGTTTTCAAAATGTTTTACCGCCTGCGATCAGCGTAACGGGAATACCTTCCGGCGGTATCGTCGCAACGGAGCAAGTCAAATTGACGGTGACTGCGACACCACAGAGCAACGTACCGGTAAAGTCGATTGTGATCTTGGTCGACGGGCGGCCGGCTTCCGCAAACACAGCGCGACCGGCAAAGCACGCGGACGGAAGCATGACGCTAACACAGACGATCGACGTGCCCGTGGGCGAGTCGAGTATTTCCGTTATTGCGACGAATCGATCAGCTTCCAGCACACCAAAAACCATCACGCTGACGCGAAAAGGACAGCCCGCAGCAAGCTCCAAAAAACCTCGCATGCTATTGCTGGCGATCGGCGTCTCGGACTACCTGAATGACGACTACGACCTTCAGTTTTCTGCTATAGATGCGATCGATTTCAACAAAGCCTTAAAGGCACAACAGGGCAAGTTTTATCGGGAAGTGGAATCAAAAGTGCTGACCGACAAGCAGGCCACGCGATCGGGAATCCAAGATGGAATGGATTGGCTGTATGAGAGAGTAGAACCCGACGACATTGCGGTCATCTTCATTTCGGGCCACGGCGTTTACGATCCGCGAAACAACTTCTATTTTGCAAACTACGAGACCGACGTAAAACGCTTGCGGAGCACCGCGTTGGCCTACACCGAAATTGAAAGTGCGATCAAGGATATGCCTTGCAAAATCCTGTTGTTTGCAGACACTTGTCATGCCGGAGCGGCCCGAGGCTTTGGCGCAATTCGCGACCCTTGGACCGACTTGGTTTCAGGAGAGATCGGCGCGATTCTGTTTGCCAGCAGCACGCCACGCGAAGAGAGCCAAGAAAGTGATGAATGGGGACATGGTGCGTTCACCTATGCTCTGCTGGAATCGCTGAAGCAACGCAAGACGGATGTGACCGGTGATGGCATGATTTCACTAACGGAGTTGGAGTTAAGTATCGGCGAAAAAGTTCGTTTGCTGACCGACGACCAACAGCATCCAACGACTCAAAAGCCGGGGACAATTCCCAACTTCAATATCGCGGTCAGCGGTACGGAGTAGTGGAGGGGAGCTAAAAGGGGACGGGGG